>NZ_JBNILJ010000007.1:0-130430 GCF_050107635.1 Metabacillus sp. 113a | reverse complement strand
TGGCCTCCAGCCGTCTATTTTCAGAAATATAAAAAAGGGGAAGTAAAACCCAGAAAAATCGTTCTTTGAAAAACGGAGAAAAGATTAGAATTCGGAAGAGCGTGTCCAAAATTAGGGGGCTCAACCGTATCAGCCGATTCGGACAATATATCGACCGAAATAAGAATATATCGGCTATTTTATATATATATCGACCGAATTGAAGAAGATATCGACTTTTCGACACAATTCGACCGTATTCGCCTGCCGCCATCTCTCTAGAACTCCGTATGGGACGGGTTCAAAGCCATCCGAACCCCCAATAAGGGCCCCCTTTACGAAAAATTCCCTGTTTCCCCTCTCCCGGCAAAGGGTACTGTATAAAACGCATTTTTTTACATACTTACCTAAAGGGGTGGCAAATTTGAGCAATCGCAAGGATGAACAGCTGGAGCAGTACCGGGTTGATGATGAAGGCAAAAAGCTAACAACAAATCAGGGACTCAAGGTTTCGGAGGATGAGTTTTCACTTAAGGCTGGAGAACGCGGACCTACGCTTCTGGAGGATTTCCATTTTCGTGAAAAAATGACGCATTTTGACCACGAGCGGATACCAGAGCGGATCGTCCATGCGCGCGGCTTTGCGGCTCATGGTGAATTTCAGGTCTATGAGTCTATGAAAGAATATACCCGCGCAGGGTTTTTACAGGATCCATCCGTTAAAACCCCTGTGTTTGTCCGGTTTTCAACCGTCGCAGGTTCCCGCGGTTCAGCTGAAACGGTCCGTGACGCCCGGGGGTTTGCGACGAAGTTTTATACAGAAGAGGGCAATTATGATTTGGTAGGAAACAACATTCCGGTGTTTTTTATTCAGGATGCAATTAAGTTCCCGGATTTAATCCACGCAGTAAAGCCTGAGCCTCATAATGAAATTCCCCAGGCTGCTTCGGCTCATGATACATTCTGGGATTTTGTCGCCAACAACCAGGAAGCAGCGCACATGGTCATGTGGACGATGTCCGACCGTGCGATTCCTAGAAGCCTGCGCATGATGGAAGGCTTCGGTGTTCATACGTTCCGGTTTGTAAATGAAGAAGGAAAATCGAGATTTGTTAAATTCCATTGGAAGCCTGTTCTCGGCACGCATTCACTTGTATGGGATGAAGCACAGAAAATCAACGGCAAGGATCCGGATTTCCATCGCCGGGATCTCTATGATTCCATTGAAAATGGCGATTACCCGGAATATGAGCTTGGTGTTCAGATGATCGGGGAAGAGGAAGAATTCAAATTTGATTTTGATATATTAGATGCGACGAAGCTTTGGCCGGAGGAAGAGATCCCGGTTAAAATGATTGGGAAAATGACGTTGAACCGCAATGTGGACAACGTGTTTGCAGAGACGGAGCAGGTGGCGTTCCATCCGGGCCATGTTGTTCCCGGCATCGATTTTTCCAACGATCCATTGCTTCAGGGACGATTGTTTTCCTATACCGATACCCAGCTAATCCGTCTTGGCGGTCCCAATTTCCATGAACTGCCGATCAATCGGCCGGTCTGTCCGTTTTTCAACAATCAGCGTGATGGCTATGGCAGGCATACAATAAACCGCGGCCAGGTTGCCTATCATAAAAATTCCCTTGCAGCGAACACACCGGCTCCTGCAAGTGTGGAAGAGGGCGGCTATGCTCACTATCAGGAAAGAGTGGAGGGCTATAAAGTCCGGGCGAGAAGCGATAGCTTTAAGGATCATTTCTCTCAGGCTGCTCTCTTCTGGAATAGCATGAGCAAGCCTGAAAAACAGCATTTGATCGATGCGTTCAGCTTTGAGCTTGGTAAAGTGAAAAGCGAATCCGTTCAGAAGCAGGTTGTTGACATGTTCTCAAATGTAAGCCTGGAGCTTGCTCAAGGCTTTGCAGAAAACATCGGAGTGGAGCCTCCTCAGCAGGGCGGATCCCAGGTAACGAAATCGTCTCCGGCTTTAAGCCAGGAAAATACGGTGAAAAGTCCGGCTACCCGCAAGGTTGGAGTACTCGTGGATGACGGGTTTAATGGAGCGGAAGTCGGAGCGATTCTGGAAAAGCTGAAGGCTGCCGGCATCCAGCCTGAAATCGTGAGCAACAAGCTTGGGAAGCTGAAAGCCACGGATGGAACGGAGCTTAAAGTTGAACATACCTTTTTAACAAGCGACTCCGTCTTATTTGATGCAATCTATGCAGTTGGCGGAAATGATGTAAGCAAGCGATTCTACCGCGAAGCTGCAGCCTTTCTTCAGGAAGCATTTGAGCATTTTAAACCAATCGGCGCCACTCATGAAGGCGAGAAGTGGATTGAGGCTCAGGAAATGGCGAATATGCCTGGCGTGGTCAGCGGGCAGCCTTCGGATCAATTCGCTGCAGCCTTCGAAAAAGCGATTTCGGTGCACCGTCACTGGGATCGTGAAATCGTCTAATTGAACAGCAGCTGGCGGTCTTCCTGGGGAGGCCGCTTTTTGCTGCGGGTGAAGGAAGAGGGGTTTGCCGGCAAGTCAATAGAATTAAGATTTTGCAATAATAATCAAATTTCCGCTGCTAAATCAAATTTTCGCACATATTCTCCATCCCCAGTCAGAGCCCTCCCCCCTCCCTTTGACAGCGCTCTCATTTCTAAAATATAATTCTAGTAGACTCAACCTGGAAAGGACGGTACAAAAATGGCCGCACAGCTTGATCGTTTTTCGCTTGAATATGCCCGTACTTTGGATCAGTCGGATCCGCTCGCCTGCTTCCGAAATGAATTTTACATAAACGAAGGAACCATCTATTTGGACGGCAACTCTCTTGGCTTGCTGTCAAAACGTTCAGAGAGGACGGTCCATTCGCTCCTTGAATCTTGGAAAACGTTCGGTATCGATGGCTGGACAGAGGGGGAGCATCCATGGTTTTATCTGCCGGAGCAGCTTGGGGAGCAAATGGCTCCGCTAATTGGCGCGTCTCCGGAGGAAGTGATCGTAACAGGGTCTGCGACCGCTAACCTGCACCAGCTTGTTTCTACTTTTTACAAGCCCTCAGGGAAAAGGACAAAAATAGTTACGGACGATATCACCTTTCCGACTGACGTGTATGCTCTGCAGAGTCAGCTGCGGCTAAAGGGCTATGACCCGGAGACCCATCTCGTGAAAGTCAAAAGCCGGGATGGGTATACGCTGGAAGCTGAGGATCTTATTTCAGCGATGACTGAGGATGTCGCGATGGTCATTTTATCAGGTGTCCAGTACCGCAGCGGCCAAATTCTCCCTATGGATAGACTGACAGCGGAAGCTCATAAGCGCGGAATTCTGATAGGCTTTGATCTATGCCACTCTGTCGGGTCCATTCCTCATAGTCTTTCAGAGTGGAAGACAGACTTTGCTTTTTGGTGCACCTATAAGCATTTAAATGGGGGACCGGGTGCGGTTGGAGCGCTTTACGTTAACAAACAGCATTTTGGAGCAACGCCGGGTCTTGCCGGCTGGTTTAGTTCGGATAAATCCAAGCAGTTTGACATGGCTCATGAGCTTACACCAGCAGACCATGCCGGTGCTTACCAAATGGGGACGCCGAATATCCTCAGCATGGCCCCGCTGCTTGGTTCCCTCGCAATGTTTAATGAGGCGGGAATAGAGGCTGTGCGCAGGAAATCCTTAAAGCTGACAGGGTACATGATGGATGTAATCAGTCATGAGCTGGCCGGTTTTGGATTCACGATCCGCAATCCGGAGGACGAAACGAGGGGAGGCCATCTTTTCATTGAGCATGCGGAGGCAGCCAGGATCTGCAAGGCATTAAAAGAGGAAAAAATGATTCCTGATTTCCGTGCTCCAAGTGGAATTCGTTTGGCACCGGTGGCCTTATACAATACATTTGAGGGAATATGGCTTACGATTCAAAAGCTCAAAGCCATCATGAAGGAAGAAACCTACAAAAAATTTGAAAATAAGCGGGGAGTGGTGGCGTAAATGACGTGGATGGACATTACTCAGCCGCTAGGCCCAACAATCGGACATTGGCCTGGGGATACCCCCTTTTCCTATACAACAGCCTTTACTAAACAGCAAACGGGTTCTGTCAACATAGGGAAAATTACCACAAGCCTCCATACCGGGACACATGCGGATGCCCCGTTTCATTTCTTGGACAGCGGACCCAAAATCAGCGAGCTCGACATCCACTGTTTTATCGGCCAGGCCAGAGTGATCGATGTTTCAGCTGAAAGTATAATCAATAAAGAAGCATTAAGCCGCTTTCATCTGGACGGTGCCGAAAGGCTGCTTCTGAAAACAGCCGTCAGGAGCAATCCCGGAGTTTTTCCGGAGAAAATCACCGCCATTCACCCAGATTGCGGACCGTATCTCAAGGAAAAAGGAATTTGCCTCATCGGGGTGGATGTACCGTCTGTCGACCAGCTGGACAGCAGGGACATGGCTGCCCATCATGCGCTTTATGAGAACGGGGTCCAGATTCTTGAAAACCTCGTGCTTGAAAAAATTAACCCGGGAGACTACGAACTCATTGCGCTTCCGCTCCTGATTGAGGGGGCTGACGGAAGTCCGGTGCGGGCCGTTATCCGCAGAAGAGGGGGGGGGGTTGAATGAAGAATCATGAACAGGCTGCTGATACGGAAAAAGCAATCCATACCGACTTTCGAAACAGCATGACCTACGGGGAATATTTACATCTGGATAAAATTTTAGAGGGACAGGTGAGGCTGTCCGATCATCACGATGAAATGCTGTTCATTATCATCCATCAGGTGAGCGAGCTCTGGATGAAGCTCATCCTGCACGAACTGGAATCCTCAATTGCCGCGGTTGTAAAGGAGGATTTGCCGACAGCCTTTAAGCAGCTGGCCAGAGTGTCTAAGACGCAATCTCAAATTATCCAGGCGTGGGATGTCCTCTCAACGCTGACACCGTCCGAATACATGGAGTTCCGTGAAAAGCTCGGGCAGGCATCAGGGTTTCAGTCTTATCAATACCGTCTGATCGAGTTCGCCCTCGGTTACAAGACCCCGCACGTCCTGAAAATTTATGAAAAGGATCAGGAGCTGCATGCCCGGCTGGCAAAGGCATACCGGGAGCCGGGGCTTTATGATGCTGCGATTCAGGCTCTTGCAAAAGCAGGTTTATCGATTAATCAGGACGTTCTCAGCCGCGATTACTCAAATCCGTATCAGAAGGATGACTCGGTACAGGCAGCCTGGCTCACTGTCTACCGGCATACTGATCGATACTGGAACTTGTACCAGCTTGCCGAAAAACTTGTCGATATCGAAGACTGGCTCCAGCAGTGGCGGTTCCGCCATATGAAAACCGTGGAACGGATCATCGGCTTCAAGCAGGGGACTGGAGGGTCGTCCGGCGTCAACTATTTGAGGAAAGTGCTCGATCAGCGCTTTTTTCCCGAGCTGTGGGATTTGAGGACGGAAATTTAAGAGTGTAAATGTGCTTCAGAACTCATTCATCCCCAGGAATTTTAAAGGTTTCCGGCTAATAAATAAACCGAACTATTATTTGAAACTCTGATATAGAGCTTCGTAATAGTTCGGTTTTATTGTTATATATGCTTTTTACCAATGAAATTTTCGGCTCTAAGGACAACAATGTTAGTAATAAATTACACATCCCCGCTGCATTTCCAATAAATTACAATTTAAGAGATTGACGATGCCTATAGCATTTATCAAGTCGTTTGTGAAGTTATACCGGGAGCCGTTATTCGTCTGGCTAGCCGGCGTATCGTTACGATAACCAGTAAAGCTGATATCCAAATCGCCTGCGTTATTGGGAGGAGGCTAAAAAGCTGACTCCGAAGAACCATTCCGTTCTTCCATTCAGCTGTTCCCTTACAGATATCGATCTCTTAAAATCTTTACATGATGCCTCTCATGTCCCGCGATGATGGCTGCCAGAGCAAGGACGGTTACTGAAGAACCATTTGCTCTCCCGGTCAGGGTCCACGCACTGCTTTGCAGCCCTTTCATTAACATAATTGTTGCCTGCCGCACAGCTAGGAGATTCTTCATATGCCAGGCCATGGTTTGCTCATTGAAACCTGCTTGCTTCACATAGCTTTCGTCATTATAGCCTCGAAACTCGTGCTGCTCACCGCGGCAGATGGCGAGGAGCCGATAAGCCATTATGCGCTCGGTATCCGCGATATGGCCAATGACTTCTTTAACAGTCCATTTACCGGAGGCATAGTGACGCACTCCTTCTGCTTCCGTTAAGCCTTCAAGAAGTCTGAGGGTTTCCTCTATCTGCTGCTCCAGGATCATAATAAGGTCTCCGGATGGAATAAAATCTATATAAGGCTGATAGTGAGGATGAAACTCGTGCTTCTCTGGTCTTATTATCAAATTAATCCCTCCTGAACTATGTATCATCTAATTATATAACAGGGGCATGATGCAGGTGAATCCTGACTATAATGGCAAATATAAGCCTCAGGTCTTAAAATCCGGTACATTTCAGGTCTATGGAAGTACAGAGGCAAATCATGTACGATGAATATAAGAAAGATGAAACCGGAAAGCGTTCCCATCCGTAGGAAGATTAAGATCTTAGGTCAGGAGTCGATTATAGATGAATCGGTTTATTCCGCATGCTGCCGGATTTTTTACTGCTATGCCTGTCACAACTGCCGTTTGGCTGGTTAGCTTTTTCCCTCTATCCCAGCCGTACCTTTCTGCTTCAGGGATTTCCCTGCTTGGCGGAGCGGCTGCGTATGGAACAGCTGCTGCAATTGTCCACTCACGGTATTTGAAAAAACACGAGCTTTCAAGGAGCGAGTACCGTTATATACAGAAAAATCTTAAAGAAGCTAAACGGAAGATTGACCGTCTTAGCCGGGCATTATTCTCTGTCCGCAGCATCTCTCAACTAAAGCAGCGCGTCGATTTGCTGCGTGTTGTCAAAAAGATTTACCGTCTTGCTGAAAAGGATCCAAAGCGTTTTTACCGGGCAGAGCCGTTTTTCTACAAGCATTTGGACTCTGCCGTTGAACTGACCGAACGATTTGCATTTTTATCCTCCCAGCCTAAAAAGAACAGTGAAATCAGTTCCTCATTAAAGGAGTCAAACCGAACCCTTAAAGAGCTGCTCTTTACCATTGAAGAAGATTTGTACCTTATTCTTAAGGATGATGTCAGTGAGCTCAAATTTGAAATGGATGTTGCAAAAAAATCCATCAATCAGGCGAAGGATTTAAAATGACTCTGCACGGTTCATTCTCAGAAAAAGAGCTTCAGAGAATTCGGGAGGCGGCTGAATCCATTAATCCGGGGATGGAGGAAGAGGTTGCTTCCTTTGGCATTCCTGCTCAATCCAAGCTGCTCTCTTTATCCGATAGGCTGATGCAGTATGTGAAGGAGAAAGACCGGGGAGGCGCCGGAGTCATTATGGAGGATCTGATGAGAAAGCTCGAGGAGGCAGACCCCGAACCAGCCCGGTCTTCTGGAATATTGAGGCGGATATTCGCTCGAAACCAGCGTTCTGCATCCGAACTGATTTCCCGGTATCATAAAATGAGCGCGCAAATGGACCGGGTGGTGCTAAAGCTTGAAAACAGCAAACAGATATTGCTTTCAGACAATGCGATGCTTGAGAATCTTTATGAGCAAAATAAAGAATTCCATGGAGAGTTGAACGTATATATAGCTGCTGCCGAATGGAAGCTGGATGAGCTCCAAAAGAAGATAATCCCTTCTTTGCAGCAAGGGGCGGAAAGCCTTGGGAGCATAGGGAGCAAGGAAAAGGAGGAAACAGTCCGCCGCTTTGCCGAGAGGCTCGACCGAAGACTGTATGATTTGAAAATAAGCAGGGAAATGACTCTTCAGGCAGCCCCGCAAATCCGCATGATTCAGAAGACGAACGAAATGCTTGTGGAAAAAATTCAATCCTCCGTCCTGACGTCCATCCCGCTTTGGAAAAGCCAGGTAACCATGGCCTCTACTATGCTGAAAGAGGAAAAAGCGGGAGGTACGAAGAAACAGATTAGCATGATTGAGGAAAAAGCCAGGCTGAAAGAAACCGGGCAAAAGCTGAAGCGCGATGCGGCAGATTCGCTGAAACTGCAGAAGGAGGGCCAATTGCATAGACTGACTGCAGAACAAGGCCTGTCTGCTGCTGAGAAACGGAAAAAATAAAACAATGAAAAATCGAGCGGAAAACAGGCATGATGATTTCTCTCGATTTTTTTATGCTTCCTGTGATAAGGCAGGAAGAAAGATAAAGAAGGTTGTTTGTTCCTCATTAGATTCACAAACAATGGAACCCCCGTGTTTTTCCACGATTTTTTTGCATACAAACAGCCCAATTCCTGTACCGAGTTCCTTTGTCGTAAAAAAAGGTTCAAAAATGGTTTTTATATTTTCAGCCGGAATGGCCGGGCCGTTATTGGATATTGAAATGACGCCCTGCTGATGTTCCATATACGCATTGATTAACAGATTGCGCGGTTTTTCCTTGTGCTTAAGGGCATCGATTGAGTTCATAAAGAGGTTAAGCAATACCTGCTTTAATTCTTCACGGTATGTTGATATTACCAGATCTTCATTCATCCGGCTGATGACATTCACATCGGTATCTACAATACTCGGGTAGGTAAGCTCGCGGATGTCTTCAAAAAGCTTAGCTATGGATGTTTCTTCTTTTTCCGTCCCGTTAAACTCAGCTTTGGATGTATGGAGAAACTGGGTAATCCGGAAGTTCAGCTGATTGAGCTCATGGTTGATAATATCAAGGTACTCGAATTGAGGGTAATCATTTTTTAAAAGCTTAATAAAGCCCATGACAGAAGTAAGCGGATTGCGGAATTCATGTACAAAGCTTGAGGACATCTGTCCGAGCAGCGCAAGCTTGTCCTTATGATTCTCATGAATATACGTGTTTTTCTCGCTTAATTCCAGGTTTTTTAAGTTCGTGTATTTTGTAACAGCATGGTAGCAGAACAAATCGAATTGCTGATTGATATGGCTGATAAAGAATTCCAGGTCTTTAACAGGTATTTCCGATTTGAAGATGTTCCGAATGATGATGCTCCTTCCGGCGTTTACATTATATACGAAATCTCCGATATTGATATTGGCTTCGAGTCGTTCGCTTGCGACTTTAAAGGCGAGTCCTTTTATTTCCTCCTCCGACAAGCCGCTGCCGATGGCATGTTTGATTAAAAGGTACATATTTTCGCCGTTCTCCTTCACTTTTTCCTTGTGAGGATCTACTTGACCGATGAAGATCGTCTGCTGCCATTCCTCCAAAAAGACAGACTGCCGTTCCTCAAAAAAAGAGATTAGACGTTTCTTATGAGATTCGAGCAATGTTCGTTCCATATTTCTCCTCATTTCGCAGAATAGTCCCTCTATTACTTTCTGAATAATTAGTTTAAGAAGGGTATTCGACAAAAGGAGTCATTTTCCTTCTTAAAAAAGAATGCCTGCGGGCAAAGTTGAATGAAGTCCGGAATGGGTGGCTGGAAAAGGAAGGAATGGCGCCTCAAAAAGCGGAGAAGGTAATGGAAGTGCAAGGGACCTGCGTATAGAAAAAAGTGCTCCGAGCCAGGCTCGCAGCACCTTTAAGATTGCGTCAGTCCATCCTTCTTTTAGAGAGTCACAAAGTCCGCAAGCATCAGGGAGTTTGAGTTTCAGCTTCCCGGACCTCAAGGGCAGGTTCCTCCAGCTGGAGATCCTGTTCAGGCAGTTCTTCCGGAGATTCCTCTTGCTGCTCTGATTCACTGCCGCTGTTCTCATCAGCGATATCCGGGGCAGGAATTTCGCTGCCTTCCTCGGTAATAGGTTCTTCATAATCATGTTCCGGAACGTCTGCATCCGGCTCTTCGATATAAGGATCTTCCCACTCGTAATCTTCATAAGGAAATTCTTCGTACTCTTCGTAGCTGTAGTCCTCATATTCATCGCTGTAGTCTCCGCCGTCGAAGTAATATTCGCTGTCATCGTATAGATCTTCATAAAAGTACAGGCCTTCGTCATTGTAAAAAAGACTGGAGATGGATTCTTCAGACATAGGGCTGCTGACCCAGCCGTTAATGATAGGCATTACCTTGTAAAGCGGAATGCTGAAACCGATTGTTGCTTCGGTATCATGCCTTGCAGAATTGATGGCGACAGCCTTCTCCGTTTTCATATCCAGGAGCGGTCCGCCGCTGCTCCCTGGTGCAATAGGAGCGGAGATTTGATAAATTCCATCATACGTATGGGGCTCAATTGTAAAAGAGCGGTCAATGCCGCTGATGTTTCCGATTGTAGCTGTGTTTTCAAAGCCTTGCGGACTGCCAAGGGCAATGACTTCATCCCCGAGCTTAGAAGGTTTCTCTTGTTCAAGGCCGAGTGGCGTTCTTCCGGCCAGGCTTGAAGCTCTGATTACAGCAATATCCGTATCATTGCTGTAGCCGATTACTTTTCCGCTATGTTCGTTTCCTTCATAATCGCGGATCGTTACATTCAGGCTGCCCTCCGCTACATGGGCGTTAGTCAAAATATCGCCTTGGCTGTTTATGAGAAATCCGGAGCCCTGTGAATAATCACTTACGATTGTAAAAACTTTCGGCTGTGCATCTTTGATAATTTGAGATGGTTCTTTTGGAGGCTTGATTGCTGCTTTTTTTTCTTCAGCGGGGGTTTCTTGTTCTGTGGCTGTCTTTTTAACTTCTTCAGTTTTGACTGTTTTCTTCGGCTGAATCTTTTCTTTCACCTGAACTTCTTTTGCTGCAGGGGCAGCTTTAGTCAGTTCCAGATAGAGGGCAGTGAAAACACCTGCACAGAGAAAAAGAGAGACCGTAAGCAGAATCAGCAGCTTGGAGGGGTTGTTTCGTAATGGCTTTCCGCAGTTTGGGCAAAATTTAGAGCGTTCAGTAATGGCTGTTCCGCAGCTTTTGCAGTACATGGCGATTCTCCTTTTAGTACTATTTTACTAAAGCTAGTTTAGTTGATTTTGGCATTCTTTTCAACGCAAACTTTGCGGTTATTTCCTGTTAAATCTCATTTTCTTCTTTTTGCGTGATGGGGCGGCTCCTTTTATAATAGAGTAAGAAGAATTGGAGAGAGGATGATTACAATGCTGCAGCAGGCGGAAGCTTTGCTTGAAAAGCATTACGGCTATACGTCGTTCCGGAAAGGGCAGGAAGAGGCGATTGCCTCGATCCTTGCAGGAAACGATACACTGTGTGTCATGCCGACTGGGGGCGGGAAATCGATATGCTATCAGATCCCTGCATTAATGATGGAGGGAACGACGATTGTCATTTCCCCGCTGATCTCCCTTATGAAGGATCAGGTCGATGCCTTGCTCCAGGCAGGTATTCCGGCTGCTTATATTAACAGCTCGCTGTCCGCATCTGAGGTTTATGAAAGGATGAAGGGTGCGAAAAATGGAGAGTACCGGCTTCTTTATATTGCTCCTGAAAGACTCGAGAGCTATGACTTTATGAGCCAGCTAAAAGAGATTGATATCCCGTTTACCGCGGTAGATGAAGCGCACTGTATATCCCAGTGGGGCCACGATTTCCGGCCCAGCTACCAGCGCATCCAGCGCATGATATCGCAGCTTCCGAAGAAACCGGCCGTGATGGCTTTAACCGCTACTGCCACTCCGAAGGTTCGCGAGGATATTTGCCGCTCTCTTAAAATAGATGAAAAATACTCCATTCTCACAGGATTTGCGAGAGAGAACCTGTCTTTTTCCGTGATCAAAGGTCAGGACCGTCTCCGGTTTCTGAAGGAATTTCTGAAAAAAAATGAAAAAGAATCAGGCATTATTTACGCTGCGACTAGGAAAAACGTTGATCAGCTCCATGATCATTTAAACAAGAGCGGAATCCGGGTATCCAAGTACCACGCCGGGATGAACGATGAAGACCGAATAAGCGGGCAGGAGGACTTTCTGCTGGACAGGACAACGGTCATGGTGGCTACTTCCGCCTTTGGAATGGGAATTGATAAATCCAACATCCGGTACGTCGTTCACTACCAGCTTCCCAAGAACATGGAAAGCTACTATCAGGAAGCTGGGCGTGCGGGACGGGACGGTCTTGACAGTGAATGCATCCTGCTTTACTCTCCTCAGGATGTTCAGGTGCAGAGGTTCCTAATTGACCAGTCCAGTGACAGAATGCGAATGCCGCAGGAGCTTGAGAAGCTTCAGCTTATGGTGGATTACTGTCATACCGAAAGCTGCCTGCAGCGCAAAATAGTTCAGTACTTCAGCGAAATGGACATGGAGCCATGCGGACGCTGCGGCAACTGTACGGACTCACGGGAAAGCCGGGATGTAACGAAGGAAGCGCAGATGGTGCTTTCCTGCATCATCCGAATGGGACAGAACCGGTTTGGGAAGGCACTTACAGCCCAGGTGCTGACAGGTTCCAAAAATAAGAAAATAACAGAGCTCGGCTTAAACCGGCTTCCAACTTACGGAATCATGAAGGATAAGAGTGCAAAAGAAACGACGTCCTTTATCGAATTTCTTATATCCCAGGATCTGATTGGGGTAGAGCACGGCGCGTATCCGCTCATCTACGTCAACCCGGCAGGAAAGGAAGTGCTGCTCGGAAATACGTCCGTTCGGCGCAAGGAAGCCGTACAGACGAGACAGGTCGCTGCAGGGGATCCGCTGTTTGAAGAGCTCCGTACCGTCAGAAAGACCCTTGCTGAGAAGGAAAACGTTCCGCCGTTTGTCATTTTCTCGGATACGGCCCTTAAGGACATGTGTGTAAAGCAGCCTCTGACAGAAGAGGCATTCCTAGCGGTATCCGGTGTTGGGCAGCACAAAGCCGCAAAATACGGGAAAGCATTTCTGAAAGCGATCCTAGAATTCCAGGAAGCGTATCCGGAATACGAAGGCAGCGGAGAGCCAGCGGGACCTGCGGCAGTAAAAGCATCAGCGAAGCCGGTACCCAATTCCCACCTTGAATCGTTAAAGCTTTACCAGGAAGGAAAAACGTTTAAAGAAATAGCGGAAGAAAGAAGCCTTTCCATTCAGACCATTGAAAATCACCTGCTAAAGTGTCTTGAAGCCGAAGAAGGAGGACTGCATTATGAAGAGTTGGTGCCGCCTTCCTATGAAATCACGCTCGAGCAGGCAGTTCAGGAAGCGGGAGCGAATCAACTGAAGCCGATTAAAGAATTGCTTCCGGAAGAGATAAGCTATTTTATGATTAAAGCTTTTTTAACCAAAAAACGAATGGAGAAAGCAGGGGAGTAAGATGGGGAAATTCGGATTATATGGCAGACTGACAGCAAAGGAAGGAAAGCGGGAGGAGCTTGCGGCTATTTTGCTGGAAGCCGCCGAATCTATGAAGGAATTGCCTGGCTGCGAGCTGTATGTCGTCAGCTTGGCAGAGGATGAACGGGAAAGCGTCTATATCTATGAAGTTTGGAGTAATGAAGAAGCACATCAGGCTTCTCTTGGAAATGAAGCCACCAAGATGCTGATTAAACAGGCAAGGCCCATTATTGCTGATATGGACAGAATCACTACTCTTAAGCCGCTAGGAGGCAAAGGACTCTAAGGCATGTACCCCGGAGGAAGAAAACTCCGGGGTATTCTTTTCCTATGTTGAAGAGGACTTTCGGCCATCAATTGGACAGAATGTTCGCCTTCAAGTAAAATATTGAACGAACATTCAATTAAGAGGGGGTTTTTGATTCGTTGGAATTGATAGAAGGAAAACAAGCCTCCATTCTTAAAGCAACACTTGAACTGATTTCAGAACATGGCTTTCACGGGACGTCCATGTCAAAGGTCGCCCGGAAGGCAGGAGTAAGTGCAGGAATCATCTATCATTATTTCGGCAATAAGAACGAACTGATCGATGAATTATACATGAGGGTCAAAAAGGACTTTTCCCAATGGATTGTGCAAGGCATCAATGAGGATCAGCCCCTGAGAGATCAGATCCGGCACCTGGTGAAAAGAACCATTGAAGTTTCCGTCCGCATACCGGATGAAGTCATGTTCATGGAGCAGTTTTTGCAGTCTCCGTATAACAAGCTGGAAATCCAGAAGGCTGTTATGATTTATTATAAGCCGATCATGAATGTATTCAACAAGGCAAAGCATGAGCAAATGATCAAGCCTCTTCCCGATCCTGTCATCATTGCGCTGACACTGGATGTAGCTGTTTCCCTGGCGAAACAGCATGCAGCAGGTATGCTGAGCATAACGCCAGAGCTTATAGAAAAAGTAACAGAAGCATGCTGGGAAGCGATACGTCTATAACGATTCATTGAATGAACGTTCAATTAAAAAAGAAAGAGGATTTAAACATGAATAAGAAAACCGTATTAGTCACCGGAGGAACGGGATACGTTGCAGCGTGGCTTGTGAAAGAACTGCTTCAGGAAGGGCATGAAGTGCGTATTACCGTCCGTGACCAATCGAGAACCATTCAGTACGCCCACCTACTTGAAGTAGAAAAAACGTCCCCGGGCACACTCCAAGTCTATCAGGCCAATTTATTAAGAGAAGGCAGCTTTGATGAAGCGGTTGAAGGGTGTGAGTATGTGTTTCACACCGCCTCCCCGTTTTTCATCAGCGGCTTCAGGGATGCGAACAAAGATTTAATCAAACCCGCGCTGGAAGGGACCCGAAACGTTCTGTCTTCTGTCAACAAGGCTCCTTCCGTAAGAAGGGTCGTTCTGACAAGCAGTGCAGTTGCCGTGTTTGGAGACAACGCGGATATGAACGGGAAACCGGCTTTTACCGAAAGAGACTGGAATACGACAAGCTCACCAGCCCACCAGCCGTACAGCTTCTCAAAAACAGCAGCCGAAAAAGAAGCGTGGAGGCTTGCCGGAGAGCAAGACCGCTGGGACCTCGTAACCATCAATCCAACCTTTATACTTGGGCCGTCCCTTGCAAAAAGGAAGGATTCTACAAGCATTGCCACTATTCTCGATCTATTAAAAGGCAAGTATAAAACCGGAGTTCCCCGTTTAATCAACGGGACAGTAGATGTGAGAGATGTCGCTAAAGCCCATAAGCTCGCTGCCTTTACAAACACTGCTTCCGGCCGCTACTTGATCTCCAATGAAGAAGCCAGCCTGCTCGATATGGCAAAGCTTCTTGAGAAAAACTATCCGCACCAATACAAGCTTCCAAAAGGTGAAGTTCCAAAGCCGCTGCTATGGCTTATAGCACCAAAAATTGGCCTCACACGTCCGTATGTGTCCAGAAATGTCGGATTTGAAGCGAAATTCGACCACAGCAAAAGCGTCCGCGATCTGGGAATGGATTACCGCTCCCTCGAAACAACCCTTACGGATCAAAAGGATCAAATGGAAGCGGATGGACTGCTATAGTATATAAGAACAGAATCCTTAAGCGGATTGCTGTTCTTTTTTTATCAAGGCTTTGTTAAATACCTGTTAATGGCGGGGAAATCCGGGCTAAGAGCATTGGGACAGACGGGGCTTCGCAAAGACGAAGCCATCGCAGGCTGCAGCTCGCATTTGTTTTATGAAAGGAAATGAACTTCACATCCCCATTTTTAGGCATCTTATGCTACTTTTAATAGAAAAAAAGCGTTTAGAGTACATAATTCAGTTAAGAAAGGAATCAGGGGTGCTGCGATGAAAGTTCATGTAAATATCAATGAGGAAATAGAAGAAACACTGATTACAATTCAGGCAAAGGAGTGGACAGACGAGCTTGAAGAGCTCATGAAACGTATGAAATCACCAAGACCTGAGCGGCTCATTGGAATGAAAGATGAGCAAACGATTTTGCTGAAGCCGGAGAATGTTGATTATGTATTCTCTGAAAAGAGAAAGAACTATGCCGTAACAGCAAACGGGCGATCGAGTTGAAAATGAAGCTTTATGAAGTAGAAGCATTGCTGGAATCCAGCCAGTTCACACGGTTTTCAAAATCAGTCATAGGAAATCTGAAGGCCATTGAAAAGTTTGAACTTTCCTTTAATGGGAATCTATGTGTCTATTTTTACAGCGGCCGAAAAGAATATGTATCCCGTAACTTTGTAGCCGCAGTAAAAGATAAACTGACTGGAGGAATGAAGAAATGATGATTCAAATAGTGAAGAGATCCTTAACTGGACTAGGCTTCTCAAGCTTGTTTACCTTTGCGGCATTAAGTGTTTTTATGGGGATGGATGTCAGCATAACCGTAACCGGGCTATGGAAGCATATGCTTGGGAGTATGGTGGTCGGAATCTACTTCGGGGTTTCATCCCTCATCTTTGAGTTCGAAAAATGGAGCCTTCTGAAACAGATGGTCATTCACTTCACTCTTTCCGTTGCTGCCTATTTTACAGTGGCCGTTTTTTCGGGATGGTTCCCTTTAACATGGTTTGGCGCAGTCATTGCTTTCGTTAGCTTCGTCATTGTCTACTTTATTATTTGGTTCAGCATTTACTCGTACATGAAAAAAATGGAATCGTCTCTGAATTCTTCTTTGAGAAAATAAAGATTTTCCAATGTTCTCCCAACGTTTACCGGAACCGTGTTGAAGGAATAAAAAGACCATATACTGATTTCTTCAGGACTGGAGTTGTTAACTATGGAAAAACGCGAAGTAATCGCCCTTACAGGGGCAAGCGGATATATAGGGAATAATTTGCTGCAAAAGCTTACCGGATACTCAGACGTCATCGCCCTGTCCAGAAACGGGGATTCACGGGAGAATAGCGATCATGTAGAATGGCGTTCCTGTGATTTGTATTCATTGGATTCTGCTGAGAAGGGATTGGAAGGAGCGGACTATGCTGTCTACCTCGTTCATTCAATGATGCCTTCTGCCAAACTGACGCAGGCTAAATTTGAGGATATGGATTTAATTCTTGCCGACAATTTTGCCCGGGCTGCCAAGAAAAATGGCATTAAACAAATAATTTACATGAGCGGAATCATTCCTGAAGATACAGAAGAACTGTCCAGGCATCTTGAGAGCAGGCTTGAGGTTGAGAAGGTGCTTGGTGCATACGGCACACCGGTAACGACAATCCGTGCAGGACTCATTGTCGGTCCGAAGGGATCCTCGTTTCCCATTCTTACCAAGCTGGTCAAACGTCTGCCCGCCATGCTTTTGCCTAAATGGACAAGAACGAAAACTCATCCAATCGCCTTGAAGGATGTCTTGACAGCACTGAAAAAAAGCATTGGAAATAAGCGATTATCCGGAAAATCCATTGACGTAGGCGGACCAGAAGTCATGACCTACAAAGAGATGATGATTCAGACCGCCGAAGTCATGGGAAGGAATACGCGAACGTTTGATGTCCCATTTATGACGGTGACCCTCTCAAGATTATGGGTGAGTCTGATTACCCAATCTCCAAAATCCATTGCCTATCCGCTAATTGAGAGCCTGAAGCATCCAATGGTAGCGCAAAAAGAAAACATGGACGATGAAATCAGCTATGGCCGGACGCCGTTTAAAGAAGCGGCGAAGTATGCTCTTGACGAGGAGGAAAAAGAAAAGAAGGAACAAAAAAGTTCCAAATCTTCATCCTCTAAAAAATCGGGCATTGCAGATGTCCGCTCTGTGCAGCGCATCTTGCTTCCAGAAGGAAAAGATGCCGATTGGGCCGGAGACCATTATATGAACTGGCTGTCAAAACTGGCGCGGCCGTTTCTTAGGATAGAAGCTGACAGCAGCCGCGTGAGCCGGTTTTACCTTTTTGGATGGGAGAAGCCCATTATGGAACTTAGCTACGCACCGGATCGAAGCTCTTCAAACCGCGCCCTTTACTATATCACCGGCGGATCATTCGCTGAAATCGTGGAAGGCGGCAGGGGAAGGATAGAATTCAGGCAGATTCCTGATACACAGGAGTGCATCATCGCCATTCATGAATACCGCCCTTCCCTGCCATGGATTATTTACAGGCTGTCTCAGGCAAAAATCCACATCATTGTGATGTATCTATACAAAAGGCACCTGCTGAATTTGATGGATAAAACAGATGAACATAAGCAAAATGGACCGGTCAAGCGGATTGTTCATATGAATTGAGACTTGACCGGCCGATTTGGGAGACAAATCGGCCGGCAAGCTTTTATAATTAGCTGGATTTTCATGTACTTAACGATTTGGGCGTTTTATCGTTTAGAGCCCCGTATATCGGCCGTATTCCGATATTTGTCAGCCGGTTTTGGATATTTATCGGTCTCAATCGGGCAATCGGATCCTGTATTTGTCAAGTTCATGTGCGCAAAAATAAGACCATTAAGTCTTCGTCATAATACTTCCCATTAAACTTTAACGCATGTTTCTCCACCCCATAGGTTTTAAACCCCATAGATTTATATAGATTTTTGGCGGCTGCGTTCCCAGAAACAACGGATAAATGGATTTGCTCCACATTCTCTTTGCCTGCTTTTTTTAGAAGGTCCAGCAGCAGTGCTTTTCCCAAGCCTTGTCTGCGGTGAACAGGTTCTATGTACATGCCGTATACATTTCCTATATGAGCGGTTTTAGGGCTCTCTCCCCGAATGAAAGTGACCATTCCAGCCAGAGAATGGTTTTCGTCAAAAGCTCCCAGTGTGAACTTGCTGTCAGTGGGCTTCAGCCTTCGAGCGACTGTTTCCAGTGAATACCGCTCTTCTCTGTCAAAGGTGGAGCCGAATGCTTCTGGCTCTGTTATTAAGCCTTTCAGTCGGAGTGTTTGAAAAACAAATGCGTCATTCACATCTAGAATGCGGATCTCCATAGCGGTTCCCCTCCTTTATGGAGGTTATTCTGCAAGGAAGCGGGATATCCTGGAAATTTGAAATAAAAAAGGATGAAATCATAGAGATTTCATCCAGAGGGCTTAAGCGTGTTTTTCAAACTTAAGCCGTTTGTTCAAAGCATAGATAATCGGCATTCCGGCAGCCATCACTGCAAATTCACCGACAGCTGTTACAGCCCATGTAATCCAGAACGGGAAGCCGAGAGCCAAATGCAGCTCCCAGGCTATGATAAACATCGTAAATGTAAACACAAGCGTGTTTACAGCCATCAAAGCCCATGTGTTCTTGATATATTTTGCAGCTGCGATCGTTATAAGAAGAGCAATAACCGACTGGCCAGTTCCGAATATCACATCGTATGCCTTCATTGGCGACCAAAGCATATTGGAAATAAAAACTCCAAGCACAATTCCAAAAATGTACTTTTTATTAAAAACGACTAAATGGTTCAGCATCTCAGGAATGCGAAACTGTATATTTGAGAATGCGATTGGCTGAACAAGGGTGGTCACAACAATATAAATGGCAGCCAAAATCCCATTAGCTGCGAGTGTTCGGATATTCATTTTCTCTACTCCTTAGTTTTTTTTCGTGGGAGGATCTCGAACCACGTTCGAAAGTAGATATTATAGTATGAAAAAGAGGATTTGTAAACATTTAGTATGAGCAAGGACGTTGGTTCGCGCATCTGTATGTTGTGTGGCGGTTTGGAATGTAATCGTTACGCGGGGCGAAGGCGTTGTCTATTAATGTCGAATCATCTCGAAAAGTCTTTATCTGCGTTAGTACGGACAATAAAACAAAAGTACGGACAATAAAATCAAAATACGGACAATAAAACAAAAGTACGGACAATAAATCCAAAATACGGACAATAAAACCAAAGTACGGACAATAAAACCAAAATACGGAGGACAATAAAACAAAAGTACGGACAATAAAACCAAAGTACGGACAATAAAACCAAAGTACGGACAATAAAACCAAAGTACGGACAATAAAACCAAACTACGGACAATAAAACTAAAATACGGAGGGCAATAAAACAAAAGTACGGACAATAAATCCAAAATACGGACAATAAAATCAAAATACGGACAATAAAATCAAAATACGGACAATAAAACAAAAGTACGGACAATAAAACAAAAGTACGGACAATAAAATCAAAGTACGGACAATAAAATCAAAGTACGGACAATAAAATCAAAATACGGAGGACAATAAATCCAAAATACGGACAATAAAATCAAAGTACGGAGGACAATAAAACAAAAGTACGGACAATAAATCCAAAGTACGGACAATAAAACCAAAGTACGGACAATAAAACCAAAATACGGAGGACAATAACCAACAAAATCCCATTCGGGTCCTGAGCCAATAATAACCTGGCGTCCCCTTGTTTACCCATCATCCCCTCTTTCGTTATAATCATCCGTATAGAGGAGGAATTTCGTGTGTATTTAACGATTAAAGAAACGGCTGAGTATCTTTCCCTTCCGGAGACCTATGTCGAGACCCTGATTCACCAAAACCTGATCCGGTATTTGTTTGACGGGAAGGTTTATTTGATCAATAAGGAGCAGTTTAACGGGCATTTGGATCAGCTGGAGAAGGCGAAGAAGCAGCTTGATGAGTGGAAGAGTGAGCCGCTGCCGGAAGATCCGGATGTAAAGGATGAGGACTAAAAAAAGTCAGAGTGAGCGGGGCTCATCTGACTTTTTTCCTGATTTGGCTGTATGTGCCCGGTACAGCTTTAATGTGCTTCCGCCTCCGATGATGCATGCTGCCATAAACTGAAGAAGCTGGGACTCAAGTTTCGGGTCGGTCAGCAAAATGGATGCAGCGGCGCTGATCGAGACAATAAGAAGAATGATGTGAAAAGTGGCGGCAAACCGATTTTGAACAATGTGCATGTTTCCTCCTGCAGATAGAATTTCGCTGTTATGTGCTTGTCCAAATAAAAGCCGAAGACCGGCGAGTTTGGGATAAAGGTTTCATCCCCAAGCTTAATGTAATTGAATGGATTTCTCTTATTTAGACAAAAGCTTGCGGTTTTTTATTACTCTACCATAAAAACCCATGGGAAATGAATCCTCTAATTTTACGTTTGTGTCTAATCTGTATTGAAACTGACATCCTTTTGCAATAACCCGGCAAAAAACTCTGTTAAAATATGAAATTAGATACCCATTAGGTGTAACGGGACTATAGACGGGGAATTTACATATATATACTCTATTATTTGGAGGCCGACCATGACTGCAGAAACGAAGTTAAGCAAGAAAACCTTTTATGAGTTACTGGCCCCTGAGTCAGGGGAACACCCTGTTCAGGTGCTTGGAAGCCTGCTCCTTGATGAGCATCAGAAGGAAGACGGGGATGCATCGGATATCCGTTTTGCCCAGGGTGAAGTTTATTTTCACCATAAGGATTATGAAGCTGCGATCTTTAAGTGGGAGCACATTACCAGCGAACTGGATCAGTGGGCCAGGAAAAACATGGCCGATGCTTATATGGAGCTTGGGATGGAAGCGGCAGCTCTGGATTTGTATAAGAGCATTGAAACGGACAGTCTTGTATTAAAGATTGAGGTTGCCCTGCAGCTGTTTTCGCTCTATCTGCAGCAGGAAAAGCAGGATGCAGCCGTTCTGTCTATTAAAAAAGCGGTGGCGCTTGATCCCGATTATCAAAATATCGCCTTGATTGCGCGGGCATTTTTTGAGGAGCATCAGGATTGGGAAAATGCTGTAGAGCTTGCTGCAAATGAAACCATCCGAACGCAATCTCTTGATTGGGCGGAAGTTTTGCAGGCGTACATAACGAACGGATATACAAACCGTTTTGAACCGTCTTATTTTAATGAAGTTCTTGCCGCCATGTATCATGTGAGCCCGCCTCATTTTGAAGAGCTTGTGCTCTCATTATGGCATTCGTATGAGGGACAACCCTCTTACATGCCTTGGCTGATGAATGTTAATAACGTTTACCAGTCTCTTGATGGCGAGCAGTCCCACTCCTGGAGGAAGCTGTCCAAGCGTCATGAGGAGACATACCTTCAGCTGACGGGCGGCGCATATTCGGTAAAAGAGCTGTCGAAGGTTCTGCCCGGCTTTCTGGTTAACTGGCTTAGCATGTCTGAAGCGAATCATGCCATTCTTTCAGCGGCTGCCGTGCTTGCCTGGAATGATCTTTTCCCTGAAAGCATATCAGCTGAACAGGTTTACCGGGCGGAAAATCTGGTCAGCTGGAAACAGAACATAACAGCCGGACTTGAGGAGAGTCTCGAGCTGTTTGATTCCGTGAAGAGGTGGAGCCTTGAGAATGAGGTGGAAATCGGTGATCAGTCAAATTGGATGGTGCAGGAGCTCCTTGATTTACATACACGGCATCTTCTCGTTGCAGGCGCCGCAAGCTCAGGCAAATCGTCTTTCATTAATTCCGTCCTGGATGAACCGGTGCTGGGCGAGGAGAGCTCGACCGTTGTCATTGTAAGAGAACATCCAGAAACAGAAATCAGCGAAGTGAAGGCAATACGGGAACCCGGCGGCCTTACAGCAAATGACCGTTTTATTGAATACAGACTGCCCTCGGAATTTCTGAGCAGGCATGGGATGACGATGATTGATTCCCCCGGGTTTAATAGCAGATTAGGCGGAAGAAATGAAGTCCATCATTATATTAATCTGGCGGACAGCATGCTTTTTATTCTATCTGCCAACGCGCCATTCACTGCGCAGGAGTCTGAATTCCTTCTGAGAATCAGAGATCTTGCACCCGATATGCCGATTCACTTCCTGCTGAACAAAATGGATACGGTGTATGGAGAGGAAGAAGCAAACAGGGTGCTCCTTGATACCGAGGAGAGGATTCACACCGTTTTCCCTGAGGCTAAGGTGTTCGCTTACTCCTCTCATTATAAGAGCAGCCGTCAGCTGGAGCTGTTTGATGATTTTATTGAAAAGAACTTCAGCCCGGCGAGACTCGATGACAGAGTGGCGAAGCTTCTCTTTGTCATTCGCACGACGATAACCAATCTGCTGGATACTCGTCTGGAGCATGAGCGCTCCCTAGAGAAATCCATAGTCTGGAATGAGGACATGGTTTCAAAGCTGAATGGGGCGATTCATCAGCTTGAAGATCTGGAAAAGGAAAAAACAGTGGAAATCCGCCGCTATTTCCATACAGTGAAAGAAGAAATCAGGCAGGATATGAGGGTGAAAATTCCGGAAATGCTCCGCAGCTGCGCTAAGCTTGTGAGGGAGGACAGTGACTTTGGCAAAATTCATCTGCAGCTGAATGAAGAGATGAACAGCCGGATTAAAATTTACATCGATGATACCGTCCTGCCTATGTACCGGGATTCACTTCACGAATGGATCTCCTCCTCACATGATGAACTGAAGGTGAGCCAGGCCCACCTTGATGAAATGAGCAGCGGCTTTAATAAGCTGTTTGAATCAGACAGAGTCGAGCTATCATGTGACTTTAAAATTGCAGATGACTGGAGGCGGGATGTACAGCGCATGACAAGCGGCTTCCAGCTTGATGAAGTCAATATTCTGATGCGTCATACACCTTCCCAGCTTCTTCTGAAAAGTGCCGGAAAGCTCATTAATGCCATTGCACAAAACAAAACAATGATGGTTAACCGATATACACAATATATTGAAAATGAGGATTACTCTGAGCTGACAGAAGATATCATCTCTAAGTTCCTCCTTCCGTTTGATGTGTTTGAAAAAGGCATTGACCGGGATGTTACCATTTTCTTCAGCCATCCGTTCAGTGTCCTGAAGCAGACGGTTGAAGAAACTCATACCGCCATTTCAGCTAAACAAAGCAAATTGCTGGATATGAAAAACCATTTAAGTACCTTCAAGGAGTCTCTGACCTTATTTGAACTGCGTCTGCGCCAGTACGAATGGATGCTCCTCGGCACCCGCTAGGTGAGCCATCCATTGTCTCGCATGAGTCAGGAGGCCGATCGCTGAAGTGTCCTAAAATCCTGATGAGTGAAAACCCCCGGTATACCGGGGGTTTTCTTTATGAAAATCGTTTGGATTTAAAAAACAGGAAGAGAGCACTTACAGGTCAGGCTCGCGTATTTTCGTCCGGCTCCATCGTCTGAAACGGCCTATATTCTTCAGGGTGTTTGTTCTTTTATTCTGTGGAATTGCCTATTTAGTGTTAAACTTAAAGAAAAGAACATATGGAGGGATTCAATTGGGCGGACACATTGAACATGCGACGATTGCTCAAAGCGGAGAAAAGCCATACCAGCTTCCTATCAAAAGACTGGCTTTCTACAACCGGATGAGAATTGCTGAAGCATCCCACCCGGAAAAAGGCACCTGCTACTTGTTCTTTTATCAAAATCAGTTTCTGACTGGAAAGTATACTTCTATAAAAAAAGGTTCTATGCTAAGCAAAGCATTCCGGAAGGGAATTGTAGTTGATGCTCCCCATCCTCTGATTGATGCACTCTTTACGCCCTCGCAGACACTGCAGCTGAGAACGGTGACCCAGCTGTTTAAAACGCTGTCCAAGCAGCTTACTCCCCAGGAAACGGTTTATATTCTATCGCATTTTGACTCCTTTGTTTCAAAAGAGAAAATTACAGAAGCAGCGAAGTCTTTCTTCTTCCAATACCGCAGAAGCGGACAGTTTCGTATGGCTTATCAGGTTCTGATCACCCTTTTGGATGCGGATCCGAAAAATCAATGGGCTCATGAATTATCCCAGCATATGGACTATTTGAAATACAGGCTCATATACGAGGGTTCTTTTTCAGAAATGAAAACGGCCGACCCGCTGCACGCTGAGGTGCTTTGTATGAAGAAAGGAAAAGCCTCTTTCAAAAGCCTTCAGAAATTGCTGGCTGAGCAAAAACGCTGGATGGATCAGGCTGCGCAGTATATTCATTATTTTAAAAATGAAAAGGAGCCGGCGCCTGAATTGTATGAGGAGTTTTCGAAGCTTCTGGCAGCCCGGTTCACAGCAAGTGAGCGGGCCGTCATTTTATGGGACTCCTGCCGCGGATTAATGAGGGACGCGAAGGCGAGACAGGATCTGGTTGAAGCGCTGATGAGCGATGGCAGGCTGGAGGATGCCGCTGCTGTGCTGATGGATTCTGATGAATGCCGGGCAGAGCAGCTGATCACTCTGCTGTCAGACCCTGCCTTTGATTATAAAAAGCTTGATGAGGAAAAGCTCCAGCAATTTATACTGAGCATGGAGGATCAGAGGGAATGCGGACGGATGTTAAAAATAATCATACCGAACATGCTGAAGCATCAGGATTTTGCTGCAGTCCTGAACTGGCTGCATCCGATTCCGTCTCTAATGACGGAAAACTTCAAAAAAATGGCTGCCTACCAGGATGACCCGGAACAGCAGCTCGCTCTTGGACGTCTTTATCATGAAATGAAGCAATATCAAAAAGCGATTGACTGCTTCAGCTGGGAAATGGAATTAAATCCTTCTAACCCCGAACCTGTGCAATGGCTGTCGAAAACCTATAAGGAAATGGGGATGGCACAGGAGGCAAAAGCTTATATGGGCATTCTCCAAACGATGCAAAAGGCATCGAACGGCTAAAAAATGCTACATCACACTTCCGACTCAAATTTTCACGGATTCACCAACGATATTGGCTGCTGCATCGGTCAGCAGAAAGACAATAGCAGCTGCCACTTCCTCTGGTGTACTGATTCTCCCTGAGGGGATGGAGGCTTCCGCCTGTTTCAGCTCTTCTTCATAGGTGCGGCCTGTTTTTTCGCCTTTTCGCCCGATGCTTGCACGACCCATTTTCGTATCTACATATCCCGGGCAGACCGCATTTACGCGGATTCCGTGCTCAATGGCTTCCACTGCAAAAGACTGGGTGAATCCGATGAGGGCAAATTTAGACCCTGCATATGCGCTGTTTCCGTGGGTTCCTCTTATGCCGGATAAAGAGGAAACATTGACGACAGCCCCGCGCCCTGACACGAGCATATGTCTGTAGACCAATTGAGTAAACAGGACAGTTGAGGTGAAGTTAAGCTCCATAATCCGCCTTAAATCCTCTTCTGTCAGCTCTTCAAGGGGACCGCCTCCTGCAATCCCGGCACCGTTGACAAGCCCTGTAACCGGACCGTTTTCGGAAACAGCTGCATCCAAAAGGCTGTCCCGCTCATCCGCTGCATCAAGGTCCGCGCTGAACAGCAGGATTGAGACACCGGGATTTAATTCTTCGCAGTCCCCTTGAAGCGCTGCGAGCTTATCTTCATCTCTGCCGGTTATTGTGAGATTGGCACCGGCTTCAGCGCACGCCTTTGCTGTTTCGTATCCGATGCCGCCGGTAGCGCCTGTAATAAGAATGTGCTGGTTTTTTAACGCATCACGAGAAAAAATGGTCATCAAATGGCCTCCTTGTACTCAATAATAACCCCTTTCCCCAACCCGGCTCTGAAAAAACACACAGAAGCTGGAGAAAACCGGGAATCGTATTTAAGATGAATAGAAACGTTAACAGAAAGAGGGATTCAGTTGATTGGAAATAAGGACATATTGACCGGCATGATTGTAGATGTCGAAACAACAGGGCTGTCACCCAGGCAGGATGAAATGATTGAAATTGGAATCATCCTTTTTCGTTATCACCAGTCGAATGATGAATTCCTTGGAATAGAAGAGGAGCATTCGTATTTGAGGGAACCGAAAGGACCGGGGGCTCTTGCAAACTATGAGCAGGCATACAGAATTCATGGCATTCCGTTCGAAGCGGTAGAAGGACAGGCTTTTCAGGATGATCGGGTCCTGGAAGCGTTCAGCAAGGCGGACTTTGCCCTCGCTCATAATGCTTCCTTTGACAGAAGCTTTGTCTGCGCTATGTATCCGGAAGCGGCCGATCTTCGCTGGCATTGCAGTGTCCGGCATATCCCGTGGAAGGAGTATGGTTTTTTTCAATCCAAATTGCTCTATCTGATAAGGCAGCATGGACTGGGGGCCTCACAGACGCACCGGGCGCTCGATGACGTCATGCAGCTCCATGCTCTGCTTCAATGCAAAAATGAAGAAGGCGCTTCCTACCTGAAAACCGCTCTCTCCCGCAGGCCAATGGGGAAATACGGGGAGAAAAAGCCAGGCTACCGGCGGTATGGAACGAGGTAACGGACAGATCAGGTTCATCGTCTCACACTAGTCTAGATGTATAAGCTTAAAAGCAAAAAGGCTGCCCCAACCTGTTCAGCGGGGACAGCCTTTTTTAGTTTTCCAAAATCTCCTGCACACGGCCAACCTGTCCATCCTCAAGCCTTACCTTGATTCCGTGGGGGTGGTTCGCAGAGTTGGTGAGAATATCCTTTACCTTGCCTTCTGTCAGCCTGCCTGTGCGCTGATCGGCCTTCAGGACAATATTTACCCGGATACCTGGTTTAATATGGATTCTTTGTCGGCCATCCATGGTCAGACCCCGGTACGCCGGCGCTGATTATTTGGTTTCTTTGTTTGCTGGCTCGTCATTTTCTTCGTGGATTTTACGAGACCGTTATCAGCCTGTCCGCCGGCTTGTTCTTTCTTCTTAACTGCCAGTCTTTGCTTCATCGCTTCCTGCAGCGACATTTTGCCTTTCGGCTTTTCATCTGCGTGATTGTTTATTTCTTCACTCATAATACATCCTCCTGTGAAATATTTTCCTTAAAAGCTAAAAATTACATCTAAACAGCCCGATAACTAATACATAACCCTTGCTTTAAGCAGGCTCTGCTTAAATTAAGAGAGAAAAGGGAGATGGCCAGTGGATCCGAATCGGGTAAGTCATATTGGAAGCTTTGTAGATCCAGTCGTCTATGGAGCATGTGCAATCATTAGTATGATCAGTGTTTTCGGAATTCTTGCTTATTCCATTAAACTTAAGAACCATCCCCAGACTTCCAATTCAGAAAAAATTCTCGTATCCGCCGCAATTGGGCTGATATTCTGGATAACTCAAATTCTATTTTACACCTCTTTGCGATTTTCGGTTAGCCCTGATCTGACAAACGGGGTGTATTTGCCGGTTTTTATTTTCCTCGTTTACCTTTTGCTGCATTTTATCGACGGGAGAAAAGCAGGAAGGCGAAATGCAAGGCACTATTCAAAAGTCTGCGTCTATCTGACTATCGCCCTGCTTGCAGCGGATTATGCGGGATTCTACCCGGTTTACGAAGATCAGATGAAGTGGAATGTCCTTCTTATCGTTATGTGTGCGACCATTATGACCGGTACCGTTTTTTCAGGAGCCCAGCTTCTGTTCCTTATTCTGGATGAGGAATCAAACCGGGCTGCATTTTATTGGAGCATCAGCGGAAGCGTGCTGATTGGGTGCGCCCTGTCCGTATTTCCGTACATGGTCATTTTGTCCGTCCTTTCAATCGGTGATCAGCATCAGCCGCTTGTTCTGCTCCCTTATACGGTAGGGCTTATTTCAATGGCAGCACTTGAGTTTGTTCCTTCCTATTATTCGTTCCGGAAGCTTAATGTAAAAAATGAAGAGTATGCTTCGCTCTATCAGAATAACCTGGATGCGGTTTTTACTCTTGATGCAGCCGGCATCATAACCGGATGCAATCGGGCGGCAGCCTTGCTGACAGGCTATTCCGAAGAAGAGCTTCAGGGTGAAAGCTATACTCTTCTCGGGAAGCCTGAGGAAATTTCTGGATTTAATGTATCGAAAGCAATTGCCGGTCAAGCGTTTTCTGCAGAAGTCAGTGTAATGAAAAAGAATGGAGCATCCATTACCGCTATCGCCTCTATAATATCCATTAACGCCGGCGGGAAAGTGACAGGTCTTTATGCCATTTTAAAAGATATATCGGAAATTAAAACAGCAGAAGAGATGATACAAAAGCTTGCCTACTTTGACGATCTCACCGGTTTGCCGAACGAGAAACGGTTTAAGACTTTATTGAAGGAGACAGAAAGGCCTTATACGCTTTTGTCTTTATGTATAGTAAACCTTCAAAGCATTCAGGAGCTGTATGGGGAAAATGCTGGAGATGAAGTGATCAAAGCGGCTTCCGAAAGGGTGAAAAGCTGCATGCCGGAGGGTTCGCTGATCGGATGCACAGATAAAGGTGTCTTTTCCATCGTGTTATATGGGAAGAAGCCCCCAAAAATCGATCGATCCTTCCTTCAAGCACTGGAGAAGCCGGTTTGCTATAAAGAAATATCAGTTAATTTGAATGCAGCATCCGGCGCAGCAGCTTATCCTCTGCACAGCAGCAATCATGAGGAAGTGTTCAAATATGCGAGCATGGCGCTTCATGTAGCGAAAAGCAAGCAGCCCGGGGAACAAATCATCTTTTCAAATGAGCTGAACGAACATTATCACCGCGGGCTTTATATGGAAAATGAATTGAGAAAAGCGATTCAAAACGAAGAATTGACCCTGCATTACCAGCCTAAGTTCAGTCTTGAAAAAAGAGGCTTCAACAGTGCGGAAGCGCTTGTGAGATGGACCCATCCTGAACTCGGCCCGGTATCTCCCGGTGTTTTTATCCCGATAGCCGAAAAAACAGGGCTGATTCGATTGCTCGAAAAATTTGTGCTGAAAAACGCCTTTCTGCAGATGAAAGAGTGGAGGGAAAGAGGCTATCCTTTGCAGAGGGTGGCTGTAAACTTTTCCCATTACCATTTTTATGATGAAGAGATTGTTCAAACGGTTAAGAATGTTTTAAAAGAGACCGGCTTGAACCCGGAATATGCAGAAATTGAAATTACTGAAAGTGCGATGATTGAAAATAAAGAACAAACAATTCAAAAATTGACGGAGCTGAAAGCGCTCGGCATCAAAATCAGTCTCGACGACTTCGGGACAGGGTACAGCTCGTTAAGTTATTTGCAGGAGCTGCCAATCGATGTGCTGAAAATCGACAGGTCCTTTATCAAAAAAATCAACAGCAGCAAACAGAGCAACGCGATTTTATCGAGCATTATTTCTATGGCAAGAGACCTTGACCTCGAAATTGTCGCCGAAGGGGTAGAAACGAGAGAGCAGCTTGATTTTCTTGACGAGCTGCGATGCCCGTCTATTCAAGGCTTTTATTTTTGCCCGCCGCTGCCGCCGGGAGAGCTGAATGAGCTGCTGAGCAAAGAGACCGTCTCTTAATAAAGCCTGGCCCGGGCTAAAAGCAGCCATCGGTCTGCATGGCTTTGGGGTTGCTAAGAATATCATCGAAAAGTCATTTTTCTGCATTTTTAAACACCATTTACGCCATGACTCCGGCCTTTAAAACGGAACAAAAGCCATCCTCACCGGATGGCTTTTGCTTTTCCTATACACTGGCCATTTTTCTGACTGCTTTTTGAAGAGTGCTTTCTGTTTTAATTCCGGAAAAGTCAATGCCAAGCTGGATAGCTGTCTGGGCGACCTCGGGCCGAATCCCGCTTATAACCGTTTCAACGCCAATCAGCCTGAGTGCTTCTACGAGCTGAAAAATTTCTTTTGCCACCATCGTATCAACGGTCACGACGCCGGAAAGGTCAAGAATGAGGACCGTTATTCTTAAATCAATGCTTTGTTCCAAGGCAGATTCAAGAATGTTTTTTGCTCTTGCTGTGTCAATATCGCCGATAATTGGCAGAAGTCCGATATGATCATGCAGTTCAATGACAGGTGCGCTCAGCTCTTTAATGAGAGAGGACTGCGCTTCAAGCCGGGTAATCATGATTTTCATGAATTGCTTCGTAAAAGATTCGATGACATAATCAAGACTGGTGTTCAGCTTTTTTTCCCAATAGAAAAGATCCTGGATCATGATTGGGAGACTTGTTTCTTTTGCAAAACGCTCGATGAACTGCCAGAATACGCGGCGGAAAACTCCGAAGTTGCGGGTGACTTCTCCAATTGAAGTCCTGGATTGCGCCCGGTCGGCGGCGGTTTTCTTCGTCCATTCTCTAATGCTTTCCTTCATTTCTTCCTCTGTCTGATCAAGGGATTTGGCAACAAGCCTCACGTAATTGGTGTTTTGCTCTTTTATTTTCTCCACTATCTGCTCCGGGGCATCGGAAGAGTAGTCAGAGCCCGGCTTGACCGTTTGATGTGTGTACCATACTTCTGTAAATTCAGGAGCAGTGTCGACAAGATATTGGTAGAGAGCCTTAGCTTTAGTTTCCATAAAAATCTCCTTGCTGGATGAGTCATTCTTCCTTTAATTCTCATGCAACCAGAGGAAGGTTGTCAATGGCTTCCTTGTTATTTCTTTTTTCCTCACCGGGCTGACAGCTTGAATTGGGCGGAAAGGGGATGGATATAACATTACTGAGGCCGCCCGCTGAAGATGTCTGATCTTTATCGTCTCGTATAGTCAGGCTTCCATGAAGGTTAAAATACTAATGTTTGCTTCAATGGGTAATCTCCGTCAGCTTAAGCTTTGTAGGCTCTGGCGCCCATCCGTCTCCTATGGAGCAGCTGTCAATTCAAAACGATTTACTCGTCATTTATTCTTTGTACTGCGCTGTAGACTTGATTTCCCGAAAATACGGATATAGCTTAAAATTGTCCGGATTGTTTTTTTCAGCTACACTAGAGTTGTTTCGACATTGACAAAGCTGGGAGAATGCTATGGATAAACAAATGACCTTTACATATGAAATTATGGATGTCTGCCTGCTCGCCGGGAAAATAATGCTTCAAAGCGGCGCGGAAACCTATCGGGTAGAAGATACGATGACCCGTATGGCTTCCGCTTTCGGTTTCCGTCTTTCTCACAGCTATGTAACACCGACAGGAATTATTTTTTCTGTGGAAGGGAGAGAGCCGACGAAGACGAAACTGATTCGGATTGCGGAAAGAACAACAGACCTGGAAAAAGTCGCCCTCGTAAATGCCATCTCCAGAAAGATCAGCAGCGGCGAGCTCAATGCAGACGATGCCTACACTGAATTGAAAAGCGTTGAAAAAGCAGGACACACGTATCCATTCTGGCTTCAGTCTGCCGCGGCCGCTGTCGCGAGCGGCTGCTTTCTTATTATGTTTATGGGGCAGTGGGGGGATTTTCTGCCCGCTATAGCAGCCGGAGGAGCAGGATTTATCAGCCTGATTTATTTTCACAGGCTTGTACCGATTAAATTTTTCTCAGAGTTCCTTGCGTCTTTTATTATCGGCCTCCTTGCTTTCCTGTTTGTTAACGCCGGGATTGGCCATCAGGTGGACAAGATTATCATCGGCTCCGTCATGCCGCTCGTACCCGGACTTCTGATTACGAATGCAGTGAGGGACCTGATGGCCGGTCATCTTATTTCGGGGCTCTCTAAAGGAGCAGAGGCTTTTCTTACCGCCTTTGCCATCGGTTCCGGTATTGCACTCGTCTTTTCCATTTTTGCCGGATAGGAGGATCCTTCATGATTGAACAGCTCATTACAAGCTTTATTGCCTCAGCAGCATTCGGCATGATTTTTAATGCACCGAGAAAATCCCTGGTCAAATGCGGATTCGTCGGGATGCTTGGGTGGATTATCTACTATGTCATGGTTGAGAGCCGGTATGATACGGTATTTTCTACAGTGGTGGCGTCTTTTGTTATTGCGGTAACAGGCCAGGTCTTCTCAAAAATATATAAAACGCCTGTAATCATTTTCAGTGTAGCCGGTGTCATCCCTCTTGTCCCCGGAGGGATGGCTTATGACGCAATGCGCAATTTTGTCCAGAATAATTATGATCTCGCTTTAAGTCTTGCAGCTAAAGCTTTTATGGTTTCCGGCTCCATCGCCATCGGACTCGTATTTTCAGAGGTGATCAACCAGGCGATCAGGCAAACTCAGCTTAACCGGCTGAATAAGGAGCGGGGAAGGTAAAAGGGCTGGCAGGGAAAGTTCATTTTCTCGCCATAACTTTTGGCTTAGCAGGGGGATGAGTGTTGTAAAATGAGTATGACTGTAACACGCAGGCAAGAGATTTTCACATGAAATGAAGAAATAGGAAGTGAGTATATGGAAAAAGAGCAAAAGAATACATTTTCTCAAAAACCTTTTGTTTTCGGGCTTTTATTTGTCATCCTGCTGGCCATCCTAATCGGCGGGCTGTTTGTTGGCTATAACCGGTCAGCATTGAGCAATCCCGGCATCATTTCCTATGAAAATGAACCGTACCTGGGAGATAAGGATGCCCCGGTGAAAATAATTGAATTTGGCGATTACAAATGCCCGGCCTGTAAAGGGTTTAACGACACATTTTTTAAACAGATCGACGAGGAATTGATTCAAACCGGAAAAGTGCAGTTTTTCTTTTTTCAGCATCCGTTTATCAATGTTGACTCCTACCGTTCTGCAGAGTTCGCGGAGAGCGTCTATCTGGAGCTTGGCAACGATACGTTTTGGGAATTCCATAAGGCGCTCTATGATGCTCAGCCGTCAGATCCTGAAGCTGAAAACAAGGATATCTACAAAAAAGATTACCTGACAAATCTTCTAAGCACGATGGCTGGGAAGGAAGATGTGGACAAGGTGATTGAGAGTTATGAAAATAAAGAAGGTAAGCTTGCCGCCAATGAAGATGATGCCCTCGCTATACAGCTTGGCGTAACATCAACTCCAACCCTTTTCGTCAATGGGAAAATGTTTCTTGGACGTAACATGGACGATTTAAGAACAAGAGTGGAATCGGCAGCAAAAGAAGAAGCGAAATAAGGTGAGCAGACTCCCGGTTGGGAGTCTGCTCTTTACGCTTGCCCTGTTCCAAATTAATGGGTTCTTTTAAATCGATTGGATGTATTTGAGTATACGAATAAAAAAATGATCAAAGCTGTTAAGAGAATAACACCTGCACCAAGCAAAGCGTCCATCTCCAGCATCTCCCCTAATGCCATCAGCGCCAGGCAAAAGCTGACACTGTACATCACTTTTCCCATAAACCTGCACAAGGCTGCTTCGTCATATTGAGCCTTTTCACTTTCAGACATTGTATAATAGCCTGCAATCAGAAAAGCTCCTTTCCCTTTCGATAAAACGGCAGCGAAAATGAAGAATGGGATCATGATCATAACGATTGCTATTCCCATAAGAGCATCCCTCCTTAAGACCTCCCAGCTTTTTCCGAGTGCATTCTAATCTTCATTCAATATTTGGATAATTTAAAGTATGGTAAAATAAACATCAGATAAAATAGAGAAAAGAGGAAGTCCGCATGGTATCACAATCCGCCATTATTGGCCTTGTATTTCAAATGATCATCTCCATCATCCTTCCAGTTGCAGGATACATCCTTCTAAGGAAAAAATACCGGATTGCCTTCCGTCCTGTCTTAATTGGGATCCTGATATTTTTTGTGTTTTCTAATGTTTTGGGCGGTGCTGTTAACCAATTTATTCTAGTAACGAATGAATCGACCTCCGCTATAGTCGATCAGCCGATCCTGTTTGCTATATATGGCGGCCTGTCCGCAGGATTTTTCGAGGAAATGGGCCGGTTTATCGCTTTTGCATGGGTGCTGAAAATGTATCAGGAGCGAAAGGACGGTCTTGCCTATGGTTTGGGCCACGGAGGAGTTGAAGCGCTTTTAATCGGAACTCTCGGAAGCATCCAGCTCATATCTCTGGCTCTTCTGCAAAATTCGGGCAGGCTTGAGGAAACGATGGGTGCAAGCCTGCCGCCGGAGGTCATCCAGCAGCTGACAGGTGCGTTAACGGGGCTTACTTTCCCTGTGGCATTTATGGGAGGCTTGGAAAGGGCCGCTGCTTTCTTCATTCAGATTGCTCTATCCCTGCTGGTCCTCTATGCCGTTAAAAACAAAAAATATGGCTGGATATTTGGCGCCATATTGATTCATGCGCTCATCGACTTTTTTCCAGGCCTTTATCAGGCAGGAATGGTCAACCTGATTACTGCAGAGATCGTTGTGTATGGAATTGGAATCGGTGCATTTGTTTTTATTAAAAAAAGCAGGCAGCTGAAAGGCCTGGGAGAATAACTTGCGGGGGTGGGCCGATTGCTCAGCCCCCTTGCTGTATTTCAGATTCCAGCCCATTTTCCAATCAAAATAATTAAATTATTTCCTGCATAAGGATATGATAGAAAGAACAATCCATACATAGAGAAGGGATACCATGAACAGGGTGTTTTCGTATTTAAAACCGTACCGGCTGCCTGCTGGCCTTGCACTTGGTCTTATGCTGACAGAGCTTGCGGTAGAATTGCTCCAGCCTCTTATTATTGCCCGGATGATTGACCAGGGGATTTTGCAGAAAGATTTGGGGGTCATCTGGTTTTGGGGAGGCGTGCTTCTCGCCATGTCGGTTTTTGCTTTCGCAGCAGGTGTGGCCAATTCTTTTCTGGCAAGCAAGGTAAGCCAGGGATTTGCTTACGATCTTCGGAGCAGCTTATTTCAAAAAGTGCAGTCCTTCTCCTTTTCCAACCTTGATGAATTCCAGCCTTCTTCTTTAATTACGAGAGTAACGAATGACGTTAATACCATCCAGATGACTGTTTTTATGAGTCTGCGTATAATGCTCAGGGCCCCGCTCCTTGTCATCGGGGGAACAGTGATGGCCTTGATTGTCAATGTGAAACTGGCCCTCATCCTGGTGTTCGCTATTCCTGTGCTTATTTTCTTTCTTTTATGGGTGCTGAAGGCCGGGGGCGCGATGTTCCGCCTCGTTCAGGAACGGCTCGATAACGTGAATGGGGTCATGAAAGAAAATCTGGCAGGAATGCGCATCATTAAAGCTTTTTTAAACTCTGGATACGAAATCCGCCGCTTTACAAGCGCTACAGAAGAATTGAGAAAGCGGACCACCTCGGTATTGCGCCTGATTGAAATGACCATGCCCATTCTTTATTTTGTGATGAATGCCGGTATTATCGCAATCCTTTGGTTTGGTGTTTCAGAGGCTAGCAGCGGCGGAGCCAAAGTCGGGGAAGTGGTGGCGGTCGTGAACTATTCTTTAAGAATTACAGCGGCCATTTCGATGTTTTCCTTTATTATCATGGCTTTTTCCAGAACAAAGGCTTCTTCTCACCGCGTCTCAGAAGTATTGGAAACAGAGCCTCATCTCAAAGAGGCTCCTCAAACTGAATCCCTCCCTCAGCTAGAGGAGGGGAGTGTGGAATTCAAAAAGGTTACGTTCTCCTATCCGGGCAGTGAAGCCCCGGTTCTGCATGAGATCAGCTTGCGTGCTGAAAAGGGGACAGCGACCGCGCTAATGGGGGCAACCGGATCCGGTAAATCGACCCTCTTTCAGCTTATTCCCAGACTTTATGAAGCAGAGGAAGGGGATGTATTTCTTGACGGTAAAAATGTAAAAGAGTTCCGGCTGAAGGATTTACGAAACCAAATCGGGTATGTTCCGCAGGAAGCTGTTTTATTTACGGGAACGGTCCGCGAAAATATTGCGTGGGGCTGCCCTGAAGCAACGATGGATCAAATTATACAAGCGTCTAAAGATGCCCAGATCCACGATACTATTGAGAATCTGCCGCTTGGATATGACACAGTGGTCGGACAAAAAGGCGTCAACCTTTCCGGAGGGCAAAAGCAGAGGCTGTCTATTGCGAGAGCATTAATCCGAACACCTGCGATTCTGCTTCTGGATGACAGCACGAGCGCTCTTGACATGAATACGGAAGGCAGGCTGCTAAAAGCACTGAAATCCTATTCCTGTACCACTTTTCTCATCACTCAGAAAATCAGTACAGCTTCAGAAGCGGATCAGATCCTTCTTTTGGAGGAAGGAGAGCTCAAGGATGCCGGCACTCACTCAGAGCTGCTTGAATCCTCCGGTATATACAGACAGATCTGGGAGTCTCAAATGAAGGGGGAGCACGTTTATGAGGCCCTCTAGCCATCAGCTTCAAGGAACCAAACAGAAGCGGCCTGACAATTGGCCGGGAGTAGTTAAAAGAATATGGAGTTATATGGATGGAAACAAAGGACTGCTCACCCTTGTTGTTTTCATGATTTTTGCAAGCTCAGCGCTCGGGCTGCTTGGACCTTATCTGATTGGACAGACAATTGACCGGTTTATCGTTCCTTTGCAAACAAATGGCCTTACCCGCCAGCTGTTCCTGCTGATTCTAGTGTACGCAGGGTTTTCCATTTCTTCGTGGCTTCAGAATTTCTGGATGGCCGGCATCGCCCAGCAGGCGGTTTACAAAATGAGAGTACAGCTCTTTCAGCATGTTCAAAAACTGCCGATTGCCTTTTTTGATAAACGGCAGCATGGCGAGCTGATGAGCCGGATTACAAATGATATGGATAACGTCAGCCAAACACTGAACAGTTCCGTTATTCAAATCCTGTCAAGCGTACTGACTCTGATAGGGACTGTAATTTTTATGCTCATCCTCAGCCCCTTGCTTACAGCATTGGCAATGACCATCATTCCGCTCATGCTGTTCGGAATGAAATGGATTACAAAGCGAACCGGCAAAAAATTTAAAGAACAGCAAAAGCATCTTGGAGCATTGAATGGATATATTGAAGAAACCTTCTCCGGCCAGAAAATTGTTAAGGCTTTTTCCCAGGAAGACCGGGTTACGGAGGAGTTTCTGGACCGGAGCTTAAGACTGCGCGAAGCAGGGTTCTGGGCGCAGACCTACTCTGGTTTCATCCCTAAGCTCATGAACGTTCTAAACAACCTAAGCTTTGCAATCATTGCAGCCGCAGGAGGCTTCATGGCTATCAAAGGCTGGATTACAATTGGCACCATTGTCATCTTTATTGAGTACTCGAGGCAGTTTACGCGGCCGCTCAATGACCTTGCCAACCAGTTTAATACAATTTTGTCAGCGGTCGCAGGTGCAGAGCGCGTGTTTGAAATTATGGATGAAAAAGAAGAAAGGGAAGACGGCAGCAAGGATCTCACAAATGGAATTACAAGAGGAGACGTAGCCTTCCGCGGTGTTTCCTTTGGTTATACTGAAGGTGAAACGACTCTCAAAGACGTAAATTTCCAGGCGGAAAAAGGAGAAATGATAGCTTTCGTCGGTGCAACGGGTGCGGGAAAAACAACGGTCATTAACCTGCTCTCACGCTTTTACGACCCGACGGAGGGGACGATTTTAATGGATGGAGAGGACATCACCAAAATCAGAAGGGCAGACTTAAGGAAGAATATGGGCTTTGTTCTTCAGGATCCTTTCTTATTTGAAGGGACCATTCGTGAAAACATCCGCTACGGGCGTCTTCATGCATCCGACCAGGAGGTAGTGGAAGCAGCAAGACAGGCTAACGCCCACTCTTTTATCATGAAGCTTCCACAAAAGTATGATACGGTCCTTAAACACGAAGGAAGCGGAATCAGCCAGGGGCAAAGGCAGCTTCTGTCAATCGCAAGAGCCCTTCTGTCTGATCCGGTTATTCTCGTACTGGATGAAGCTACAAGCAGCATTGATACGATCACGGAGCTGAAAATTCAGGATGCTTTAAGAACGCTCATGGAAGGAAGGACGAGCTTCGTCATTGCCCACAGGCTGAACACAATCCGTCAGGCTGATCAAATTATCGTCCTGGATCATGGGGAAATTATCGAAAAAGGCTCACATGAAGAACTGATCCGGTGTAGAAGAGCTTATTATCAATTGCATCAATCGTCTGAGGATATTAGCTAAAGCTTTCTCATAGGCTTAAGAATGAGCGGATGAGGGAATAGATTAGCAAATACGATGAGGCGGAGGAAAAATCAATGAATAGGATGATTGTATGGCTGGAACATGCTGCAAACTGGTTCGGGAGGAAAACAGTTCCGGCAATTTTCCGTGCAAGTCCACTTTTACAAGATCACACAAAAGAACAGGAGCCGGTGGGCAAATAAAAGCGCCCGGTCCTGTTCTTTTTTTTGATGCTGCAGCTGTCCTGGAATGCAGTTCCCGGCCCGGCACAACGCTGCTATTCTATCTTTAATGAAGAGCAAAACCCTCAAAAAGCAGAGCGAAGAAGAAGTGAGATGAGGTTACCCTAAAAAAGGTGTCCTCAGCACTATCCTATTCACCTAATTGGTCTTTGTGACCAAAAACACAAAAAAATTTTTCTAGTATACCCAAATGAGTATTCGAATATTCACTCAAGCGTATGCAATGGGTACAATAGGGTAGAAGTGAGGTTGTGCCTATTATGGAAAACCGTATTAAGGAAGTGCGAAAATGCAATGGCGATACCCTTCAAAGCCTTGCCAAAAAAGTGAACTATGACTACAGCAATCTTTCGAAAATAGAGCGGGGTCTCTATGTACCCTCTATTTCATTATTAAAAAGGATTGCAGAGGTATACAACGTCGAGATTAGTGATCTGCTCGTTTCCCAAAAGCGAAATAAAGAAGTGATCGATCTTCAATCCAAGCATCTATTCGTTAAGTATGACCTCATAATTGATGGACAACCTGTTTCTCAGGATGAGATCAGCGTCATTGCTTCCATCATCCGCAGATTGAGAAATGCAGCCAATAAGAATGATGATTGATTGGACGACATAAGGCTTGCGATCCAAACAGTGCAGCTCATAGCTACCTCCGTGATATACTTAAATCCGGAGGTGTTTTAATTGCGTCTAGAAAACAAAAAAATTATTCAGCTTGCAAGTGATGAATTTGAAGATCTTGAACTTTGGTATCCGGTTCTGCGCTTAAGAGAAGAAGGAGCAACGGTTCATATCGCTGGTGAAAAAGCAGATCAAACCTTCAAAGGAAAGTACGGTATTCCCGTTACGTCGGATATTGCTTTCTCTGATGTAAAACCTGAAGACTACGATGCGATCCTTGTACCCGGAGGCTGGTCTCCGGACAAGCTTCGCCGCTACCCGGAAGTATTGGACATGGTCCGTCACATGGACCAGAATGAGAAACCAATCGGACAGATTTGCCATGCCGGCTGGGTTCTCATCTCCGCAGGAGTTCTGAAGGGCCGAAACGTCACGAGCACACCTGGAATAAAAGATGACATGACCAATGCAGGTGCAATCTGGCATGACACGGCAGTCATTACAGACGGCCACATCGTCTCGAGCCGCAGGCCTCCGGATCTCCCGCAATACGCTAAAGAATTCGCGGATGTCCTGGCCGCTCAATAAACTGCCCCCCCCCTTTCTGGATAAGGGGGTTTTTTCATGGACATTTTAGCGGGACAGGGACATAGACTGAAGGACCGATGCAGGGGACGCGGGTCTTACCCGATTAAGAAGGGTGGTGCTTAGATGTATGAGGATTCAGAATAACCTTTTGCATTTCTGACTTTCCTTCAGCACATTTTGATGCTCTCCGGTTCACTGAGGCAATAAGTGCGTTACTTATGAGAAAAAAATGAAGACCAGCTTTCTTTACATATAGATGAGCCGATTCAAACTCTCTAATCCCGTGAAGTAGGTGCCGGGCATATGGTTTGCCGAAATGGAGCCTGAATCAATAGTGAAGGGATAGGACGTTTGAACATGCTGGTAAAAGGATTTGGAGTGGTTAATGGGATTGTAAACGATAATAGGCGGGAGCTTTGGAACAATGTCTGTCTTATTAACAAAGCGAATGCTATTCGGTACAAGCCGGTCATATACGGACGCAAACAAACCGTCTCCAACCCGTGGAGCGCCGTAGCTGTACATGACAATGGATCGGAATCCTGAGTTTGCTGCTGCATCAGCCGCATGAAGAACGGCTAAAGCACCGCCAAGGCTATGGCCCGTAATAAACAGGTTCTTTTTTTTCGATATGCCTTCATACGCTTTTAAAATTTCATCTCTGCATGTGGAATAGATTGACTGAAAGCCCCGGTGAACCTGACCTGCGCCGGGATGATAAAGGTAAGGGGATTGTCGGATGGCAGCATCAGCTATCCAGTCTTCATCTGATTGCGTACCGCGAAAAGCAATCACCGCTGCATCATCTGATTCCAGGATAAATCCAAACCATTCGGGTACACCGATGCTTGAGGCTTTAAAGGCCTTAACTAACTGAAAGCCGGGTACGATTTCTACTGGCCCATTATTGATATACTGGCGATAGGCATACACACACATATGAAGTAAAAATTCGGCCAGTTCGTTATTGTAAAATGGTTTTCTTCTCCACATATACTTGATCCACCACCCCGCTTAATCAGGCTTATGCATTACGATACGCTGCGGATGAAAAGAAGTGCCTGGTTATAAAATCGACAAAAATACCTGCCTGAAAGAGGGATAATGGAAATAGATGTCGTATTTAATAAAAAAATAGCTGCGGGGTAGAGATTATGATCGTAGAAAAATTATTACTGCACGTTCTGATTGTTCTTGCTCCTATCCTGATCCACAGTGTTTTTTTCTCTGAACGTTCCATTGGAAGAACTTCGTACTTGATTGGAATCCTCCATGGCTTTTCCGCTGCTCTTTGTATTTTGTTTGCCTATGAAGGTCTTGGGTTTTTTTGGGATCTCCGTTATGTTCCTTTAGTGCTTGCTTTTCTTTACGGCGGGCTGCACAGCGGGTTTATTGTACTGGCTGCTATCTTTATTATGAGAACCTTTGTAGGCGGAGATGCCTTGCTGTACGGCTATTTAATAGCCATTCTTTCGGCTGCGGGTCCCATGCTCGCCGGCAAAAGCTTTAACAAAACGGAAAAGAAATGGCAAAGAGTGATGTGGGCGGTCTTAGCAGCTTTCTGGGCGGTGATTATCCAGCAGGGAGTTGTTTTAAGCTACATGACTGCCTCGAATGCAGACATCGTTTATACAGCGGAAGTCAGCTATTTTATCTTCATCCTTGGGGCTATACAAATGCTCGGCTCGGGATTTGCCGCACTATTGCATGAAGCGAGCATTGAAAGGAACAGGCTCCAGGAGGAAATCTTCAGAGCTGAAAAACTGAATACGCTGGGTGAAATGGCAGCATCTATAGCACATGAAGTCAGGAACCCGCTTACAGTTGTAAAAGGGTTTTTACAGCTTATAAAAGCAGATGATAAAAAAGGAAACCTGCCCTATCTGCCTCTCATATTAAGTGAGCTGGACAGAGCTGAATCCATTATCAGCAGCTATTTGAACTTTGCCAAGCCACAATTAGAGATAGTGGAAACCTTTGAGCTGAGCAATTTCCTGAAGGATGTTACACAGCTTCTGAACCCTCTGGCACTAAAAAAGGGAGTTACATTAACCTGTCAGGCTGAAACAAAAATTATTCTGGAAACAGACAGGAACCAGCTGCGGCAGGCTATGATCAACCTTATTAAAAATGCAATAGAAGCTACTCCCGAGAGTGGATCTGTAGCCATTTTGCTGTCAGTGGAAGGAGAAAAAGCAGAAATTACCGTAGCCGATACCGGCATAGGGATGACGAAAGAGCAGCTGGCAAAGCTCGGCAGCCTGTATTATTCAACAAAAGAAAAAGGCACAGGACTTGGTACGATGGTATCCCTTGGAATCATTGATGCAATGGAAGGCAAAACCGTTTACAAAAGCCAGCCTGGTATAGGAACCACGGTGAAAATTTCACTTCCTTACACAGCCAAAGAAAATGCTGGAACTTACGATCCTTTCTAGCCAACTACTTTCCTGTATAGCGTCCTCCGCTATTGGGAATAAATAAGCTAATGATGGATAGGAGGAAATCCAATGAGCAATCTGCATGTGGTCTTATATGATATTCACGAATATTTTATCCTTAATCCAAATTTTCTTCGGGCTTCTATCGAGGATTCAGAGCAGCTGGACCTTGATGTCCGAATTAACAAGGCATTAAGGCTGCACTTTAAAGATATAAAAGAGGAAGAGTATCACAATACCCTGATTCCTGCGTTGAACCGCATCGGGCACGATCTCCGTTTTGCTTATGGGGATGGCCATACATTAATTATCTATAAAAAAGAAGAACAGGTCAGCTGACTGAATAGTTCCGCCATTATACCTCTGAAATGAAAAGAGCAGATCCCATGGGACCTGCTCCTTTTTGTTTTGCAGCCAGTGTTTTTTAGTTGTAGACTTTAATCGTTACTTTCTTAACGCCCCATTTAAGAGCTGCGCTGCGGGAAGATAGGAAAATATCGATTTTACCGTTTTTGATGGCACCGCCGGTATCACCTGCAATTGCCGTTCCATAACCTGGCACATAAACTTTAGAACCAAGCGGAATTTGTTTAGGATCTACGGAAATCACTTTTGCATTCGGATTTTTCTTTAGGTTAATGCCTGTAGCGGTGATCCCGCTGCAGCCTTTGCAGCTGGCTGTATAAGCAGTTGCTGTCACAGTCATCGTTTTATATGATTGTTTTGCCGCCGGTTTTGCTGCTGGTTTGGATGCTGCTGGTTTAACGGCCGGTTTTGAAGCAGAAGCGGAAACAATCAGCTTCTGATTAACGTAGATTGTATCAGATTTTAAGCCATTCCATTTTTTCAGCTGGCTGACGGACGTTTTATAGGCTTTAGCAATTCTTGAAAGAGTATCTCCGGATTTAACAGAATAGCTTGATCCGGATTTTACGGCAACTGGTTTAACAGAAGCTGGTTTAACGGAAGCTGGTTTAACGGCTGGTGCTGAAGCAGAAGCGGAAACAATCAGCTTTTGGTTCACGTAGATTGTATCAGATTTTAAGCCGTTCCATTTTTTCAGCTGGCTGACGGACGTTTTATACGTTTTAGCAATTCTTGAAAGAGTGTCCCCGGATTTAATGGTATAGCTTGATCCGGATTTTGCGGAAGCCGGTTTTACAGAAGCTTTCGCGGAAGACGGTGAAATTGTCAACTTTTGGTTCACTCTAATCAAGTCTGATTTCAAGCTGTTCCATGATTTAAGCTGGCTCACAGTAACATTATGCTTCTGACCAATTTTCCAAAGAGAATCACCTGATCTGACGGAATATGTGGCTGCGGAGGCACCGGCTGAGATTCCAAACGACAAGAACATACCTGCACTGACTGTCAAAATAAACTTCTTCAAAAGTCCTAGTCCCCTTTATGTATATGATGGCTAATATTACTAGATTTATATGACAATCGTGTATCAAACAGTTTCTATTTATGTTACAAAAACATTTCATTCAGTAATATCAGGTTTGAAATTTTGAACAGCCGGCAGTCCGTATCAGCTGAAATCACGTATTGTGAAGGGTTTTCATTAAAATGACTATAGTATAAAAGGAAAAAGCTAACATAGAATAATAATAGAAAACAGGACTATTGGACGGGGCATCCGACAAATTTTAAAGAAGGGAGTTTTAAACCAGGATTTGCAGTCGGGATTTTTTCCTTTTTTTATCAAAAACTCTTAGGGGAAAATCGTTATTTGTACGGATGCAAAATAACTCTGGCTGAATGGTAAAATGGAAGATATATCTATTATAGGAGTGGATGATACTGGAGCATGATGATAAGCCGTTTAGTGAAGAAACGGCAGGTATTAAGATTTTTGTTGTGACCGCGCTATCAGTAATCGTGATTCTTACGATTGTATTTGTATTTGCTGCCTATTTTTTTGGGATAGCCGGTATTTTCAATCTGGCAGGAGTTCACTATGATTCTCTGTCCTCGCTGGTTCAGTTTGTGATTTTTTACTTTCTCCTTGGTTTGGCAGGGGATATAGTGAATAAGGTATTTGTTGTCTTGCTTTCAAAAACGGCCATAAATGGTCTTGCTGCCAGGTTTGTTAAATTTCTGGCAAGCTTCATTGTTACATGGTCTATCTTCTCTTTTCTAAGCATGGTTATGCAATCTATACATATAAACACGATCACTCAAGTAATCGCGGCCTCTTTAATTGCCATTATTGAACTGACAGTAGATGGCGGCGGGCGTAAAAGGAATTCCTGAATTCTTCATGGGAGCTCTCATTCAGGATCAAAGAAGTTGTCAGGCGAGTCCGGTTTCCTTTGCTCTGGCTGATTCCCGCTTGGGGGCTGCTCACCGGCAAGACTCTGTTTCTGAAGGAGTTCCCCTAATACTTTTAGAACTAAAAGGATGTACAAAGAAATCCCCGGCATCATACCGGGGATTTTTCATATTGCAGCAGGACTTTTCAGACTGCTTCAATTAAGGATTCGTAGACCATAGCCCTGCTGATTTGATAAATGTCCTGTTATTGAGCTTGAGCTGGGCGACGATATATTCCGCAATGTCTTCAGCCTGCATGACTTTGTCTGGATTTCCGTCCGTCAGATTGTTATCAATGGCAAGATCCGTTGCAACGGTGCTTGGCGTAAGGGCGGAAACACGGATGTTATGTTTGCGGACTTCCATCGCAAGTGACTCTGTCAAGCCAAGCAATCCGAATTTAGAAGCGCTGTAGGCACTTGTAACTGGCGCCCCTTTTTGGCCGGCGGTGGAGGAGATGTTGATAATGTCCCCCGCTTTCCGTTCAATCATGCCCGGCAGGACAGCCCGTGTAACATAGTAAGAGCCAAGCAGATTTACTTGGATCACGTTTTCCCAATCCTCCGGCGCAAGCTCAAGAAAGCCGCCGAATTTTGCAATGCCTGCGTTGTTAATGAGAATATCAATGGAACCAAGATTCTCTTCAAGCTGTGCAGAAGCTCTTTTCACAGACTCATTGGATGCCACGTCGGCAGAAGCGTAATACGCTTTTACACCTAATGCCCGGGCTTCTTCAGCAGTCTTTTTAAGATGTTCTTCTGTTCTTCCGAGCAGTCCTACATGAACCCCTTCTTTTGCGAGATGAAGGGCTGCGGCACGCCCGATTCCCCGGCCTGCCCCTGTAATTAAGGCTGTTTTCCCTTGCAGTGATTGACCCATGGTATTGCCTCCTTCAGCTTGTCCTTTTCCCATCATAATTTTATATGCTTTGATTTTCAAAAACTTTGTCCTATTGTGCAGAATGGCTGTGCTTGCGTCTCATTCTCGATCTCAAGTCTTCGTAAGCGCCTGACCCTAAAATAACACCTGATATGATCAGGAGCAATCCGAGAAGGTGGGAAGGGTAAACGGTCTCGTTTAAAATGAGAACCGAACCGGCAAGAGCAAAAAGAGTATTGAGATTCATAAAAATAGCGGACTCTGCCGCTCCAACCTGGCCGATGGCATAATTGTACGTCATATGCCCAATGGCTGTCGCAAATACGGCGGATAGGAAAAAGGCTGTCCATACTTTCGGATTTCCGCCGGCAAGGGAGGAAAGGCCGTCTTTCTCTGTGAAAAGAGAGATGACAAAAAGAACGATCGATCCGAAAAAGAGCATATAACCGGTCAGCAGTCTCGGGTCCATATTTTTGCAGGATTTATTAATAATCACAAAGCTGAATGCCTGGGTAAGGATGGAGAAAAAAATGGATACATCTCCGGCGTTCACGGCACTGATGCCCTTCCCGCCGGCTATAACGGTAAAAGAAACACCGGCTAGACCGAGCAGGAAGCCGGTAAGGCGGATGACCGTTAATTTCTTGTTAAGAAAAATAATCGACAGAATGGCCACCAGAATGGGGCCAAGCCCTAAAATGAGGCCGCCATTTGTCGAGCTGGTAATGGAAAGGCCGATCGACAAAAAATAATGATGGGCCACTACGTTCAATAAGCCGCATCCGATAATCAAACCTGTTTCACGGAGAGTGGGCCTCCGGAGAAGTTTTAGAAAATAAAGCATGATAAAAACACAAATACTTGCTGTGAAAATCCGTAACGAGGTAATCGTGACGGGAGGAAATGTTCCAACAATAATTTTTAGAAGAGGGACATTAAATCCCCACAAGAGCATAATGCCGACTAGAGTAAAATAAATGCGAGCGTTTTTCACCGGGTTCCCTTCTTTCAGAAGACTTCAAGTATCAGCCTATCACACTGCTTTTTCCATCACAATAATGCTGATTTTCTATTGAGTAATATACTGGAAAAGGAGGGCATTAATTTGAGGATTAAAAATCAGTTAGCTATCGTTACCGGGGGTGACGCGGGCTCGGTGCTGCCATTTGTACGCCCTTGCTGAAGAAGGAGCATTCGCCGCCGGGAATTATCACAGGAATACTGTACAGGCCGTGCAGGCAGCAAAGGAAATTCGCGCTGCAGGGGGTTCTGCAGCTGCCATTCAGGCAGATGTTGCAAATTAGGAAGATGTCAGGATGCAGGTAAAAGGAGCGGAGGAGATCTGTGGCGCCATATATCTGGCGTCTCATGAACGGTCCTTTATCACAGGACAGAGCTTGTCTGTAAATGGAGAGAAATTCATACGGATATATAAATAAAACGGCCTCGCGGGCCGTTAATATTCGTCAGGTTCCCAAGTCATTTATGAAACTGTACACGTTCCCCGAGCGGTTTGAATTCTTTAGGTCCAGGGGGCGATACAGGCTTACCGAAAGGCATTTGAGCAATCAGCTTCCAGCCTGCCGGAAGCTTCCACTCTTTCTGAACCGCTTCATCAATTAATGGGTTGTAATGCTGAAGAGAGGCCCCGTACCCTTCCAGCTCCAGTGCTGTCCATATGACAAACTGCAGCATGCCGGAGGACTGCTCGGACCATGTATGGAAGTTTTCACGGTAAAGAGGGTATTGCTGCTGAAGAGACTCAATCACGGCTTGATCTTCGAAATATAATACCGTGCCATAGCCGTTTGCGAAGCCTTCTAATTTTTCTTCTGTCGGGCTGAACTGGCCTGAAGGAACAACCTTTCTCAGCGCCTCTGTCGTGATGGTGCTCCAGAGCTTGCTATGCTGTTCTCCCAAAAGGACCACAACCCGCGCGCTCTGGGAGTTAAAGGAAGAAGGTGTGTGCTTGACAGCATGTTCGACCACTTCTTTAATCCTATCGTCCGGGCCAACGGGATCTTTGCTGATGGCATAGTAGGATCGCCTTTCCTCAACCGCTGCCAGAAAGTCTTTCTTCCCTGCGCTATCATTATTTTCATTACTGAAAAGCTTGTCAAATAAGGCCATACACATTCCCCTTTCCGGATTTTCACTAATAGCTTGCCCATTTTATCCAAGCAGATGAATCCAATTTCCGGAACCGCATGAATGAACCATTGGCTTTAATGCTGTTCGGCAGCTTATAGCTGAAGCAGGAATTGTCCGATGATTACCGTGAGAAGCAATACCCCTATTCCTAAAGCGCGAACGCCAAACAACTGCTTTTCTGATAAATCTTCTTCTCCCTGAATTTCCCTCCAATATGGATAAACAAATCCGATCACCGGAGAAAGAACCAAACCCAAGGATACAAGCAGCACGGCTATTATGGTCATTTAAATCAAGCCCCCCCTTATAGGAGGTGTTTCCTTGATGCCCCATGACTAAACCAAGATAGACCCTTTAGTATACAAATGACCGGCTATGAAGACTTCTGCTGAAAAAAAGCTGGTTGTAAAATGTAACTTTTTTATTTTTAGTAATCCTGCGCTATAATGAGGGTGGGAGTGATGAAAATGGAACATTTACACATATGTCCCCGGTTTGAGCAGGCAATAAAAATGCTCGGCAAAAGATGGACAGGCTTGATTATTCATCAGCTGCTCGATGGTCCGAAACGATTTAGTGTCCTGGAAGCATCTACCTCCATAAGCGGAAGAGTATTGTCAGACAGGCTCAAAGATCTTGAGCAAAACGGTGTGGTCACGCGCACCATTATCCCTGAAACCCCTGTACGCATTGAATATTCGCTGACAGCAAAAGGCCAAGCGCTTAAACCTATACTGAAGGAAATCGAAAACTGGTCCGAAAATTGGATCGAACTCGAACAGGATAACCGAATTGGCCAATGACCCGATGGGTGGTTGGCTTTTTTTGTGAACTGGCGGGTGGGAAAGCAGTCGCGGTTTTCAGCGGGAACGGACAGAAAAGCGGTCAGATAGATGGAAAAAAGTGAAACAGAGGCACACACGGAGCCACTCGGTGTCAATGTGGAGTTGGATACGGGCCGACTAGAGCCGGATACGGGCCAACTTAGCAGGAATACGGGCCAGGTTTACCCGGATACGGGCCAACTTCGTCCAAATACGGGCCAAACGACAAGATTCGCCAACTTTTCACACCTGTCCTCCGGCTAAACAAAAAAGCGATTCCTTCATCACTGGCTCCGTGAAGGGATCGCTTTTTATGCTTTGAATAGGTTTTCTTCCATTTTTCCTGCTTTGTCATTGTTTTTCGCTCATGCAAGCTGTAGTCGGGGGCGGCTCCTCTTAGCTTTGCCGTATCGGATCCATGATTTCGGATTGTGTGTTCCCGCTGCTTCCTGGCTTTGCTTTTTGACATACATGATCACCTCGAGCAATAGTATACCATTTTCTGCATAAGAAGTTGATTCTAACGTAACGTCAGGATATATAATGAGGCATAAGGAGGTTATCCCAGTGTACACGATCGGACAATTTGCCAAAAAGACAAGTGTTACGATAAGAACGCTTCGCTACTATGATCAGCAGAAGCTGCTGAAGCCGAGCTATGTGAGCGAGTCCGGCAGAAGGTATTATAAGGATGAAGACTTGGTCATTCTCCAGCAGATTCTTTCACTTAAGTTTCTTGACTTCAGCCTGAAACAAATACGTAAACTGCTGACAGCGGCTGACGGTGATTTGAAATCATCCCTCGAAATGCAGAGGGAATTGATGAAGCATAAGCAGAGCCATATAAGCCGGGTTATTCTCTCACTGGATCATGCTCTTACCCTTTTAGAAGAAGAGAAGCGGCCCAATCTTCAGATTCTTGCGTTTGTAATTGAAAGCATACAAAAGGAAGATGAGCATATGGAGTGGGTAAAAACTCATTTTCCAGAGAAATACGCTGCCCGCTTGGAAACTTTTTCAGAAGAAGAGTGGCTGATTCTACATAAAAAGACCGTGCTGCTTTTCCAGGAAATGAAGGATTCCCTGCAGGAGTATACCCCTGAATCAAACGAAATTCAGATGTTAATCAGGGAATGTTTACGTCTCCTGTCCGGAATGCTTGGGGAAGAGGAGATGATGACCAAACATACTTATCTTGGCCAGAACTGGGATCGGCTTGAAGCGATTGCTCAAGAAGAAATACCTGCAGCTTCTCCGTTCACCGAAGAGGAGGAAAAGCTAATCGCAAGGGCCTTTGAATTTTACTGGAGTGAATCAAAGGGAGAAAAAAAGGGGACTGAATCATGAAAGAACAAACGGAAAGAATTGAAAAACATCAGCTTAATGCGTTTATCAGACTGCTGAAAAAACACCGGCCTTCAGCATGGATGATAGCGGCGGTGCTGTTCCTGAGCCTGCTTGAAACAGGGGCTGGACTGATTGTGCCGATCTTCACCAAGGATTTGGTGGACCAGGCAGGAGCTGCCTCACTAAGTTCCAATGTAATTGTTCTTTTAATAGGAGCGTTCGTGCTGCAGTCCGTTGGCGCCGGTTTTTCCTACTATATGCTGATGTACATAGGGGAAGCCATTGTGAAAGGAATCCGCGAACAGCTGTGGAGCCACATTCTGCTGCTGCCGGTTTCTTATTTCGACCAGCACCAGTCCGGAGAAACGATGAGCCGCATTACCCAGGATACCGATACAATCAAGACATTGATTACGAACCACCTTGTAACATTCATTTCAGGGATTATCGCAATAGCCGGTTCGGTCGTTATCCTGTTCATGCTGGACTGGAAGATGACGTCCATCATGCTCGCGGTCATTCCGCTCTCTATGCTGCTGCTCTGGCCGATGGGGACGAAAATATATAGAATTTCAAAGGCGACACAGGATGGGATGGCTTCATTTAGCGGGGATTTGGGCCGTGTGCTCGGCGAAGTCAGGCTTGTCAAAGCTTACAGCGGGGAAGATATTGAGGAAGGAAAAGGAAAGAATGGAATCGGGAACCTGTTTAAGCTCGGACTCCGGGAAGCCAAAATTCAGGCAATCATTTCGCCGTTCATGACAACAATCATGATGATTGTCCTTGTTATTTTAATCGGCTACGGAGGTGTGAGAGTTGCAACAGGGGATTTATCGGCAGGAACCCTTGTTGCCATTATCATTTACGTGTTTCAGATTATTGTTCCATTTACCCAGCTTGCCTCCTTTTTCACGGCCTTTCAAAAAGCGATGGGCGCGACAGACAGAATTCAGGAGCTCTTTACTATGAATGCCGAAGAGAATGGGGCTGAGAAAGCGGATGTCTTAAATAAAGAGCTTCGGTTTGAACATATACATTTCAGTTATTCAGAGGATAAACCGATATTAACGGACTTATCCTTTACCGTTTCTCCAAGCAGGACGGTGGCACTGGTCGGACCGAGCGGCGGCGGGAAAACCACCATTTTTTCGCTGATCGAACGGTTTTATAAGCCGGTAAAGGGCAGTGTGAAGATAGGGGGACAGGACATCAGCAGCTTTGATTTGCGAAGCTGGAGAAGGCAGATCGGCTATGTTTCCCAGGACAGTCCTATTATGTCGGGGTCGATCCGGGATAATATTTGCTACGGAATCGAGGGTGAGGTTCAGGACGAAGAGGTCAAGCAGGCGGCAGAGCTTGCGAATGCAGCGGAGTTTATTGAAAAAATGTCCGACCGCTATGAAACTGAGGTAGGAGAAAGAGGGGTCAAGCTTTCCGGAGGGCAAAAACAGCGGATTGCGATTGCGAGGGCCATTTTAAAAAATCCGTCGCTGCTTCTGCTCGATGAAGCTACGTCCAATCTCGACAGCGAATCGGAGGTTCTAGTCCAGCAGGCGCTGAAAAATCTAATGACAGGCAGAACTACCTTTGTGATTGCCCACAGGTTATCCACAGTCGTTGATGCCGATCAGATTCTCATCCTGGAAAACGGGAAATTAACAGGACAGGGGAGACACGAGGAATTACTGAAAAGCCATTCTTTATACCGCAAGCTTGCGGAAAAGCAGCTGCAGCTGGAGGCGGCCAATTAACATAAAAAAAGACCAAATCCGCAAAGATTTGGTCTTTTCTCTTCAGGAGGCGTGATCCTGAGGCAGATAGCTTGTCTGTTTTTTCCGCGTTACAGCTGTAAAGATAAACAGGGTAAGAATGATTAGCCCTGAGGCGTATAAATACAGGCTTGAGTAGCCTAAGTCGGTTGCGAGCATGCCTAGAATATAGGAGCCTCCTGCTATACCTATATCAAAGAACGTAAAGAAGGTGGAAGTGGCATGTCCGCTCCTTGATGGATGGGCTCTTTGAATAGCGAGCGTCTGGAAACAGGGAACGAGAGAGCCGTATCCAAGTCCGATCAGTGCGCCTGACATGAGCAGCATCCAAGCTGTATCGGTGAAGCTGAGCAGCAGCATCCCGGCTGCAAAAACGATAAAAGAGGGAATCATGACAATAGCAGGGCCTTTCCGGTCGAAGAGCCTGCCTACAAATGGTCTTGATAACAGCATGACCACAGCAAATACAACGAAGAAGTAGCTTGCTGCCTGGGTAAGTCCCAAGCTTTTGGCATAGATGGAGATAAAGGAAATAATGCCTGAATAAGAAAATGCAATCAGGCCGCCAATCACCGCTATCGGTATCACTGATCTCTCGAGCAAATCAGAGGCTGTAAATTTACGTGCAGCAGCAGGGGGTACGGAATGTTCCACTTTGATAACAAAGCTGAACAGTACCCCCGCTACAGCCAAGACAGTGAAAAGAACGAACAAGACGGTAAATGTTGTGAACTGAAGAAGCGTTAACGCAAGAAAAGGACCGAAAACTACGGCGAGATTCATTGACATCGCATGATATCCCAATCCTTCTCCACGCCGCTCTTTCGGAATAATATCAGCTGCTATCGCACCGGTTGCCGTTGTAATGACACTGAACCAAATGCCGTGAATGAATCGCAGGACAAGCAAGCTTGCAAATTGATCAACCCATACATAGACAACAGTGGTGAGCATAAACAAAATCATCCCGATGATCAGGCAGATTTTTTTCCCGAACCGTTCGAGAAGCTTTCCCCAGACAGGACGGACTAGAATGGCGGAAAGCATGAATACGGTAATGACCAGTCCGGCCTCGGCATTTGACCTGTTTAAATCCTCTACAACATAGATAGGCAGAGCAGTAAGCAGGGCATAAAACGTCATGAAAATAAAAAAGTTAATGATAAAATTACTGATAAAGCTTTTTGTCCATATAGGAGCTTTACTTGTGGATGCAGTCATGTTGAACCTCCTTTAATACGGTCAATTTTTTGGAAGAAACGGGCCCAATCGTGATGGATTCCCTATGATTTGTCAGCTGCCGATTTTTTGGAGCAGACGGCTTAATGTACGGCGTTCATTCTCATCCAAATACTGCAGCATTTCCTCTTCGAATGAAATCATCGTTTCTTTGATGCTGCCAAGCTTTCCCTCCGCATCAGCCGTTAATGAAACAATTCTTTCCCGCTTATCGGCCCCGGGCTCCCGTTTAACCCAGCCGGTTTCTTCTAATCTGGCAATCGTTCTTGTGACGGTTGGGGCTTCCACGTTCATGTAACGCCAAATTTCGGTTTGCGACATGGGTCCGAACCGGATCAGACAATATAAAATAGACCATTGGGCACTGTAAATTCCATGGTCCTGAAGGCGGGCATTCGATTCCTTTGATAAGTACCTTACGAGCTGATGCAGATTATGGATGATATTCCTAGAATCCTCCATTTTTTCACCTCATTTATTTACCTAAGTAAGTATTTTATCTCCTTTTTGGACGAAAATCAATCAAATAAGCCGAATAAGTTTGAAATAGTAAAGAATCTGTACGTGAGTTGGCGAGAAGTGGATAGATTGCCTATGAAACTCTTTTCAGGGAATACATATCCTTTGAAACCATATTTTTTTTCTGTTAGGGTTGTTTAGGAGCAAACACAAAGGGAGGAAACAAATATGAAAGCCAAAGGTCTAGTATTATCCTCAAGCATTGCAATTGGAGCTCTTACTTTTGCTGGGCAAGCGAACGCAGCAAGTGCTGAAAGTTACAAGGTCCAACAAGGTGATTCTTACTATAAAATCGGACAAGAATACGGCGTTTCAATTGATGCACTGAAGGAAGCCAACAGCCGTTCAGATAATATGATTTACACAGGTGAAACCCTTCAGGTTCCTGTAGCAGGCGCAGAAGATGTAAAGGGTGCTGAATACGCGGTATCCGATGCAGATAAAGAGTTAATGGCCCGCCTTGTAGAGGCTGAAGCCAAGGGTGAGTCCTATGAAGGAAAAGTAGCGGTAGCCACTGTTGTTATGAACCGCGTGGAAAGTGATAAATTCCCCGACAGTGTAAATGAGGTAATCAACGAACCGGGGCAATTTTCACCGGTAGCAAACGGCCAAATCAATAATCCTGCCAGCCAGGAATCAAAAGATGCGGTCAATGAAGCAATCTCTTATTCCAGCATCAGCAAAGGTGCTCTTTACTTCTATAATCCTGATAAAGCCAGCTCAAGCTTTCTTAACGGAAAAGAAGTGACCACAACAATCGGCGACCATGTATTCGCAAAATAACGTCATCAAAAAGGAGCGGATCCCAGTGATCCGCTCTTTTTAATGGGTTTTGTTAGTAAGTCCTGCTGATTGGAGCGGAAGGTGCAATCCTCCTGAGAGAGAAGCAGAACGGATGGGACCCGCAAGCGCAAAGCTTAGAGGAGCTTCCCAGCCCATTGATAAGCAAAAGCCTGCACCGGAAATCAGCAGCTGGGTTTTATCAATCTCTTTATTAAGGAGCAACAGAAACCGTATTCAGCAGCACAAGCACAGCTCCTGCCAGCGCTCCAATTCCGATCCCGTAAAGCAGCCAAGCCATTCGTTTATTGCCTTTCGGGGCATTTTTCATGCGGACAACCGTAATGAGACGAAAAGTCATTAATAAAAATGCAGCAACAGCAAATAAGATAATTCCATTCAAGTGATAGGTCCTCCTCGGTCAATCCTCATGTAAATGATGTACCCGTTATAGATAGGTTTCTAAAACTATTTTATCGTGAAATGCATTTAAAACAAATGGGAATAAGAGCAAAGAATAGAATGCAATCTTTTACCAAAAGGTTTTTCACACATCCAGCAGACTTTTCGTTACAATAGTAGAAGAAAATAATAGTAGGTGGCCGGTTATGGAACCCTCCAGAAAAATTGCACTTAAAATTGCACTAATTTACCTCATTATAGGAGTTATCTGGATTTTCAGTACAGACTATCTTTCCTTGCTTATAGCCAGAAAAGATTTGCATTTATACAGCTTTTTCCAGCAATATAAAGGCTGGATGTACATTTTTATTACAAGTGTTTGTTTGTATGCACTCGTACATAGGAGCACAAGGGAATTTATCCGGTCAAAAGAAAAGCTTAAGCAAAAGGAACGGGAGCTTGAACGGAGCAATGAACACTACCGGTCTCTCTTCCACCACAACCCCGATGGCGTATTTGAAGCGGATTGCTGCGGGAGGCTTATGGCGCTTAATCCTGAAGGCGAGATGATAATCGGATGGAAGGAATCCTCTTTAAAAGGCAGGAGCGCGGTGGATTTCATTAAAATGGATGAACAGAGAAAAGCGAAAGATCTGTTTGAAAAAGTCCTGGAAGGGAATCCTCAAAAATTCGAACTCACGGTAAACACCCGTCTGAACCAGAAACGCATTCTCCGCTGCTCCCTGCTCCCTATGATTGTAGATGGAGAGATACAGGGTGTTTTTGGAATCGCAAGGGACATCACCGAGTTTAAAGCCAGCGAAGAACTGATGATCACAACTGAAAAAATGTCGATCATCGGAGAACTGGCTGCATCTGTTGCTCATGAAATCAGAAATCCGCTTACCTCTCTTAAGGGGTTCGTCCAGCTGATGTCTGCCTCCAAACAAGTGGATGACCAGCACCTGAGCATCATGATGTCCGAAATCGACCGCATCAACCTTATTTCCGGTGAAATGCTGGCCCTTGGCAAAAAGCAGGATGTCCATTTTAATAAGGAAAATGTGCATTTCATAATCAGGCATGTCATTGCACTGATCGAAGGCGAAGCAAATATGAAAAACGTCATGATCAGCCTTGAAGCGGAACAGGAACACCTTCTACAAATTTGCTGTGATCAAAATCAAATTAAACAGGTCTTTTTGAATTTGGTTAAAAACAGCATTGAAGCCATTCCGCAGGCAGGTTTTGTTGCCATAAAGCTTTTCGTAAAAGATAACTGCGCCGTAATTACCATTAAGGATAATGGTTCAGGAATGGAAAAAGAGAGGCTTGCAAAGCTCGGGGAACCCTTTTATTCCACTAAGGAAAAAGGGACCGGACTTGGTCTTGCTGTCTGCTTCAGCATCATCAAACGGCATAAAGGCTCCATCCACTTTTCCAGCCAACAAGGAAAAGGAACGACGGCTACCGTAAAATTGCCCATCGCAAAATGAAAGCTGCCGCACTCGCTCGGGGCTTTGCGGTCCGCTGCTGGGGTCTGTCCCTCACTTTGCTAAAGAGCTAAAGCTCTGGCACCATCTCTCCTATCCGCTGTGCCGCAAGGGTTTACTAGTGCTGGTCTCTGACCCGCACCGCGTTAAAGCAGTGCGGGCCAGGCACCGCGCCTGACCCCACTTTCACTGCCGCACGAAAGCTTCGGCACCAGCTCCGCCGATCCGCGGTACATAAGGGCTGACAGCACCGTATCTCTGTCCCCGGTTTCTTTACAGCATTAAAGCTCCGGTACCTCCGACCCCCGCTTTGCTAAAGCATTAAACCTCTGTCCCTATGCAGTTTGAAACCTTGCAGGACAAGGCACTGGAGATGGTTCCCTCTGTCCCCGAAAATACAGAAAAAAGGGGTCGGAGGCTGCCTCCGACCCCGATTATATCAACTGGTTATCCTCCGTCCCCTAGGTGTCAAAAGCGTTGGGAGAGTAAGAATAATGAACTAGTGCCTCCAGCCCCCGGTGCTTTAACGCATCGGGGGTCGGAGGCGAACCAGACCATTATCGGACCAGAACGATTAAAAGAGCCGGAATCCAGAACCAGAGCTATTATTGAAACCGGAACCAGCACCCGGAACCAGAACCCGAGCCAAATACCCGGATCCAGCACCCGAGCCAAATACCCGGAACCAAACCCAAACCAGAACCACTGCCGGCCGAGCGTATCCTAACTCAACGGACAGAACTGCACCTGTACCTGAATACTCTCAGCCAAATATCCACTATCCACAGCCCCTTCCATCCAAACGATTCAATGCAAAAGAAAACAGGGTCCCATCTGCGGAACCCTGCTCTCTATTCTCAAAAACCTTCCAGCCTGCCATCAGGCAATCAGCTTTAAACCAATAGTAGACCCAAGGATCAAAGCGATAAAAAGAATCCTTTTCCACTCCTTGGACTCGCCGTACAGGATCATGCCCATAACGGCACCGCCGGCTGCGCCGATGCCGGTCCAGATCGCGTACGCTGTCCCCATAGGGAGTGACTTCATGGCGATTGAAAGGAGAAGGAAGCTTGCAGAAAAGGCTCCTGCAAAGAATAGCATATTTACAATCGAACGCTTTCTTGTGAGCCTGTTCATTGAAACAACTCCAAGCATTTCAAACAATCCGGCAAATACTACAGCAATCCATGCCATCAGCCTGTCTCTCCTTTCGTATCATCAGTGACCATCTTAAGTCCGATAACTCCGACAAGTAAAATCCCAATCATTAAAAGCTTTAAGGGCTCTACCGGCTGATTAAAGAAGATGATTTCCGCTAAAACGGTTCCTGCTGTGCCAAGTCCAACGAATACGGCATAAACCGTACCGACTGGAAGCTTGGAAGCAGCAAGAAGCATAACTCCAAAGCTCACGATAATGCCAATAATCGTTCCAGTCCATTCCAGCCCATTATCTGAGTGCTTTAATCCAATTACCCAGCCTACTTCAAAAAAACTGGCCAGTACGACATAGATCCAATATCGATTCATGTAAATCCCTCCTAATGAATTCCCTTCCAAAAAATGCTCCATGATGCATCCAGTCTTTTTTGACTGCGGTCTTTCCCTCCGTAAAGCATTTCAACAAACAAGCTGTCCAGCACACCTAAATACGCAATCGCGGCCTGTCTGGAATCTGTAACTATCCGAGCACCCTCAAACAGCTCGAAAAGTGCGGCTTCAAGAACATCCAAATGATTATATACTTGTGTCATCAGCTCTTTATACATATGTTCCGGGGGGAAGAAGGCTGTACGGAGCCAAAATTTTGTTTCCGCATTTTTTTCGTATCTTTCCATGCAATCCGTCAGATATGCATATAGCCTGGAATGTATATCTTCGGCTGATTTTGTTTTAAGACTGGCAATGGCATGGTCCATTTCATGCTGAAACACGTCCTCCGCTGTTTGAAGAAACAGATCATCCTTACTCTTATAATGAGAGTAGATGGATTGTTTTTTGATTCCTGCTTCCTCAGCGATTAAAGAAAGAGATGCTCCTTCATACCCGTGCTGTGAAAAAACAATCAGTGCCTTTTGCTTTAACTCATCTGCTTTCATGGCTTCACTCTCCTTACGACCGTTCGTAAGTTATTCTAGCATGCTTTTTTGCTGAAATCAACAGATAGGGCGCGTCATGGCTTTTCTGCTGAATTGATGCTATTATTTACAATGTTGAATGATCGAAAATAACTAACAGAAAAGGTGTTGAAGGAATGTCCCAAGCATCGTATATACAAACATTCCAGCAGTTTATACAGGAAGCGTGGAAGCATTCTGCTTTTCCTGCTCCTACAACCGTTCAAGCACAATCGGCTGAGCCGATTATGGAAAATAAAGATGTTCTGGCAAAATCTCCGACCGGCAGCGGCAAAACACTGGCGTATCTCCTCCCCGTTTTGGAGAGGCTGAACCCGGAAGGCAAGCAGCCCCAGGCTGTTATACTGGCCTCCTCTCATGAGCTCGTCATGCAGATTCATGCCGTTATCCAGGAATGGATTAAAGGAAGCGAATTAAGAACCGCCTCTTTTATTGGAGGTGCAAATCCGAAGCGTCAGCTTGAGAAGCTGAAAAAGAATCCTCACATCATTACAGGTACACCCGGCAAGGTGCATGAGCTGATAAAAATGAAGAAACTTAAAATGCACGAAGTAAAAACGATTGTTTTGGATGAGGGGGATCAGCTTCTTGTGCCGGAGCATATGAAGATCATCGAGGAGATCATTAAAAGCACTCAGCGGGACCGCCAGCTGCTGCTGTTCTCGGCTACTCTTTCGACGAAAACCGAGGAGCTTGCCGGAGCGATGATGAAGGAACCGGTGAAAATCAATATAGCCCGGGAAGAAGCCATCAAATCAGAGGTGCGCCACCTTTATATTGTCAGTGAACAGCGCGACAAGCTGAAAGCTCTGGAAAAAATCATGAGAGCTGCCCCGGTTAAGACGCTTGCTTTTATGAAGGACATCGGGAGCGTAAATGTGGCAGCCGAAAAACTGGCCTACAATCGCATGCCGGTAAGCATCCTGCACAGCGAAAGCGGGAAAACGGATCGGGAAGCCGCCTTGAAGAAGTTCAGGAAAGGTGACACGCCTTTGCTGATTGCAACAGACGTCGCAGCAAGAGGGCTGGACATCCAAAATCTTGAACAAGTCATCCACCTGGACTTCCCGGAAGACATCGACCAATTTGTACACCGTTCCGGCCGTACAGGCAGACTTGGGTCATCCGCGAGCGGAACCGTCATCTCTCTTGTGACAGAAAGAGAAGAGCGTGAACTTAAACAATACGCGGGCAAGCTCGGTCTTAAGCTTGAGCCGAACGTTCTATACGGCGGAAATATCCTTAGCGAAGAAGAACGAAGAAGGAATGGAAGAAAGAGATAGTATTGGAATGAGGACCCTTTGCAGGGGTCTTTTTTCTTTATTGAGGTTTTATTGGCGGATGGGAGAACTTCCATTAAGAGTAACGGATATGCGAAGGCGGATTATAACGTCCGGTGGATTACGGGCCAGGCCCCCATTTCTTGCACCCTCCCCATTTTCTGATAAACTGTAAGAAGGTTATTTTCGCGCGGAATGATGCGATTTATATAAAGAAAGGCAACGATTCATGCTGCCTGAAAGGATGTTAAAATGAGTAAAACAGTGGTATTAGCTGAGAAGCCGTCTGTAGCGAGGGATATTGCACGTGTACTGAAGGCGGAACGGAAAGGGAATGGATTCTTGGAGGGCGGCCAGTATATTGTGACTTGGGCGCTTGGACATTTGGTGACGCTTGCGGATCCGGAAGCGTATGATCAAAAATATAAGTCGTGGGATTTACATGAGCTGCCGATTATGCCGGAACAATTAAAGCTGACCGTAATTAAGCAAAGCAGCAAGCAATATCATGCGGTAAAGTCCCTTTTAACACGCGGTGATGTGAAGGAAATCGTGATTGCAACTGATGCCGGCCGTGAGGGGGAGCTCGTGGCGCGCTGGATCCTTGAAAAAGCGAAGGTGAATAAACCGCTGAAGCGCCTGTGGATCTCATCCGTCACAGACCAGGCAATCCGTCAGGGATTTAAAAACCTAAAGGACGGAAAAGAGTATGAGTACCTTTATCATTCAGCTGTTGCACGTTCTGAAGCGGATTGGTTTGTAGGAATCAATGCCACACGTGCGCTGACAACAAAGTTTAATGCCCAGCTTTCCTGCGGGCGGGTTCAGACACCCACCCTTGCAATGATTGCAAAGCGTGAAGAAGAGATCAGCCAGTTTCAGCCCAAAATCTTTTACGGTCTATTAGCTTCAGGCATGGAAGGGCTGAAATTGACATGGCGGCATAAAAAAACGAATGAAAATAGACTGTTTGATAAAATACAGGCCGACCGCCTTCTGCAGCAGCTCCAAAATAAACAGGCTGTTATTCAAGAGGTTAAACGGACAAAGAAAAAAAGCTTTGCACCTCCGCTGTACGATTTAACCGAGCTTCAGAGGGATGCCTATACACGGTTTGAATACTCTGCCAAGCAGACGCTTTCCATTATGCAAAAGCTGTATGAGCAGCATAAAGCCGTTACGTATCCCCGAACCGATTCAAGGTATTTGTCATCCGATATGGTTTCAACCCTTCAAGACAGGGTGAAAGCATGTGAGGTGAAACCGTACGCACCATATGCAGCGGCAATTTTAAGAAAAGGAATCAAGGCAGGCAAATCGTTTGTGGACGATGCCAAGGTTTCCGACCACCATGCCATCATTCCGACTGAAGAGACACCGCTCTTATCTTCACTTACCAGCCAGGAGCGAAACATATACGATTTGATTGTAAGGCGGTTCCTTGCTGTTCTGTCCGATCCGTATGAATATGAGCAAACCTCCATCCTGGCCGATATCGGCGGAGAAGAGTTTGCCGCAAAAGGAAACAGGGTCCTTGCTATGGGCTGGAAAGAAGCAGCGGGAAAAGATTCGGACGCAGAATCCGTTTCAGATGTCCCGCTTGTTAAAGAGGGCGACCGCTTTGAACCGAAGCTGACTCAAACGACCGGAGAAACAAAGCCGCCTGAACGGTTTAATGAAGGAACCCTTTTATCAGCGATGGAAAATCCGGCGAAATTTATGGCCGGTGAAAACAAGGAACTGATCAAAACGATAGGGGAAACCGGGGGTCTCGGAACAGTAGCTACCCGTGCAGATATAATAGAAAAGCTCTTTAGCTCATTTGTCATCGAGAAACGCGGGAAGAACCTTGCCGTTACATCTAAAGGGAAGCAGCTGCTCGGATTAGTGCCGGAAGAGCTTAAGTCGCCGGTACTCACGGCCGAGTGGGAGCAAAAGCTTGCTGCGATTGCTAAAGGGAAGCTTCCGAAAGACCGGTTTATTACAGAGATGAAAACGTACGCCGGTAAAGTCGTGACCGATATAAAAAACAGCGGCCAAAAATTCAAGCATGATAATGTGACAGGAACGAAATGTCCGGATTGCGGCAAGCTGATGCTTGAAGTAAAAGGGAAAAAGGGGAAAATGCTCGTATGCCAGGACCGCGAATGCGGGAACAGGAAGAACATTTCAAAGACGACCAACGCCCGCTGTCCTAAATGCCATAAACGGCTGGAGCTGCGGGGCGAAGGGGAAGGCCAAATGTTTATGTGTGTATGCGGCCACCGTGAGAAGCTTTCGGCTTTCAACGAAAGGAAACAGAAGGAAAAAAATCATAAAGTATCCAAAAAAGAAGTTGCAAATTATATGAAAAAACAGGATGATGAGTTTTCCAATAATGCATTAGCAGACGCCCTGGCGAAGCTGAAACTGAAATAAAAACTTTACCGTGCCGGCTGACAGCCGGAGTGCATAAGAGCTTCCGGATAATAAGGCTGATGGGGAATCAGCAGATGGATTAAAAAGGATTCCAATAAAAACTAAAGGTTGATCGGATATGAGCATGTTATCAGTTGAAAATCTTTATAAGACATATGGAGAAAAGGTGCTGTTTGACCACCTTTCTTTTTCCATTTCAGAAAAGCAGAGAATTGGTCTGATTGGAGTAAACGGTACTGGAAAATCGACGCTTCTCAAATACCTGGCGGGGTTGGAAACCGCTGAATCCGGTACCATGCTCCATGCCAATCAGTTTCATATCGAATATTTGCCCCAAACGCCGGAGCTGAATGAAGAGCTAAGCGTTCTGGATCAGATTTATCAGGGGGACGCGGCGATCATGAAGGGGATGAGGGACTATGAAAAAGCTCTCGTGCTGCTTGAAAGCCATCCCGAAAACGAAGCTTATCAGTCTGAACTGATGAAAGTGCAGCAAACAGTGGATGGGCTAAATGCGTGGGATGCGATCACCACAGCTAAAACCGTCCTGACCCGATTGGGGATTTCCGATTATTCACGAAAAATCAAAGAGCTGTCTGGCGGGCAAAAAAAGCGGGTTGCGATTGCAAAGGCATTGATCCAGCCAGCCAATCTGCTTATTCTTGATGAGCCCACTAACCATCTTGACCAGGATACCATTGAATGGCTGGAAGCATTCCTCGGTCAATATAAAGGGTCATTTATCGTCGTGACGCATGACCGGTATTTTCTCAACCGCGTGACGAGCCAAATATTTGAGCTGGATAAAGGGAAGCTCTTTATATATGAAGGAAACTATGAAATGTTTTTGGAAAAAAAGGCTGAGCGGGAAGAACAGGAAGCGCAGAGTGAACAAAAGCATCAAAACACCCTCAGACGCGAGCTTGCCTGGCTTCGAAGAGGAGCGAAAGCAAGAACGACGAAGCAAAAGGCACGCGTCCAGCGGGTAGAGGAAATGAAAGGCCAGAAGTTTGATACATCCAGGCATGACCTTCAATTTGCTCTTGGAAGCACCAGACTCGGCAAGAAAGTCATCGAGCTTACGGATGTAAGCAAAAGCTTCGGAGATCAGCGGCTTGTCCGGGATTTCAGCTATCTCGTCGTACCGGGGGACAGACTCGGCCTAATCGGACCAAACGGAACCGGAAAGACCACCCTTTTAAATATGCTGGCCGGAAAAATAAAGCCGGACAGCGGGATGATTGAAACGGGGGAAACCGTAAAGATCGGTTATTATACACAGGATCATTCAGACATGGATGAAAACCTGCGGATGATTGATTACATTAAGGAAACAGCGGAAATTGTTCATACGGCAGATGGGACGGCTATTACAGCAGAGCAAATGCTGGAACGTTTCTTATTTCCGAGGTCCATGCAGTACACATATATCCGCAAGCTTTCCGGGGGAGAGCGGAGACGCCTGTATCTTTTGACGGTCCTGATGCAGGAGCCGAACGTTTTATTCCTGGATGAGCCGACGAATGACCTGGATACCCAGACACTTGGAGTTCTCGAGGAGTATTTAGATCATTTTCCCGGAGTCGTCATCACCGTATCCCATGACAGGTATTTTCTTGACCGCGTCATTGACCAGCTGTTTGTATTTAAAGGACAAGGAGAAATTGAAAAGTTTTTTGGAAACTATTCAGAATACATGGAAGAACGAAAGCAGCAGCCAGCCGTAAAAAAAGAGGCAAAGCCATCTGAGCCCGTACATTCTGCTAAAACTTCCCGGAAAAAGCTTTCCTATAAAGAGCAGCAGGAGTGGGACGGGCTTGAAGATCAGATTGCGGAACTCGAAGAGAAGCTTTCAGACATCCGGAAGAGCATTGATCAAGCAGGCAGTGATTTCGGCAAAATACAAAAGCTGATGGAAGAGCAAAAATCCGCGGAGGAGAAGCTGGAATATTCTATGGACCGCTGGACGGAGCTGTCCCTGATTCTGGAGGAAATCGAGCAATCCAAATCCAATTAAACCATCATAATCTCTTTGCCAAAAGGTATACATTCAGTTTTTTCTATATAAATGGTATCATCTTATAAAGACGTTGATATATTTACCAGCCTCTTTTATTCGTGCAATTGAAGAAAAGATGGTAGGGTAGGAGACAGAGAATCTACCAGCAAGGGGTGAGACGATGAAAACTCCTGAAAAAATGGCTTACAGACTTCTTGAGGGAGACCATGAAGCTGTATGGGAAATGGTCCAGCACCAAATGGACGCAGGGACTTCCACTCTTGATCTATTCGAGAAATTCTTTACCAATGCAATGCGTCATGTAGGGGTGCTTTGGGAAAATAACGAAGTTACAGTTGCAGATGAGCATTTGGCTACATCTACATGCGATTATATATTATCGAAATATCAGCACTACATGAGAGAAAAAAAACCAAAATCAGATGAACAGTCCAAGGCACTGTTTTTATGTGTACAGGAGGAGGACCATTTTATTGGTTTGAAAATGGTCCATATTCTTTTTGAAGAAAATGGATGGGACACGAAGTTTTTAGGTCCTAATCTTCCTCTGGAATATGCGCTTTCGGCTGCAGAAAAATGGGAACCGGATGTGATCGGAATCTCTTTCAGTCTGAACTACAGGGTCGGGCTTCTTAAAGAATACATTCACAGACTGGAATCCATCCGCACAAAGCCTGCGGTTTTACTTGGCGGACGGCTCCTGGCTACTCATGATTTCACTCAGTACGGTTCTGAAAGGACAAAGTTCATCCCTTCATTAACAATGCTGTCAGAATGGTTCCAGTTGGAACACGCTGGAGGAAAACGAGTTGTCAAATAGCAGTCATTTGCCTATAGTCTACTTTAAAATAAACCGCCAGCTTGAGATCCTTGACTTCTCTCATGAAGCAAGGAATCTTTTTTCGTTCAAAGAAGGCACCTTGTTCCTGGACCTTGCTGACGATGGAAGCCGTGTAAAAGCAGAAAAATTGTTAACGGGCTACGGGAAGAAGGAGGCGGAGGTCGCTCTTCAAACCTTGCGTGAGCCGGTAGCAACGTTCAGGCTCTCGGTTAATTGGGTCGACGGAGAAGGCCACATCATTTGCCACCCGCAGGACCTTCATATGAAGGAACTTGTTTCAAAAGTGAGCGAACAGCAAAAGCGGCTCGCGGAAACGGATATGGAGCTGCTGTTTCAAAAGGAAGCATTAGAAAAATCGCTGGATAAAATCACCGAGCTCTCCGGTCCTGCCATCACATTGTCGCCCAAGCTGGTGCTGATCCCGCTGTTTGGGAATCTGGAGGCGGACTTAATCATAAGAAACCGGTCAAGGCTGCTGAACAATCTTTTTGAAGAGGATTTCGAACATGCCATTCTTGATTTTCACGGGATCGGTTCACTTACTGAAAACGGAATAAAAGAACTGGGAAAGCTCTTTGCGGAATTCAGACTGATGGGGGTTGAACCTGTATTTACCGGGTTGACGCCTGCCCACGTAAAAGCAATGAATCAATCCGGAGAGGAACTGGACGCTCCATCTGTCAGTACTCTTCCGAAGGCGATTAAAACCTATCTTGTATAATATACACCTATTGATGGGAATGGAAGCTTTGTCCAGATTTTATGAAACCCGATGGATGATTAAGGTGCAAATGAATAAGCCAAAAAGCAGTCCCATTCAAAACAGAAGAGGACTGCTTTTTTAACATTCTGAAACATGTACTATTCATTGCAGATGAGCTTGATGAAGAGATTCAGCCAGCTGCGGCTGACCTATAGGGTTTTGATGAAATTCAGTGGAGGGGCAACGGGAGTGAATTGTAAAAGTGTATTGCATCAAACTGAATTTGCTGTCCATTCAATTACTGAAATCCTAGGAAAATTGCATGAAGAAGATCTGCATAAGAGACCTACCGCAGGCAAGCAATCAATAGGAGAATTGCTGGAGCACATAGCTGTAATTTGTGAAGCCGACTGGCATATTTCCAATGAAGCAACAGAAGAGGAGATGAAACGGTTCTATTCTGGGGTATCGTATAAAACGTTGAATTTGATAAAAGAAGGTTTAACTGCGAATTTTAAAGCATTAAAAAATAATTATATGAATCTGTCCGATGAAGAACTTTTAGCGGAAACGACTGCGTATTGGGGTTTGACTTATACGAGATATGAATGGCTATTAGAGATAGCCGCACACGTTTATCACCATAGGGGACAATTGCATGCTATGCTTGTTCACTGTTGTGATCTAGACCCTGAAATCTCAATGTTTGAATAAGATAAAGAATATGAAGTAAGTGAGGAGGAATCCAGTTTCGCTGCATCTGTGATTTCAGTTTAACCAATGGTTTTTGCGTTTACTGGATTTCTTCCCACTCCAGCTCAATATTGTACATAGAAGCTGTTTTTTCAAGCTCAGATTCAAATTTTTCAGCCAGCATGGCCGATTCCTCAAGATAGGAACTGAACTTTTTATCCATTTCCGCCTGATCTTCTTGATCTGGTTTCCCGTAAGCGCGGTCAAGCACCATGGATTCATAATAATTCCTTAATGAATCTGTATATATGGCATGGAGCGTCTGAAGCTGTTCTGTTTGTGGACGATAGGCTTCGGCCGTTTTAAGAAAATCCGGGTAGCGGCTGAGCGTTTTGTCTAGAATCTCCAAATATTCCTTCTTTGTGGTCGTTTCATCCGAATAAGCTTCCTCATAATCTTTGATGATTTCAAACTCCTCGGTGTTCCACTTTGTAACTAAATCCATATAAGCTTCAATTTCTTTTTGTTCAGAGCTGCAAGCCGTTAAGAATACGAGCATTGCAGCCAGAAGAAAAGCGATCTTATCCAATTGCTGCACCCCCTCGGCTGTTTTATTTTAATAGGTGTGAGCAAATGAGTAAAGAAAAATTTTTCCTTCCCTCCAATATGCTTATTTCCGTTTCAAAGCTCCTTCAAGCAGGAATGGGGTTGAAGACAGGAGGGACAATCTATGAAAACAATCTGGATATTTGGCCACCAGCTGACGCCGGAGATGGAGGGTATTAAACAGATGAATCCTGAGGAGGACATCATCTTAATGATTGAAGCAGACTCGCGCAGTCAATGGCAAAACTACCACAAACAGAAGCTTGTTCTTCTTTTTTCTGCGATGAGGCATTTTGCGGAGGAGCTCCGCGATAAAGGCTATAAGGTGGATTATCGGGAATCTGAATCCTTTGAAAAGGGCTGGGAAGAGCATAAAAGTCAGCATGAACCGGATGAGGTAATTATTCATCTCCCTGCCGATCATCGGATGAGAAAAATACTGAAAAAGTGGAAAAACGATCAGAAGACTGACGTTGCCTTTTTAGAAGAGGAAGCTCTTTTTTTAACAAAGGAGAAGGACTGGGACAGCTTGCTCGATCGTGAAAAGGAGTGGAGGCTGGATCCCATATACCGCGAGCTCAGGAAACGGTTTAACGTATTGATGGACGGTGATAATCCTGAGGGCGGGAAATGGAGCTATGACCAGGAAAATCGCAAGCCTCCGAAAAAAGGACTGAATTTTAAAAAGCCTAAATCCACCAGGCAGGATCAAATCACAAAAGATGTGATCCGAAAAGTGGAAGATACCTATAAAGACCATTTTGGAACACTTGATGGATTTGACTGGCCTGTCACCAGAAAAAAGGCAGAAGAGGCATTCGAGCATTTTGTAAAATATAGACTTAAGACATTTGGAGACTATCAGGATGCAATGTTGGAAGATGATCCGTTTATGTCCCATTCTCTGATATCAGGCTCTCTTAATATCGGACTCCTTCAGCCGATGAAAGTGATCGAACGTGCAGAAAAGGCCTTCCGTGATGGGGATGCGCCGCTTGCCGCTGTGGAAGGGTTTATCAGACAGGTTCTTGGCTGGCGGGAATACATGCGGGCTGTCTATTTGAAAAAAATGCCCGGCTATGAAAAGGGTAACGCCCTGCGGCACCAGCTTCCGCTGCCTGAGTTTTATTGGGATGGGGAGACAAACATGAATTGCGTCCATCAATCTGTAAAAAGCATACAGAATAATGGCTACAGCCACCATATTCAGAGGCTGATGGTTCTTGGGAACTTTGCAAATCTTGCAGGAATAAAACCAAAGCAGGTTTCGGACTGGTTCAATGAGGTATACATTGACGCATATGACTGGGTAGTCCTGCCGAACGTTCTCGGAATGGCCCTTTACGCAGACGATGGATTAATTTCTACAAAGCCTTATGTTTCGTCAGGAAACTACATCAATAAGATGAGTGATTACTGCGGAAGCTGCCGCTATAGCGTTAAAAAGAAATCCGGGGAGGATGCCTGCCCGTTCAATTCCCTTTACTATGACTTTCTGAGCCGGCATGAGGAAAAGCTTTCTGGCAATATGCGGATGAAATTTAACTATAAAAATCTCGGGAAATTGGACGAGGAAGAAAAAGAGCAGATTTTAAACAGAGCACGCGATGTGAAAAAAATGATGAAAAAGGGAGAATTATAAAAGGAGACCGGACAGGGTCTCCTTTATATTAGGTAGTTTCATTGAGCCTGTAGCTTGCACGACATTAAAACACCTTTGTGGTCCAGTCTTCACAATTCCATACTTCTGTCGCCAGCCCTTGATAGAATTCAGGCTCATGAGAAATCATCAAAATGCTTCCTTTGTATGCGTTCAGAGCCCGTTTCAGCTCTTCCTTAGCATCGATGTCCAAATGATTGGTCGGCTCATCCAGTACGAGCAGGTTGCTTTCATTATTCATCAGCTTGCAGAAGCGTACCTTCGCTTTCTCTCCTCCGCTTAGCACTTCAATCTTGCTTTCGATGTGTTTAGTAGTAAGCCCGCATTTTGCCAGGGCGGCACGAACCTCTGCCTGGTTAAGGGAAGGGAATTCATTCCACACTTCCTCTATACACGTATTGTAATTGCTCGTCTTGATCTCCTGCTCGAAGTAGCCGATTTGAAGGTAATCCCCGCGCTCCACTTCGCCGCCAATCGGTTTAATTTCACCTAATATGCTGCGGAGCAAGGTGGTTTTCCCGATTCCGTTTGCTCCGACAAGGGCAATCTTCTGGCCCCGTTCCATTCTCAATTTCAGAGGCCTTGAGAGAGGCTCGTTATACCCGATCACTAAATCCTTCGTTTCAAAAATGACCCTGCCCGCGGCACGGGATTCTTTGAAATGAAATTGAGGCTTTGGCTTTTCGGCAGCGAGTTCGATGACATCCATTTTATCAAGCTTCTTCTGGCGGGACATTGCCATATTCCTTGTAGAAACACGTGCCTTGTTGCGGGCGACAAAGTCCTTGAGATCCGCAATTTCAGCCTGCTGCTTTTTAAAGGCGGATTCCAGCTGCTGTTTTTTTACTTCATAGACTTTTTGGAAATTCTCATAATCGCCGACATAGCGGTTCAATTCCTGGTTTTCCATATGATAAATCAAATTGATTACACTATTTAAAAAGGGAATGTCATGAGATATTAGAATAAAGGCATTCTCGTATTCCTGAAGATACCGCTTCAGCCACTCAATGTGCTGCTCATCCAGGTAGTTTGTAGGCTCATCCAATAAGAGAATGTCCGGTTTTTCTAATAAAAGCTTGGCGAGCAGGACCTTTGTCCGCTGTCCGCCGCTCAGATCCTGAACATTTCGCTCAAGCCCGATATCGGTCAGTCCGAGACCGCGTGCGACCTCTTCAACTTTTGAATCAATGATGTAGAAATCATTGTTCGTTAACGTATCCTGAAGAACACCTACCTCCTCAAGAAGCTTTTCCAGCTCTTCCGGAGAGGCGCTGCCCATCTTATCATAGATGCTGTTCATTTCAGCCTCTATATCAAACAAGTACTGGAATGCGCCCTGCAGCACTTTACGCATTGTCTGTCCGTTCTCCAGGTTTGTGTGCTGATCAAGATATCCGACTCGCACTTTTTTTGACCATTCGACTTTGCCCTCATCCGGTTCGAGCTTTCCGGTAATAATATTCATGAAGGTGGACTTTCCTTCCCCGTTAGCACCGATCAATCCGATATGTTCACCCTTTAGCAGCCGGAAGGATACATCATTGAAGATAGCCCGGTCGCCAAAACCATGGCTGAGGTTTTTTACTGATAATACACTCATCGCATACACCTTTTCCTTTTATATTAAGCTCTGTTAAACTCAGCTGTTGATTGCAGTTAGCAGGCATTCGCTAATATAAGGGCGGTGAGCCTCCCCGCCGTTTTGCGCCTGCGGGGTCTGACCTTTCCCGCTGCTCCTAGCACGGAGTCTCATGCCTTCCACTCCAATCAACAGGTGTTAAACAAAGCCTTAAATTCAGTGGATTCTATTTTTTTACTCTCCCTCCGATTATAACGAAACCTCATGATATGCGAAAGGGAGAGGCGGAAGGAAAAAAAGATAGAATTTGGGGAAAAACAAAGCAGAATCCCGGCACTATTTGATTATTTCCCGGGAAAAATTGCCCGGAGGAAAGAAATTTAGCGGACTGGGCCTGGCTCATCCCGAATAAGAGCGATTTCTGAAAAAATCCAGATTAGGAGATGCGTAACAATGACAAAGAAAAATGAAATACGGGAAAAAGTATGGAATAGGCTGGAGGATGAAAAACTCGGCCGGTTCCCGTTTCCGCTTAAAGGAAGAATTCCAAACTTTAAGGGGGCTGAACAAGCTGCATCCTTTGTCATCGAAATGAAGGAATATAAAGATGCAAAAACAGTCAAGGTCAACCCTGATGCTCCCCAGCTGCCGCTAAGGGCGCAGGTGCTGAAGGACGGGAAAATTCTTCTCGTCCCAACCCCGAGATTGAAAGCAGGTTTCATCCAGGTAAAGCCGGAATGGGTGCCTGCCGGAGAGGAAAGGAGAGCTGCAAGCCTGAGTCATATAAAAGAATACGGCCAGCTTCTTCCCCTATCCGAATTGCCGCCCATTGACCTGATTGTGGTTGGTTCGGTTGCGATGACGCAGGACGGCAGGCGTCTTGGCAAAGGAGAGGGATATGCCGACAGGGAATATGCAATCATCCGGGAGCTGGGCAATCGGGAAGTTCCCGTCATCACCACCGTCCACAGCAGACAGATAGTGGAGGATCCTATTCCGGTTGAAGAATTTGACTTGACCGCAGACTGGATCGCCACAGAATCAGGTATAAGCAAGACGGGTTCAACTGTGGCGAAGCCAACGGGAATCGTTTGGAGCAGAGTAACGCAAGCGGAAATGGAAGCGATGCCGGTGCTCGGGGAAATAAAGAATTTGACCGCCACAGTTAAAAAACCCCCTTTAGCATGAATGCGTAAAGGGGGTTGGACGAATTATAGGTTTGCGTAAAGCGGGTCCGCGACCTTAACCAGCTGTTTACCTAGATTGGAGCCTTTAAATAACCCAAGAAATGCCTCGGGAATATTTTCAAATCCTTCTACAATGGTTTCCTCGTATTTCAGGCTTCCATTTTGAACCCATGCTCCAAGCTGACGTGAGCCTTCTTCAAACCGGTCAGAATAATCTCCTACAACAAAGCCTTTCATCAGCGCACTTGACCTGATCAGCTTCGTTTGAACCCGGGGGCCCAAATCTTCGCCTGCTTTATTGTAAGAAGAAATGGCTCCGCAAATCGGCACGCGGGCAAATTTATTCAGCTGGCTGTAGACAGCATCCGAAATTTCACCGCCGACGTTATCAAAATACACATCAATTCCATGCGGGCAAGCTTTTTCAAGTGCCTGCTCGACATGATCGGTTTTGTAGTTGATGGTTTCATCAAAGCCGAGTTCTTTCAGGTATTGCGTTTTCTCATCTGTACCCGCAATTCCTACCACTCGTGCTCCTTTAATTTTTGCAATTTGTCCAACAATGGAACCGACTGCCCCTGCTGCACCGGATACAACAACAGTCTCGCCTTCCTGAGGCTGGCCGATGTGAAGCAGACCGAAGTATGCTGTAAGACCCGGCATGCCGAGCACTCCCAGGGCAGTTGTAACAGGAGCGATATCAGGGTCGATTTTACGAATAGCCTTAGCCGGTACAGCTGAATACTCCTGCCAGCCCAGCATTCCGACTACGGTATCGCCGCGGCTGAAGCCGTCTGCCTTGGACTGAACCACTTCACCGACAGCGCCGCCATGAATGACCTCATTTAAAGGGAATGGTTCAACATACGATTTCGTATCCTGCATACGGCCTCTCATGTATGGATCCACCGATAAGTACAGGGTGCGGATCAGGACTTCACCCTGGTTTGGTTCCGGCACGCTTGCCTCTGTAAATCGAAACGTATCCTTGTCAGGCATTCCATTCGGACGCTGAGCTAGCTCAATTTGTTTTTGAGTGGTTGTTTCCATGTCTCATTCCTCCTTAAAATATGCTTCTACTATTTCTACCCTATCATCATGCGCTTACTTCTTCAAAGAATACACCTTTTCGGAGCCTATTCAATTTGGCCGCTCCGGGCTTTTAACGGTAAAGTGGAAGCAGGGAGGGATGACGTTTGAGAATCGTGATTATTGGAGCAGGGCTGTCTGGGCTGGCGGCTGCAAAGGTGTTAAAAGAACAAGGATTTTCTGATGTTTTGCTGCTGGACAAGGGACGGAGTGCAGGCGGGCGGCTTGCTACGAGAAGAATCGGAAAAGGCAGGGCAGATCATGGGGCCCAATTTTTCACGGTCCGTACAGAGGCTTTGAAGGAAGAGGCCGCCCTATGGCTTGAGCAAGGCTGGATTAAAAAGTGGTTCGGGGACCCATATCCAAGATACACAGGGGTTGAAGGGATGAACAGTCTCGCCAAAAAGCTCGCAGAACAATTCGATGTGAAAACCGAAACAAAGGTAATCCGTATTCAGGAAGCTGAAAATGGGTATGTGCTGGTTACTGAGGAAGGCGGGAAAATCCGGTCAGAAGCATTGATTATGACCACTCCTGCGCCGCAGGCTATCGAGCTGCTGGAGGAAAGCGGGATGGATTCTGGAGACAGGTTAAAAAGCATTAAATTTAATCCAAGCTTTGTAGCGCTGGTAACCTTAAAGGAATCACTTATTATAGGAGACGAAGGCCATATTGACCAAAGCCTTCCGGATGGACTGGAAAGAATAGCGGATCATTCACTTAAAGGAATTTCTGCTGAGCCGATTGCCAGTATTTATATGACTGGGGAGTGGTCCCGTAACTGGTACGACCAGCCTTCAGAAGAGGTGATAGCAGAGATCCTTAAACGGGCGGAACCCTTCGTCCATCCTGAGAACATTGCAGCGGTTCAGCTGAAGAGGTGGAGATTTGCGGAAGCGGTTCGCCCCATTTACCAGCCTTTTATCGAGCTTGAAAACAAGCATCCTTTGCTGATTGCCGGAGATGCTTTTCTGCACCAAGATGACCCGGCTGGAAGAACAAGGTTTGAAAGCGCATTTCTTTCAGGAAAAGCGGCTGCTGAAGCGCTGGCTGAACGGTTAAAGAAGCTTTAAGAGGCTGATTTAACAAGTGCGCCTCGGATGCTTCCGGGTTTCGGTCAGCAGCCGGGGCGCTGTTTCTCAGCGGTGGCGGCTTCGACCTGAGGTATGAGAGGGGGAGGCGCTACGAAATGCGTTGCTTGGTGCCTCCGACCCCCGTTGCGGTAAAGCATTAGGGGCCGGAGGCAGAAAAGAATGATCCTTACTCCCCCAACGCTTCTGCTGTTTTGGTGACAGAGGATGGCTAGTTAACATAATTGGGGACGGAGGAATCCTCCGTCCCCGATTTTTCTTCTTTTCGGGGACAGAGAGGATACTCTGGAATCTCTTATACGGCAAGGCTTTGCTCTGAACGGGGACGGAGGTTTAGTGCTTTAGCAGAGTGGGGGCCGGAGGCAGTTTTGCTTCCGCCATCAGTGGAAAGCGCCCGGGCACACCCTGCCTGCCAGCCCTGCCAGCCGATCAGACCCTAAATAAGACAGAAAATAAAAATGTGCTCTAAGCTAATAGCTTAGAGCACATTTACTGGGTAAAGGGGATGGATTGGCTATAATGCATTCCCCGTGTAGAAGTCATGCATCGCTTTCCTCATCCGGTAAGGTTAGGGAATCAAGCGGCTCGGTTGATCAGAATGGAAATTCTCTTGGTTTTTCCATGACCCCGATCCATTTAACCGTCGTGAATTTCTCAATCGCCCATTCGCCGCCAAAACGGCCGATGCCGGAGTGCTTTTCGCCTCCGAAGGCAACATGGGCTTCATCATTTACAGATTGGTCGTTCACGTGAATCATACCGGTTTCAATTTCTTTTGCAACTTGCACACCGCGGTGCAGGTCACCTGAGAAAACAGAACCGCTTAAGCCATATGGAGAGTTATTGGCAATCTCGATAGCTTCGGCTTCGTCTTTTGCTCTAAGTAGCGGTGCGACAGGGCCAAAAATTTCATTTTTAGCAATCGGCATATCACTTGTTACTTCTCCGAGAACGATTGGGTGAAGAACATTTCCATTTGTTTTTCCGGAAACAAGCGTCTTCGCTCCCATCTCAATGCTTTTTTCGACATCCTTCTGTATGCGTACCAATGCTTCCTCGTTTATTAATGGTCCAACAGCTGTTTTTGCTTCTTCGGGATTTCCTGCAGCAAGCTTTTTGGCTTTCTCTGCAAATTTTTCCGCGAATTCATCATAAATCTCTTCTACCGCAATGATCCGGTTAAGAGCCATACATATTTGCCCTTGATGAAGGAATTTCCCGAAAATTGCTGCGTCCACCGCCTGATCAAGATCGGCATCCTCCAATACAACCATTACGTTGTTTCCGCCCAGTTCAAGAGCAGTTTCCTTCAAGCCCTTCCCTGCGAGCTCAGCAATGTGCTGCCCAACCTCGGTTGAACCTGTAAAGGAAATTACTTTAGGAATCGGATGAAGGACAAATTCATCACCAATTTCAGAGCCCCTGCCCGCAACCACATTCAAAACGCCTTTTGGAAGCTCTGCTTTTTCAAATAAATCAGCAAGCAAAAATCCGGAGGTAACAAGAGTATCCGAAGATGGCTTCAAAACAACCGTATTTCCTGCAGCAAGAGCGGGCGCCACAGATCTCATAGCCAGATGCAGCGGGAAATTCCACGGTCCGATTACACCTACAACACCTTTAGGTGAGCGGTAGACCCTGTTCTCTTTTCCGGGGATATTAGAAGGAAGGATTTTGCCTTCCATCCGGTACGGGAAGCTTGCGGATTCCTTCACGATATTTAATGTTGCAGACCATTCAGCCTCTGCTTTTACCCGAGTACTGCCTGACTCTTTTATAAGCCAGTCAATAATTTCCTCTTTGCGGTCATTCAGCTGCTGTGCGACCTTCTCAAGAACTGCACGACGTTCCCCCGGCAGGGTTGCAGCCCAATCCTTCTGGGCATCTTTTGCAGCTGTATAGGCCCGGTCGAGGTCATTCTTATCAGCTGAACGAATTTCAAGAAGAAGGTCTCCAGTATATGGATTTTGATTTTGGATTGTTTTTTCGCTGGATCCCTCAACCCATTCACCGTTTATATAATGTTTTGTATAGGTAATCTGATTACTCATGGTTCGAAAGCCTCCTTTTTAGTTACACTCTCGAAATTACCCGATATGCGGAGAGGTAAAACGGGTGAATGCTCCGTCCTCTAAGGTTTATGGATGATTTTTCCTGATTGTTCTGTTGGACATTGTGAATCATTTCTACTATTGTTAAAGTGGTTAAAAGTCTAGTATGACTTATAGGAGGACAGCTGTGACAGAAGCAAATGACCTGTTCCTGAAGGCAAAGGAATTCATTTATAACAGTTATAACGAACTGGAGAAACAAGATAAAATTGAGAATCGGCTGATCAGTATAAAAGAAGAAATTGTGAAAACGGGAGAGTATGAACACACTGAGGAAGAACTGGAATATGGAGCGAGGATGGCATGGCGAAACAGTAACCGCTGCATAGGCCGGCTGTTTTGGCAATCCCTCCATGTTATAGATGAGCGCAGCCTTGAGACAGAGGAGCAAGTGGCAGAAGCACTCTTCCGCCATATCGAATATGCTTCCAACGGCGGTAAAATCAGACCTGTCATCACCATCTTCAAGCAAAAAATAAAGGAGCATGACAGAATCCGAATCTGGAATCATCAGCTGATCCGCTATGCAGGATATGAAAAGGCAGGCGGGAGAATCGGAGACCCGGCCTCCATTCCATTTACAAAGGTTTGCCAAAAGCTCGGCTGGGAAGGGAAGGAAACAGATTTTGAGGTTCTTCCGCTAGTCATCTCCGCAGGCGGAGGGAAACCAAAAATGTTCTCCATCCCGGAATCACTAATTATGGAAGTTCCCATACGGCACCCCGAAATTCCGGCGATTGAAGATCTGTATTTGAAATGGTACGGGGTTCCAATCATATCGGATATGAGCCTTGAAATTGGAGGGATTGTATATGGAGCCGCTCCTTTTAACGGCTGGTATATGGGAACAGAAATCGGAGCCAGAAACCTGGCAGATGAGGGACGGTACAATATGCTGCCGAAAGTGGCATCGATAATGGGGCTCAGCACAGAGCTTAATTCTACACTTTGGAAAGACCGGGCTCTCGTTGAACTCAATGCAGCTGTGCTGCACTCCTTTAAAGAAGCAGGCGTCAGCATCGTTGATCACCACACAGCCGCTTCGCAGTTTAAAAGGTTCGAGGAGAGAGAGGAGAGCAGCGGCAGAGAAGTAACAGGGGACTGGACCTGGCTCATCCCGCCTGTATCTCCGGCAACAACACATATTTTTCATAAAAACTACAACAATGAAATTAAAACACCAAACTACTTTTACCAAAAAAGCCCTTATTAATAGAAAAGCGGAGGCGCCTTGCTCAGCCCCGACAAGCATAAGAATCTTCACCGAAGAAAGGTGTTTTTCCTTTCGCAGGGGAAGAGGCTTATGACCTCGAGGGGCTAGGCGCCGGAGCTGGACAAAAAGAAAAGCGGAGGCGCCTTGCGGAGGAAGTTCTGCTAAAGACGCGGCGTCCTGCCGCAACGCAGAACTGACCTGCCTCCTGCAGGCCTCCGAAGAAAGGTGTTTTTCCTTTCGCAGGGGAAGAGGCTTATGACCTCGAGGGGCTAGGCGCCGGAGCTGGACAAAAAGAAAAGCAGAGGCGCCTTGCGAAGGAAGTTCTGCTAAAGACGCGGCGTCCTGCCGCAGCGCAGAACTGACCTGCCTGCAGAGTATGGCCCTCTTACTCGTGTTATTAAAGCCTGAAGGAACTAAAAAAACTTGCCGACTTAGAGCGGCAAGCTTTTTTTAATATTTGCTTTTATTCTTCTGGGTCTTCGATACGTTGTGTGAATTATCGGTCTGCAGGCTGATTCGCAGATATGCCCGTTTGATGTAGGCAACCGATTTCTGCAGAACATGAACCGGCTCTGTGTAGCGGTCCCAGCTTGCCAGAAGAATGACGGCAATGAGTGCCGTTTGTGGTGAAACGAGCGGATGATCCAGGATTCCGGTAAGGAAAATAATCGGAATGGAAATCATAAATAGGTTTAATAGCTGTTTTCTTTTAGATTCCATAAAATACAGGCAGCAAAATTTAAAGGCAATTCCGGCAGCCAGCAGCAGGAATGCTAAGCCTCCAATGGTGCCGTATTCGGCAAAAAAGGCCAGAAACATATTATGGGCATGCGGTACACCTTTCCCTGATAGCTCAAGGTAGGAGTCATAGAATCCAAGAGGTGTTGTCCCAAAATAAGTGTTATCCTTCCAGATGCTTAAACTGTTCAGCCATATTTCTTTTCTGGCCAGAGCAGAGTGGTCGATTACTTCAGTCCGGGGAATGAGGGCAATCAGCTGATCTCTCACTGCGAAAAGCATTCCTAAACAGGTTATTCCAAGCTTTGGGTTAAGTTTAATGACCAAAAACAAAGTCATAATAAACATCGTTGCAACTCCGGAACGTGAGCCTGTTTGGAAGATCGCTGCAGCAATGACGAGAATTAATGGAATTTGATAAAGGAGCAGCTGATGTTCCTTGTTTTTCATATGGCCGAGCATGCTGGTGATCACGAAAGCAAAGGTCAGCAACAGCAGGAAGGCGGTGAAATTCGGATTGTACGCACTTCCGAACAGCCTGGCTTCACTGTTATCTGCCGAGCCGCCAATAAACTGGGTTCCGGTTAAAAAGGCGAGCAGACCGTTTACCGGGTGTTCCTTTAGCATAAGACCCGACAGGAATAAATAGAACCCGCCTGCAATTACGATTCGTTTATATCGCTGAAACGACGCCAGCGTTAAGGTTTCTTTAATATATAGATACAATCCTAAATATCCGGCAATCAGTGCAACAATCAGCAAATAAGTTCCATTTTGCTGAACGATGCTCGCTCCCGCTGATGAAACAAGGAGGCAGAGGAAAAAGAATGAAGTCAGATTCAGTGTAAAAGGAGCTCTCCTGTACACAACGTGATTCAAGTGATTCCAGCCAATAACAACAAGCCATAAAATTCCGACCGGCGGGAGAAGGAAGCAAAGCCCAACGCCAATCTCTAAATGGTAAGCTTTAATCCATGCTAATAGATTCTCTAATTTTAATTTGATCATGAGTCTCCTCTTTCTTACCTTGCCTCAATCGTTCAGGCATAAGGTGAAGAATTGCATTTACATGAATAAGAACTAAAAATTCCCAATAACAGTTAATTTTTAATCTTATTTCCTAATATATATCTTTAAATCCTGCGAACGAAACCCCTTCAGCCAATTCTTAACCAAATCTCAACAAAAAATACATGAAAACCTTACAGTTTTTTTACAGAGCATCAGCTGAATCCATTCATAATTTACAAAAATGAAATCAACTTTAACACTTTACTGTTTTTTCGGCTCCTAGTCAACAGCATGCTGCCCGGCTTCTTAATAAATCCAACCCGATAGTAATTACCCTGTGCAGGAGATTAGTAAACACATGCACCTATTTCATCCTACACATTTTTCGAAAATGAAGGAAGGGTATAATTCCTTATTATTCCAAATAAAGACTGGTCTGCTATCATGTATAGGATAGCAGACCAGTCTTTCGTCTAGTATTTAATATCAAATGCGCTGAACGCTTCTTCCGTTTCGTATTCAATCTGCTCAATCTCTTCTACCTTCGCCAGCGGACTCCCTTTTTCCATTTCACCAATGAATGCTTCCACTTGCTGGTTTTCGCCGGCTGCCACAATTTCAACGGAACCATTGTCCATGTTTTTGGCCCAGCCTTTAATATTCCTTTGAATAGCCTTCGTCTGTGCATAATACCTGAAACCGACTCCTTGAACATGACCATGCACCAGCAGTTTCGTTTTCACGGATACCGCCTCCTTATTGAATGCGATTCTTTATGGTTTCAATGACATCATTTTTAACGTCTGCCCAAAATTCAGTGTCAGAAGTAAAACGCCTGGATACATTTTCAGCGAAGACAGCGAATAATTCTTTAAATTCCGGAGCTTCTTTGTCCGGAAGGTATTGCTTTTGTTCATCTACCCAATTCTGGACAGTTTCCGTACGCGGTCCCCATCTTGCTGTCTCTTCTCCATTTTCATTAATCAAAATAACGATTGGGATAGAGCGGGCTGTCCCGTTTGTTAAATAGTGATCCATAAGCTCCAGATTATCGTCCCTGTTCAGGTAGCGTGTTTCAATAAGTGCCTCTCCGGAAAGCCTCATGAGAATCGGCAAGTTCATCATCGCATCGCCGCACCAGTCAGCTGTCAGTATAATTGCACGAAGGTTTTCCTGTTGAAGAGTCTGCAGAAACACTCGGTCTTCTTCTTTCATTTGAAAGCTGTTGTAGATATGAAGCAGGTTTTCCTTATGCACACTCATTCTTTGAATATAGGCTTCTTTCGTTAAGCCTTTCTTAAACCATTCGTTTAGCATAATGAACAGCCTCCCGTATATCTTCTCACGTTCTACTATATATAAGAATGGAGGAGAATGCCAATGTTCCGGTTAATAGCCTATGCCCTTACTTTTGCTCTATTTACGGATGGGCCGTCATACCGCTGGAACATGACATAATATAGAGCGGCGCTCAGCAGCGCAAGCAGGCAGAGGATGAAAAAGGTCAGGTCAAATCCGAACCAGACAGTCATCGGTATAGAAATAGGTGCGATCGTTCTTCCGATTGTAAACCGGAGGCTCGCCGCAGCAAAATACTGTCCGCGCATGGCTTCAGGGGCCATTTTTGAAATAAAGCTCTGCTGAAGCCCTGCAGTCATCAGCTCAGCAAATGTGAAGAGCGCCATTGCACCGAGAAAACCGGCTGTACTCGCCATTTGACCGAACCAAAGGATGGAAAAGGCATAAAAAATGGAGGAAAGGATAAAAACGTTCCGTTCTCTGTATTTGGTCATCCACCGGGTAATGGAGATGGTGAATACTGCGACAAGCAGACCGTTTTCAGACAGAACCATTCCAAAAGACTGTTCACCGTTCACAGATAAGGTCCAATCCGAAAGGGTAAAGAGTGTCTCCTTTTCGATGACTTCCTTAATGTAAACAGGAAAGAGCAAATCCAGCTGCATGAACGTCTGTGCCGCGAGTATTCCCGCCAGGATATAGAGGAGGAACGTGCGGTCGCGGAAGATGATTCCATAGTCTTTCATTTGCCCGCTGACCGCTTTATACCATTTTAACTTTTCCGGATCTGCAGAAGTCGAAAGAACAAGCGGCGCCGTTTCCCTTGTCCACCTCTGCAGGATGAAAGATGCAAGAAAACAGACAAGCCCGGCCACAACCAGAAGCTGCACCTTATAATGGACATAAAAAATGCTTCCAAGTATCGGTCCAAGCACAACCGCTATATTCAGAGACGTATAGAAAACGGCGAACACGTCGCTACGGTCCTTCTCAGCGACGACGTCTGCAATCATAGCCTGACTCGCAGGCCAGTACAGAGCACCGAATACCCCTGCAAGCGCAAAACAAACGAAAGCAAGTGATGGCAGATCTACAGCGGGAGCCACGGCAATTCCAAAAACGATAAAGGAAATACCCTGGCCGGCTGCCGACAGGACCATCATCTTCTTCCGCCCGAAACGGTCAGCGCTGTATCCGCCAAGAAGGTTAGCGAAAACGGAGAATACCTGTGCCGCTATTAAAAACAGTCCGGCCATCTCCTTGCCGAATTCGTCAGAAAAATATATAGCAAGGAAAGGAAAGAACATCCAAAATGTAAGATTCATCATCGCTTCCCCGAAAAGCCGTACCTTTAAGTTAAAATCCCATTCTTTAATCTTCATGGCCTTATCCCCAATTCCTGTAAAGTCACTCCCTAATCATAACCTGAAAAGAAGGGAACATGAACGGTTATATAGAAATAAATTATGCTGCAAGTAAAAGGGGGAAGGACATGAAGATTTCGGGAATCAATCATTTGCTTTATTCCGTTTCAGATCTGAAGAGATCGATATCTTTCTATGAAAACGTATTAAACGCAAAGCTATTGATGAAAGGAAAAACAACTGCCTATTTCGATTTGAACGGGATCTGGCTCGCTCTCAATGAAGAAAAAAATATTCCAAGGTCAGACATTCATCTGTCCTATACCCATACAGCCTTTTCAATAGAAGAAAAAGATGCAGAAAACATGCTTGAGAAGCTTAAACAACTCGGTGTCACGATTCTCTCGGGGAGAACGAGAGATGAAAGAGATAAAACATCCATCTATTTTACAGATCCGGATGGTCATAAATTTGAATTTCATACGGGCACTCTTCAGGACCGGCTGGATTATTATAGAGAGGAAAAAGAGCATATGGAGTTTTTTGAATGAGGAGAAATTCATGGGATAGGAACTCATAAAAAACCCCCTTCTGCATTAGTGAACAGAAGGGGTACGCATTAAACTTCCTGTTTTCTATATTTAACAAAGTTTGTTTCTACTTTCGGTACAAGCCTTGCTCTCTTTTTTATATCCTTAATGTTCATCTGCTGCTTGGCCACATAATCTGCATAGCGGGAATTCCAGAACTTCACTGACCAGACCATAAAGAAGACGGCAAGGGCGGCTACTCCAAACATGGATGGCCAGAAGTAAGGAGACACAATCGCTTGTTCATAAGCCAGGCCAAGCGGTGAGAAGACAATGTATGTCATCACAACGAGAGCAATCAGTAAGGTGGATGTAGAAAGTGCATATTTCCAGGGCACCATGTCTACAGCGGACCTTGATTTAAATTCATATGGGGTGGATCTTGGCTTCCAGACACCAAACATAAGCATGATCGCTACTTCTGCTGCAAACAGGACGGCATAGATGTAAATGAAATTGATATCCCATTTAAAGCCGAATAGCTGATCGGTTCCCCAGATGAGCATGTAATAGGCAATGACGTGAAAGACGATAATGACTTTACATGCGATAGCCGGCACATATTTTGTAAGAACACCGATTAAGACAATAGCGATAATCGGAACGTTGAAAAATCCGGTGAATTTACGGATTAAATCCCAAAGTCCGTTTGGTGCGTACATTAAAAGCGGTGCGATAAACAGTGTAACAAGTGCAAGGAATGTACCAAACCACTGGCTTACCATGATGAGCTTTTTATCGCTGACCTTCGGGTTGAAACGGGCTTTATAAACATCAAGGGCAAGCATCGTAGCCGCACTGTTTAATAGAGAGTTAAAAGAACTGAATACTGCACCAAGCAGGACGGCAAGGAAAATACCGGAAAGCCATGTAGGCAGTACCTCTGCAATCAGGGTAGGATAAGCAAGGTCAACAGACTCGAGCGAATTTCCATACTGATGGAACACAATGACACCCGGTACCATCATGAAAAGAGGAATCAGAAGCTTATAAAACCCAGAGATGATTACTCCTTTTTGCCCTTCAGCCAGGTTTTGAGCTCCAAGCGTACGCTGAATGACGTACTGATTAGAGGCCCAGTAGAATAGGTTGGCAATGATCATCCCGGTAAAAATCGTACCAAATGGCACTGAATCTTCCGGACCGCCGATTGCGTTCAATTTCTCTGAATGGTTCGTAGAGATTTCTTTGATGCCGTCAAGAAAGTTTCCGCCTCCAAGTGCGATGAAACCCAGTATTGGGACGAGGGCACCGATAACCAGCAATCCGATTCCGTTCAGAGTATCCGAGATTGCTACCGCCTTCAGTCCTCCGAAGATCGCATAAACGGCTCCTATGATCCCAATCCCCCATACAATCACCCAGATGGATTGTTCATAGCTGATGCCGAAAATGGCTGGAACATCAAACAGCTTAAGAACAGCAATTGCGCCTGAATAAAGCATGGATGGACTCGTAACCAATATGTAGCCGAGCATAAATAAAATAACTGTATACAATCGAACGCCTTCATCAAAGCGTTTACTCAAAAATTCGGGAAGGGTCGTGAAGTTTCCGCCCAGGTATTTAGGCAATAGGTAAAGCGCCATTATAATAATGGGGATGGCAGCTGTAACCTCCCAGGCCATATTCGTTAAATTTGTGCGGTAAGCCTGTCCGTTCAATCCGACGAGCTGTTCGGCAGACAAATTCGTGAGCAAGAGTGAACCAGCAATGAATGTTCCGTTCAAGCCTCTTCCGGCAAGAAAATATCCGTTGGAATCCCCTACATTGTCTTTGGATTTTTTATATGAAATCCAAGCAACAATTCCCATAAATAAAGCACAAGTTAAAAGTGTAAACCAGAGATTCCCTGCACTCATGTTGTTCTCTCCTTCTGTTCAAGTTAATCTCGCTCAAAGCGTACTGTTTAAATAACCAAATCAGAAGAAATTCAAACCAAAAGATTTATATTGAAAACATATTTAAGGACAAAGACTCACGGCACACTGGAAAAATAGACCGGAAAAGTCCTTCAAAAATAATTTATGTATACGAAAATGCCGGATCTTCGTAAGACCCGGCAGGAAACCTATTTTTCTTTAATAATCAGCACTTTAGACATTTTTTGTTTAATACAATCTTTAAGGTCATCCCCTGACACCAGCCCAAGGGTTAAGGCAGCCTCGATTTTGTCTTTATCCGGCTTCTTCACTGTTCGAATACAGTCTTCAAGCTTCAATGCTTCCAATCTGGCAATGAGGGTATCCTCTGCATAGGTTTCAAGAGACCGGATCTGCCGCTGGACCACGTACTCTCCCAATTCCATTTTACCCTTCTGATTTTCCCCGAAACGGCCATCTAAATAAGCGTTCAGCTCTTCTTTAAGCTGGTTTTGCTCTGACTCAAGCTCCTTAATCTGCAAAGAAATCTTCCGGTACCGGGCTGCTTTTTCCTCCATACTCACTAACTTGTCCCCCTTCAATGCCAGTTTATAAATTCATATGGCAAGCTCATAAGAAATATGACGGCTGAAGAATGGGCGCAGCCGCTTAGGCTGATATATGCAGCGGGCAGGAAGCTTAGCAATCGGTTGGTAAACCCGCACAGAATTGATTATTCGACTTATTCATCTTATGATGAAAATAGAGCAGGACAGGCTGATACAGGCACCGGTCTGTTCAATCCAGGTCCTGTAATGGCTTAGAAACCCTATGGGAGGGGGTACCGGGAATGCTGAATATTGCTCACCGGGGAGCGTCAGGGTATGCGCCGGAAAATACGAAAGCATCCTTTGATTTAGGAATAAAAATGGGAGCCGATTATTTAGAGTTTGATGTGCAGCGTTCCAGAGACGGCGTGCTGGTCGTAATTCATGATACGAACGTGGAGAGGACGACTGACGGAAGCGGTGAGGTCCGTGACAGGAAGGCAGCGGAGCTGTTAAAACTGGATGCGGGCAGCTGGTTTTCACCTGAATTTAAAGGGGAGCGCATTTTGACTTTTTCACAGGTGCTCGACCGGTACAACGGGAAGGCTGGTATGCTGATTGAACTGAAAAGTCCCTCTTTGTATCCGGGGATCGAGCAGCAGACAGCGGCTGAGTTAGCGAAATATCCCCTTGCAGACAAGGTAGTCCAGTCTTTCGAGCAGGAGTCGATGAAGAACATGCACCGGATTTTGCCCGATGTAAAAATAGGAGTCCTGATGAAATTCCGTCCGCTTGGAATTTCTTCCGCGATGCTTAGGGATATATCTGAATATGCACATTTTCTTAATCCCAGCAAAAAGCTGGTTTCGCGCGCCCTTGTTCAAAAAATCCACGCTCTTGGAATGAAAACGACACCCTATACAGTAAGAAACAGAGAGGCAGTGTCTTTTCTAAAAAAGATGGAAGTCGATGGGATGATTACAGATTACCCTGATTATATAAATGAAATAAGGTAACAGAGGGGAGAGCTGGGGATGGATTTTTCTGCAATTGTTTCCGAGGATAAAATTAAAAGAGCGATTAAAGATGGGGAGTTTCAGAACCTGAATGGATTGGGAAAGCCGCTGGTTTTAGAGGACCTTTCAAGTGTGCCTGAAAACCTTCGCATGGCATACAAAATGCTGAAAAACGCAGGCATGCTCTCGGAAACGGATTTGAAGAAGGAACTTATGACCATAGATGACCTCATGAAGAATTCCTCTGATAACGAAGAGCGGGAAAAGCTTTCAGCAAGACGTTCTAAGCGTGAATATGAACTGGAAAAATTGCTTGAAAAACGGAATGCTTTCTCTTCACCTGCATCAGCACTTTACAAACAAAAGATAGAACGCCGGTTAAAGGGCCAACCAGGCAGATTGCGCTAAGTGCATCTGTCTTTTTTATCGGGCAGATCCGCCCTCCGGCGAAAGGACGCACAATTTGAATTTTTTAGGTTGTTCCACGGGAAACATGTCGAATTAGGAGGTGCAGAAAATGTTTATTATGGGGGTTGATTTGTCCGGTCCATCAAACCATAAGGATACAGCCGCCGCCCTTTTCAGGCTGGAGGGGGAAACCATGCATCTTGAAGAGCTGCAAACTGGTTTGAGTGATGCAAATATTTTAGAGCTTGCAGAAAAGACGGATGGTTCTTCACTCGCTGTCGGATTGGATGCTCCGCTTTCATATAATGACGGCGGAGGGGACAGGCCTTCTGATAAATGGTTCAGGAAAGAAATGGCCAGGCATGGTTTGCGCTCCAGCTCCATCATGCCGCCCACATTGACCAGGATGGTGTATTTGACGGTGAGGGGGCTGAAAGTAGCTTCTCTTTTGGAGGGGATGGGGACCAATCTTAAAATGGCTGAGGTTCATCCGGGCTCAGCTTTACTCACAAGACTAAACGACGGTGAAAAAGAGCACGGACTCCTGTATAAAAACGCTGCTGAATCAAGAACCTATGTTGTAAATTGGTTCGCCCGGCAAAGCATTTACGGGATTCCGGAAGAGGCAGCCGAATCTGCCCATTCAATCGATGCGATAGCAGCAGCGATGGCGGTCAGAGACTGGATCAGATCCGCTCCAAAACTCATTTATCCAAAGTCTCCTCCTCATCATCCGTATGATTTTTTATGCTAAGAAATCTTACAAATTGTAACAACCCATTAATATTGGCTGCAGAAAACTTTTTTACACACCTCCCATATTCGTGTAACCTTCAAAAAAGGTTGCTGTAGACCCACACGAATTTGATCTGGTAGGATAAAGCAGGATTAAAAACGGAGGTCACTTGATGAATGCACCTAAAATTGCTTTTCTTTCTGTAATCAGCAATTCATTTATTGTTCTTTTAAAAATAGCGGTCGGAATCGTTACAGGGTCAGTAGCGGTTCTCTCTGAAGCCATACATTCGTCCCTGGACCTTCTCGCCTCACTCATTGCCTTTTTTTCTGTCAGGCTGTCAAACCGGCCTGCCGATAAAGAACACCCTTATGGACATGGGAAGGTAGAGAATGTATCAGGCACGATTGAAACGCTGCTCATTTTCGTCGCAGGCATCTGGATCATTTATGAATGTGTACACAAGCTGTTACACCCAGAGCCTGTTCATCTTCCTCTTCTTGGAATCGGGGTTATGGTCCTGGGTGCTGCAATTAATCTCGTGGTTTCAAGGGTTGTAGGGAATGTAGCGAAAAAAACGAATTCAGTAGCAATGAAATCCAACGCGCTGCATTTGCTCACGGATGTGTATACATCACTCGGAGTTGCGGTGAGCTTGCTGCTAGTAAGTCTGACAGATTGGTATTTCCTCGATCCGCTTATCGGAATTGTCCTTGCTATTTACATTATGACCGAGGCCTTTAAACTGATGAGAGAATCCTTTCCGCCGCTTCTGGATGCCCGGCTTTCTGCAGAGGATGAGCAGCAGGTTATCCGTATTGTGAATTCTTACAGCGATCAGTATATTGAATTTCATGATTTCAGAACACGTCAGGCCGGTCCGGAAAATTATGTGGATTTCCACCTCGTCGTGCCGTCCGGAATGAGTATAGAATCGGCGCATGAGCTTTGCGACCGGATTGAAGCGGACATTCACAGCCAATTCGAGAAGATGGAAGTGCTCATTCATCTTGAACCAGAGCATGAGCAGCTGTATCCAGGGGAAAAATAAGCAGACAGTGAACTGCTTATTTTTTTTTGCATTTTTCTTGAAAACGTGTACAGACATGTTTATAATGAAATCGTAACCTGTACATACAGGTTACAATAAGAATGTAAGCGGATTAATATCCTGCTAAAAGCTCACTCTATGGATAAAGAACTCATATATTGAAAACGATTACGGGAGGGAAAGGTATGAGCAACCATAAGCAATCTGCAAAGGAGATTGTTGAGGCAATCGGCGGCAAGGAAAACATTTCAGCTGCCACACACTGTGTAACAAGGCTGCGCTTTGCTCTGAAGGATGAGAGTAAAGTAGATAAAGAAAAATTAGAAAGTATCGATGTCGTTAAAGGATCTTTTTCAACGAATGGACAATTTCAGGTCGTCATCGGACAGGGAACGGTTAATAAGGTATACAGCGAAATGGCTGAACAAACAGGCATTGGCGAAGCGTCCAAAGAAGAGGTGAAGACAGCTTCTGAAAAAAATTTAAATCCGCTTCAGAGAGCTGTCAAAATGCTGGCAGACATTTTCATTCCGATCCTGCCTGCAATCGTAACCGCAGGTTTGCTGCTTGGGATTAATAACTTGCTTACCGGAAAAGGGATTTTCTTTGATGACCCGCTGATTGTGGTCTATCCGCAATGGGCGGATCTTGCAAGCATTATCAGCTTAATAGCCAATACCGCCTTTACCTTTTTGCCGGCTTTAATCGGGTGGTCGGCAGTAAAAAGGTTTGGGGGCAGTCCTCTTCTTGGTATTGTCCTGGGTTTAATGCTAGTTCACCCTGACCTGCTTAGTGCTTATGCTTACGGGGACACGAAGGAAATACCGGCATGGAACATTTTTGGTCTGACCGTTGAAAAAATTGGATATCAAGGCCAGGTTCTCCCGATTTTAGTCGCATCGTATCTCCTTGCCGTGATTGAAAAGTTCCTGACGAAACGCGTGCCCGACAGCATTCAAATGCTGATCGTACCGCCTGTTACTCTATTGGTTACCGGTTTTGCCTCGTTTATTGCGATTGGTCCGTTGACGTTCGCTCTTGGAAATCTTTTAACAGATGGCGTTATTGCACTTTTTGCGAACTTTGCCGCATTAGGCGGACTGCTTTACGGCGGGTTATATGCTGTACTGGTTATCACCGGGATGCATCATACGTTCCTTGCGGTTGACCTTCAGCTTGCAGCAGCCGGCGGAACATTTTTATGGCCGATGCTTGCGCTTTCCAATATCGCGCAAGGTTCCGCTGCCCTTGCCATGATGCTTGTGACAAAGGATGAGAAACAAAAAGGACTGGCCGGTACGGCAGCACTTTCCGCTTATCTCGGAGTAACGGAGCCTGCGATGTTCGGAGTAAACTTGCGATACCGCTATCCGTTCATCGCAGCCATAATCGCATCTGCGATCGGCGGTCTTATTATCAGCATTAACAGCGTTAAAGCCTTTTCTATCGGAGTAGGCGGGCTGCCTGCGTTCCTTTCCATTGATAAAGAATATTGGCTGTCATTTGGAATTGGTGTACTCATTACCCTAGTGGTTCCATTTGTGTTAACGTACATCATGGCAAGAGCAAAAAAAGCAAAATAAACGGAAGGGACAAGCAATTGTCCCTTTCGCTTTTTTCATCCTTACCTTATGGTTACAACAAAATTTACTGATGGTGGTGCATACAAATGAAACATCCGTGGTGGAAAAAATCAACCGTATATCAGATTTATCCGAAAAGCTTTAACGATACGACAGGAAATGGGACGGGCGACATTCAGGGCATCATAGAAAAGCTGGATTACTTGAAGGAACTTGGAGTGGACGTTGTCTGGCTGACCCCGATCTATTCATCCCCGCAAAAGGACAATGGATACGATATAAGTGATTACTACAGCATTCACCACGAATATGGCACAATGGAGGATTTCGACCGTTTGCTGGAAGAGGCTCATAAGCGGGATTTGAAAATTATTATGGACATTGTAGTCAACCATACATCCACAGAGCACGAATGGTTCAAAAAAGCTGCCGAATCAAAAGACAGTCCTTACCGGGATTATTACATCTGGAAGGAGTCCAAGGAAGATGGAAGCGCACCGACAAACTGGGTGTCCAAATTCGGAGGATCTGCATGGCAGCTGGACGAAGCTACAGGCGAGAACTACCTCCATCTATTCGACGTGACGCAGGCTGATCTGAACTGGGAGAATGAAAAGCTTCGCAAAGATGTGTATAGCATGATGAATTTCTGGTTTGATAAAGGGGTGGATGGGTTCCGTTTGGACGTCATTAATCTCATCTCGAAAAATCAGGATTTCCCTGATGATGATGGCTCCATCGCTCCTGGAGACGGCCGCCGTTTCTATACAGACGGTCCCCGGGTTCATGAATACATGCAGGAAATGAACCGGGAAGTATTCTCAAAATATGACGTGATGACCGTTGGAGAGATGTCCTCTACTACCATTGACCACTGTATCCGCTATTCGAATGAAGAGGGCACGGAGCTCAGCATGACCTTCAACTTCCACCATTTGAAGGTGGATTATCCGAACGGAGAAAAATGGGCACTCGCGGATTTTGATTTTCTAAAGCTTAAAGACATTTTATCTGAGTGGCAGGTCAAAATGAACGCAGGCGGAGGCTGGAATGCTCTATTCTGGTGCAACCATGACCAGCCAAGAATCGTATCCCGCTATGGAAACGACGGCGAGTACCGCACGGAATCAGCTAAAATGCTTGCAACTGTTATCCATTTGATGCAGGGAACCCCGTACATCTATCAGGGCGAAGAGTTCGGAATGACCAACCCTAAATTTGAGCATATCAATCAATATCGCGATGTAGAATCTTTGAATATGCACAAGATTATGCTGCAGGAAGGCCGCAGTGAGGAAGAAATTCTGGAAATCCTGAAAAGTAAATCAAGAGATAATTCCCGTACACCCGTTCAATGGAACAAAGAACAGCATGCAGGTTTTACTACTGGAACCCCATGGATTCCAGCTGCAGCGAACTACGAAGAGATCAATGCCGAAGCTGCGGTAAAGGACAAAGAATCTGTTTTTTATCATTATCAAAAGCTGAATCGTCTCCGCAAAGAGAAGGACATAATTACAGACGGAGACTACCAGCTTATTTTAGATGACCATCCTGACATTTTTGCCTATGTCCGTAATACTGAAGACGAAAAGCTGCTGTGCATCAACAACTTTTATGGAAAAGAAACGATGTTCGAGCTGCCATCCAGTCTTTCGTATGAAGGGTTCACAGCAGAAACGCTGATCACAAATTATGAGGACAGTCCGGCTTTTGCTGAAAAAATTTCATTGCGGCCATATGAATCCATCGTTTATCATCTAACCAAACAGAAAAATTAGAAAATGGTGAAGAGGATGGCAAAAACAAAATATCAAGTGGTGTATCAGGAGCTGCTCGAAACAATTCAAGAGGGCCCCCTGAATCCGGGCGACGTTCTTCCTTCCGAAAACGTCTTATCCGAAAAATACGAAGCTTCCAGGGAAACAATCCGCAAAGCGCTTAACCTGCTTGCCCAAAACGGCCATATCCAAAAGATAAAAGGTAAAGGGTCGGTCGTTCTGGACACTCAGCGAATGAGCTTTCCAGTATCCGGTCTTGTGAGCTTTAAAGAATTAGCCAAAACGTTCAGCTCAAAAGCGGTCACCAAGGTTCATCAGCTCGCCCTGGTCCATGCTGATGAGCCCATCATGAATCAGCTGACAAGCGGCAACAACGCGGATATTTGGAAAGTTGTCCGTTCAAGGGAAATCTCAGGGGAAAAAATCATCCTGGATAAAGATTATCTGGACAAAAAAACCGTCCCTTTTTTATCAAAGGAAATCTGTGAAAATAGCATTTATGAATACCTGGAGGGCGAGCTCGGCCTTAAAATCGGGTATGCCGAGAAGGAAATCACGGTAGAGGAATGCACAAGTGAGGACCGCGCCTATCTGGATTTGTATGACTACGCGCACGTCGTAGTCGTCAAGAACTATGTTTATCTGGAAGATACCACCTTGTTTCAGTACACCGAATCCCGTCACCGGCTCGACAAATTCCGGTTTGTTGATTTTGCACGGAGGGGTCAGGTATAAAAGGAAAGCCGGCGATCACTCGCCGGCTTTTTGTGTGGAACGGATATTGGAGCTGGCCCGTATTCGACAGGAGTTGGCCCGTATTCGACAGGAGCTGGTGCGCATTCGACAGGAGTTGGTCCGTATTCGCCAGGAGTTGGCCCGTATTCGACGGAAATTGGCCCGCATTCGACAGAAGTTGGTCCGCATTCGCCAGGAGTTGGCCCGTATTCGACGGAAATTGGCCCGTAAACGACAAAAGTTGGCCCGCATTCGACAGAAGTTGGCCCGTAAACGATCAAAGTCGGCCCGTCCCTCCACAAAACGGGGAACCGCTACAGATACTTCTTCCTCATCATTCTCATTATCGAGCGGTATACGTGGTAGCCGCTGACTGAGACGCCTGCGGTGCCGGCGCCTGGGAAAACGCTGTCTCCGCAAACCCATAATCCTTTTACGCCCGTGCGGTGGGAGAGGCTGTTGAACAGGGCATGCTCCAGGGTTTGGGGAATTCCGCCGACCATTCCGTTTTTTCGTTTCGTAAACCGCTCCCATGCTTTTGGTGCCCCGATTTCCTCTTTTTCTATTCCTTCTTCAATTCGGGGGATGGCTTCTTTGACCCCGCTTATCATCCTGTCCCTCAGCGTCTTTTTATAGGTGTCGTATTTTTCCTTTGTGTCCCATAGCGAAAGGTCGGTATGGGTGCTTACATTCAGGGTGCGGAACCCTTTTGGTGCTCGAATCAGGTCACCGGGGGCGGATAGGGAAAGAAAGAGGTGGGCGCCTTCTGCCATGGCACCATTCTTATCAGTCAGCACCTGCTGGAAAAGTGGGGCATTTTCCGGTATGATTTCTTCCCGAATGGCAAGATAAAGGGTCATGGTTCCCCACTGTTTTTTTTCGGCTTTTTGCACATAGCTCCTGCCCATCTTACGTATGAGAGGTTCATTAAGAAGCTCCAGGAAATTTTGGACGGGCACAGTCGAAACGACATGATCCGCCGTCAAAATCCGGCCTTTTTGATCTTCAGCTTCAAACAGGCCATTGTGTTTCCGGACGGACTTGATCCATGTGCGCTTTTTCAGTACAGCCCCATATTTTTCTGCCGAAATGGCCATAGCCTCACCCAGCTGATTCAGCCCCCCTTCAATGTAAAAAGCGCCTTCGTGATAGATTGTCAGGGCGTAGGCGCCCATGATGGCCGAACAGCCGGCCGAATCGGTCTGCATGGAATCAATGAGCTGAGCATCAAGCAATTGAACAAACGGGTCTTCGTGCAAGCCATGTTTTTTAACAAGGTGGCCAACGGTTTTTGCAAGATAGGGAAGAAGGGTGAGGGTGCCGGGTTTAAGTGATGCCATCAGGTCAGCGATATCCATGAAAGCAGAGGGAGGGAGCGCCGGAAGTGTCCCAAGCAGCTTTTTAACCTCTGCGCCTATTTTCCAAATCTCTTTATAAAAAGAACGTATCCTGGCAGCAGACTCCGGAAAGGCTTCACTGAGGCTGTTTAGGTGCTGCTGACGGTCCTGCTTATATTCCAGGTAGCCGGGCGGGGTATGAATTCCCATAACGGTGCTTAAAGGCTTGGCATTCGGAAATGGTATGTGCAGCTTTTCTAAAAGGCGATGATGGATGCCGCCCCCTTCAAAGCCCATTCCGAGTGTCGCACCTGCAGGAAAGAGAAAAGAGCCGCGATTAAATTTGCCTGCGCATCCGCCCCATTCATTAGAGGCCTCTGCCACGGTTATGTCCAATCCCCTTTCTGCAAGAAATGCCGCAGCGGTCAGTCCGCTGATGCCGCCTCCAATGATGAGAACATCGCTTTTCATCTTTATCCCTCTTTCAGTAGACATTTTGGTTTGTACTTTGTGCTAAATCGGGAATATCTGTTATAGCAGATATGCCGTTATTTTGTGATAACTATAAATAAGAATTGGAAGGCTGTAAATTTTTAATAGGTGCAGCTTTTAGGGAAATTTTACATAAAATTTCATTTGGATTAACATTCATCACATATAATTCAGTTGGCTAATAGGATATAAAAATTGCAAATAAAGAAGGTGGGACAGGATGTGGATTGGGGTAATAACAGCTGTAATAATCCTGTTTCTGGCTGCTGCTGTGATTCCATTTTATTTTAGCAATCTCATAATCTATCCGCGCAAAGTCGAGTATAAGGAGACCTTTGCAATGGGAGTAAGAAGCGGTGAGATCAATGCAGATCACTTCGAGCAGACGGAAAAGGAAGAACTCTTTATTGATTCGAAGCATGGCTATCAAATTCACGGCATGTTTTTCCCCGTGGAAAACAGCCAAAAGGCTGTCATTATTGCTCACGGCATAACGTGGTCGCTTTTCGGCAGTTTTAAATATGTTGAGATGTTCCATAAGAGGGGATACCATGTCCTGCTCTGTGACCACCGTTATCATGGACTTAGCGGCGGAAATCATACATCTTTCGGTTTTTTCGAGAAGGATGATCTGCGCTCCTGGGTTGACTACCTGTATGAAAGGCTTGGAAGCCAGGCATTTATCGGACTTCTTGGGGAATCACTCGGTGCCGCCTCCTCTATACAATATATTAAGGATGACAGCCGGGTGGGGTTCTGTATCGCCGATTGTCCGTTCAGTGATTTAACCGCACTTATGCGCCTGAGGCTTGCTCTGGACTTTAAGATTCGGTTTTCCCCGCTTATCCTGCTGACGAGTTTCGTGACGAAGCTCCGCTATGGATGGGGATTCCGGGAGATATCCCCCATTTCAGAAATGGAAAAAGTAGAAACCCCCATCCTGTTCATTCATGGAAAAGAAGACCCGTTTATCCCTCTGCAAATGTCGCTGGATTTATTCAGAAAAAAGAAAAAGGGGAAAAAGCGCCTTTATCTCGTACCGAAAGCAGGTCATGCCCAGGCCTTTCTGACGGACCGTATTAAGTATGAAGAGCGTGTATTCGACTTTCTAAAAGAGATTGAAGTTCTGCACATTAAAAGGGATCCCGCCCAGTGATCCCCATTTAAAAAAATGTAAGCGCATACAAAAAAGTTCATCAGGTTAACTCTGTCCTCGTTTGGGTAAAGTGAGGTTAGCATACCAGGCGAGGAGAATTTTTATGTATGATATAGCAGGGATTGGAATTGGCCCATTTAACTTAAGCATGGCGGCGATGCTTGAAGATGTTCCGGAAATCAGCGCCGTTTTCTTTGATAAAAATCAGGAGTTTGTCTGGCACCCGGGAATGCTGATTGAAGGCACGGATCTTCAAGTACCGTTCCTGGCTGATTTAGTGACCTTCTGGAACCCAAAAAGCCAGTATACATTTTTAAATTACCTGCATGAACAGGACAGGCTGTACCAGTTTTTCTTCTTTCGGAACTTTTCCATCCCGAGAAGAGAATACAACGACTATGCAAGTTGGGCTTCCAGGAAGCTTGAATCATGCCGGTATGGGAATGAAGTGGAGTCTGTTGTATATAACGGTGATTATTATGAATTGACTGTCGCAAGCAATGGCGGGAGGGAAACGGTGCAGGCAAAGCATATTTTATTGGGAACGGGGAGTGTGCCGCTTGTGCCAATGAAGCTTGACAGCGTTCGGGAGGATGATGTGTTCCACTCGATGGAATATATGTTTAAAGAACAGACTTTGAAGGAAGCAGATTCCATTACCGTGATCGGATCCGGCCAGAGTGCGGCGGAAATTTTCCATGACCTGCTGAAAGCGCAGAAGGAGAAAAAATTTGAACTGACCTGGTTCACACGGTCTCCGGAATTTTTACAGCTTGAAGCAGCTAAGCTGGCCCAGGAAGTGTTCAGTCCGGAGTATGTGGAATACTTTCACAAGCTCGATTTTGAGAAGCGCCTCAGTGCCCAGGAGGATCTTGGCCAGCTCCGGAACGGCATAGATCAAAAGACGCTGACCAATATTTATGAGCTTTTGTATCATCGATCCGTATCAGGCCAGCAGCAGAAGGTGACGATCCAGCCGCTGACTGAAGTACAGGAAATTGCCCGAATCGATGACGGTTATCAGCTTTCGTGCCGGCAATGGCAGGCGGAGCAGAAATTTACACACAGGAGTGCCAAAGTTGTATTGGCGACAGGATTTAAACCGTACATGCCGGATTGGCTTGAAAAGATGAGGGAAGAGATCGAATGGGAGGATGAAAAACGGTTCAAGGTATATGAGGATCTGCGGATTGCCTTCAAGGATAAACGGGAGAATCACCTGTTTACACTGACCAATATCGCCCATTCCCACGGAACGGGGGCGACGAACCTCGGACTCTCTGTTTACCGCAATAAAAAAATCATCAACCGGGTTCTTGGAGAAGACCGGTATAAGGCTTCAGGCCACCCGATTTTTCAGCAGTTTATGCCCGAAAGCACATAAGCAATGTTTGCTTCTAAACAAAGCGGGTACATTTTAAATAGTGCAAGATACAAAGAAAACTTTGGAGGTTTTAATCAATGGGTAAGAAAGTTGCTGTATTGCTAACCGATTATTTTGAGGACGTAGAGTACACGGATCCGGAGAAAGCCTTTAAAGAAGCGGGACATGAACTAACCGTTATCGAAATGGAAAAAGGAAAAACAGTAAAAGGCAAACAAGGACAAGCTTCTGTAACAGTTGATGCATCGATTGATGATGTAAAGCCGGGAGACTTTGATGCACTGCTGCTTCCAGGCGGATTTTCTCCAGATCAGCTTCGCGCAGATGGCCGTTTCGTTCAGTTTACGAAATCCTTTATGGATGATAAAAAACCAGTTTTCGCCATTTGCCATGGACCTCAGCTGCTGATTACGGCAAAAGCACTGGAAGGCCGCGATGCTACCGGCTTTACGTCAATCAGAGTGGATATGGAGTACGCAGGAGCGAACTTCCACGACAAAGAAGTTGTTGTATGCGGCAATCAGCTTGTGACAAGCCGTACACCGGATGATATTCCTGCTTTCAACCGCGAATCGCTGAATCTTTTAAAATAATCGCTTAGGGCAAAATAGAAATAGGCTTCCCGTATCATGCGGGAAGCCTATTTTTGTCCATCCGATTCGTTTCCTGCCGTCTCATTTTCCGGCAGAGGGTCTATTCGTTCTGCGTCTTCTGTGCCAATCCCTGTTTTTAGTGCAAAAAAGATAAGCCAGATTGCAGCAAGTAAAAATAAAACCAGGGTACCTGTGAGCAGCCACCAATTTGTGAGCATATGCAATTCCCCCTTTGCCTACATATATGCAATGGAAGGGGGAGTCATGCAGAGGGTTTACTTTTTAAGCTTTCCAAGCTCCTCCGTGATGGACTGCATTTCACTTGGGCTGATGTTTTCTTTTTTCATAACATACTCATATAGGTCTCTTAACTCTTCGTACATTTCTCCATCAAAATGATCCGGGCGGATTGCACCGATATTGATCATTCGGAGCTTAGTGGTGATCTGATCCACCATATATTGTACATTTTCTGTTGATTTTTCACGTAAATTCAACGCTCTCTTCCTTTCTTGAGGCCAGTTTTTCTTATTGTATCACGGGGGAAGGAAAAAAGAGATGGCTTGTCTAAATTTTAGAGACAGCTTCTTATGACAAATAATCGAGGTGAATAAACATGAATGTATATGAAGCAAGCATAGAGGATGCAGAGGCAGCGGCACACCTGTTCAATGAGTACCGGATGTTTTATCGCCAGCCTTCCGATCTCGAAGGAGCGCGGCAATTCATTTTAGAACGGCTTGAGAAAAAAGAGTCGGTGATCTACTTAGCAAAGGATGAACACGGCACAGCCGCAGGGTTTGCCCAGCTTTACCCTTCCTTTTCCTCGGTCTCCATGAGAAAAATCTGGATAGTAAATGATTTATTTGTGACAGAACAGGAAAGGAAAAGAGGGACAGCCGGACAATTGCTCGAACGGGCTGCTGATCTGTGCAGGAAGACAGGCGCGAAATTCCTTAATCTTGAAACCGCTGCTGATAATTCAAGCGCACAAAGGCTCTACGAGAAAAATCAATTTGTGAAGGTGGAAGATACGTTTTTCTATACACGGCAAATTTGAGGTTCAGATTGGATTCTTTTCAAAAGTTGAGGTAAAGTTTTGAGTAGCAAAATATGTTTGAAAGGAGGCCTTTTATTGATACATGTCCTATTTGTATGCCTCGGAAACATTTGCCGCTCTCCAATGGCAGAGGCAGTATTCAGGGAAATGGTGAAAAAAGAAGGGCTGGAGAATAAAATCACAGCAGATTCTGCCGGGACTGGGGATTGGCACATCGGAAAAGCACCGCACGAAGGAACGCAGGAAATTTTAACAAGGAGTGGGATTAGCTTTGAGGGGCTTGCTGCCAGACAGTTCATCAAAGAGGACTTGCCGAAGTTTGATTACATCATTTGCATGGATGCTGAAAATCTTGGAAATGTCCGCCGGATGGCCGGCTATAGTCAGACCGGCCATATTGGCCGCCTTCTTGACTTTGTTGAAGAGGCGGAAGTGCTTGACGTGCCTGATCCGTATTTCACAGGGAATTTTGATGAGGTATATGAGCTTGTCAGCAGTGGGTGCAGGGGACTTTTGGAAGAAATAAAGGAAAATGAAAAACTTTATTAAAAGAAAAGGGGCATGCTAAATGGGAGACAAATCCGTACTACTTCGCAATGTAGCGATTGGGGCAGCAGCAGGCTTTGTACTGTCTATGTTTCATAAGCCAACGAGGGAATCACTGGTGGAGGAAGCAAAAGAGATCGGGGAAAAAGCCGGGTACTATTACCGGAATCCGTCTCTGCTGTCCGAGGATTTGAAAGATAAGCTGAATGACGCTAAATTTGTCGTGCAAAATGTAACAGATGATTTAAAATTTGTGAATCAGAAAGTGAATGAGCTGAAGGAAACCACTCCGGTCATCCTTGATGTGATTAAAGAGGCGAAGGAGCGGATCATTTCCAGCAAAACCGACTGAAATAGGTGATGCGTATGAGAAGCAGAAAACATTCTACTATCATTGTTGAACTGCTTAGAAGATTCTCAAGAGATGAAGTGGCCGGTCTGTCTGCAGAACTGGCCTACTTTTTTCTGCTTTCTCTGTTTCCTTTTATGATTGCGCTCATTACATTGATTGCTTTCATCCCCTTATCCGTTGAGGATTTGCTGAAGTTTATCAGACAGTATGCCCCTGCGGATACAATCGTTGTCATGGAGGGAGCTTTGAACCAGCTTCTCGGCCAGAAAAACGCTATTTTGTTTACAGTCGGAATATTAGCATCCATCTGGTCCGCTTCAAATGGCATCGATTCCATTATGCGCGCATTTAATAAAGCGTTTGATGTGCGGGAGAACCGCTCTTTTATTAAATCGAGAGCAATCGCCCTCCTTCTTGCCATCGTAATGATGGCCGTAATTGTCATTGCGCTGCTTTTTCCTGTTTTCGGGCAGGAGATCGGCCTGTTCATCTTCAGCGCTTTTGGGATTCCGGATTTATTTTTTACTGTATGGAATGTCATCCGCTGGGCTGCAAGCGCCATTATTATCTTTCTTATTTTTATCCTCCTCCATAAACTTGCACCCAATAGAAAAATATCCTGGAAACAGGCTTTTCCCGGTGCACTGTTTTCGACGGTGGGCTGGATTGCTGTCTCCTATTTGTTCTCGGGCTATGTGAGCAACTTCGGCAACTACAGCGCTACCTATGGAAGCATTGGCGGCATCATTGTGTTTATGATTTGGTTCTACCTTACAGGAATGGTCATCATCATGAGCGGTGAACTGAATGCCATCCTGGTAAAAAGAAGAGCAGATCAAGCGGATACGTAATCCCCTCCTGGGCAACCTAAACCGAGAAGCGATACAAGCTTCATCCAATAAGGCACAGGAGGGAATGCACCATGGCAAAGCAAACGAAAAAAGGCGGAAGCCACACTAAGCAAAACTCCAAGCAAAAGCCGTCCCATAAAACAAGCGGCAGTGCGAACGGCCAAAATGGATACCACTAAACAGAAACAAAGCTGATCCCAAGGGATCGGCTTTTTGTGCGAAAAAAAGCTTTGCGCCTTAGGAACAAATGTTCTATAATAAAGAAACACATTAAATTAAAATTTAGGTATTTAAAAATAAATAAAGCGGGTATACATACATTAGAGTAGTCGAAAGTATTGCTGCTGCTTGAACAGAATATAAAAACGGCGTTTATTTATGAAAAAAGTACAGCCATTGGCATCTGGACAAGGCTGTCATAAATAAGTAAAGTTTAGATAGATGAACCAGCCTGTAAGCGGTGAGGCTTCCCTTGTCCAATCAGCATAGTCTTCCGCAATATGTCACGGAAATTTGTGAAATGGAGAGGCGATCAATTATGAGTACAGGGAACAGATTAAAAAGACTTGAAGCTTTTGTTGAAAAGTACAAAAAACTGGGCATGAGAATTGAAATTGCAAAATCCCGAACAGAATGGTCCGATGAAACCAAAAATGTAGCGGCTTTAAAACCATAAAAAATCACCCTTCCACAGACGGGTGATTTTTTCTTTGTCTGGCTGGATTATTCGCCCATTGCGATACTGCGGGTGTATACACTTGAATAAATATGCTCAACTTCTTCGTCTGTCATATACATAAACATTTCCCGATCCAAATCCCTCATCGCTGCAATGTACTCCACCATATTTTTGCGTTCCTGTCTGCTCATTTCTTATCTCTCCTTTTTTGTTATGATACAGTCTATATTTTATATTTGTATTATATAACAGAGGAGCAGAAAGGTTCAATAGTTTTTTCAGAATTTTTTAAAAAAGCCGCCTATTGTTTATAGGCGACTGATTTCTCATAGGTTTTTCCTTTCGCTAAATAGACAGCTAAAACGGCTGCAAGGAGAAATGCAACGATATGGAAGAAGCTGCTTCCAGGTACAAATTCCATGTAAAGACCGCCGATAACGGGTCCGCTAATACTGCCGAGGCTAAAGCAAATGCCGCACAAAAGGTTCCCGGCCGGAAGGAGCTGCTTTGGCAGCAAATCTGCCATGAAAGTAAGGCCTAAGGAAAAAGTGGACCCAAGTACCATCCCTGCAAAAAAGAAACAGAGAAGCAGCATAAAAAAGGACTGTGTGAAGCTTGCTGCAGCAAAAGCCAGAAATCCTAAAAACAGCACAACCGGAATCGTCCGCATGCGCCCGATTTTATCGCTGATGATCCCAAGGGGCAGCTGAAAAACAATTCCGCCGACTGCAAATGCCGGAAGAAGAAGGGCTACATGATCAGCAGTCAAACCTTGTCTTAAGGCATAGACCGGGTAATTGCCGTTCAGGGAGGATTCAAGAAACCCGTAGATAAACGGAGGCAAAAACGCAATCCACGAAAGCTTCCAAGCATCCTTAAAGCGCGCCGTGCTCCCCGATGAACCGGCCGCAGTCTGCTCCGGAAAATCGTTTCTTAAAATGAAAGCCAGCCCCCAGATAACCAGACTGATGGCACCGCTGATGATGAACGGAAGATTGGGATTCGTTTGTGCAACAGCCGTAAGCAATGGTCCCGCAGCGAACCCCAGCCCGAAGCATAATCCGTAAAGGGATATATTTTTCCCTCTGTTTTGCTCTGTGGAAAGGGAGGTAATCCAAGTCTGAGTCGAAAAATGAAGCATATGATCTCCAACCCCGACTAAAAGCCTTAAAACAAACCAAATCCAAAAGGACTGAAGGACGGGAAAGGCAAATAGACTGGCCATCACCAGGAAGCCGCCGGTGATAATCATATTTTTATATCCGAATTTTTGCAGAGGCTTTTCCATAAAGGGAGAGGCAAGCAGAACACCGATGTACAATCCGGTAGCATGCATCCCATTCAGGGAAGAAGGATAGCCCTGCTGTTCAAAAAGTATCGCAATAACGGGAAGAAGCATCCCCTGAGAAAAACCGGACACCGTGACAATACTGATAAGAATGGCAAAGCGCAATTTGTTCATGAATTCATACCCCGCTGTTGTAAAGTTCTGCACTTTTTTTAGCGTATCACCGGCCCTGAGGATAGGCAACAAATTTTCGGTTTTCAAATAAAAAGGATAAGATAAGAAAAAAAGGAGGAATCGAAATGCAATTTACCATCACAGAAAAAGGATTTTCTTCCGATTTGGAATTTGGAAACCTGCATGTATCAGGAGACGAGGAATACGGATTCCGCCCCTATCAGCTAATGACAGCCTCTATTGCAGTCTGCAGCGGCGGAGTGCTGCGCAAAATACTCGAGAAAAAACGCATGGACGTAGAGGACATCCGGATCGAAGCCAATGCTGAAAGAAATGAAGAAGAGGCAAACCGAATTGAACGCATAACCGTTCATTTTGTTATAAAAGGAAACAGCCTAAAGGAAGATCAAATAAAAAAGGCACTCGAACTAACCCGGAAAAACTGCTCCATGGTCCGCTCGGTGGAGAGCAGCATCGATATTGCAGAGACGTTTGAGATATCGGAGTGAAGAAAATAGGCCCTGACTCATCCATATTATGTAATAAAATGGAATAATCAGAGGCGGCTGTTTCCTGACATCAATGAAGGCGATGAACAGGAGAAAGAATGAGAAGAAGAAAAAGAGGCAACAGGAGATTTTCCAGTAGCACGTTCAGAGATGTGGGAAGTGAATTATTCTTTGAATTGATATGGAATATCTTATTTTTTATCCCAAAAGTCATTTTTCGATTGTATAAAAGTGTTTTTGAGTAGTACAGAAGGAACTCCATTAAAAGGTGGAGTTCCTTTTTTTGTTCAGTTTAGGGATTGAATGCTGTTCTCTGCAGAGGGTTTGTCTTCGTGCTCAGTTTAGGGATTGTATGGAGTTTTAGTTTAGGAATTGAATGGTGTTTTAGTTTAGAGATTGGACGGTGTTTTAGTTTAGGAATTGAACGGTGATTTAGTTTAGAGATTGAATGGAGTTTTCTGCAGAGGGTTTGTCTTCGTGCTCAGTTTAGGAATTGAATGGTGTTTTAGATTAGGAATTGAACGGTGATTTAGTTTAGAGATTGAATGGAGTTTTCTGCAGAGGGTTTGTCTGACAATGGCTCGTGGAGCTCAAGTCCGTAAATTCGGCCTTTCTTTTGACCGGAGGATTTCAGGTTGAGGGAGTGCAGGAGCTTGGACGCAGCTGATGTGCTCTCAAGGTTTAAAAATCCTCTGATTTCTTTGTTTGTAATGGTTGAACCTATTAGCAGCCGGTAGTCTTTTAACGCCTCTACATGTGCCAGGTTATTTTTTTCCCTGCAGCTTCCGCATAGCCAGCCCCCTTTATACCGCTGCAGGTGGCAGCTGCAATTTGGACAAAAAACGCCCGTTATTAAGTCTGTTTGCGGAATGGAGAATTTGTCTGTAATCCGGGTATCTGCTTCCATATGAGATTTGTTTAAGCTCCTTGCCAGCTTCTTGACCTCTTTTTCTGTCAAATATACTTTCTTATGCTGTGTCTCTAATTGTTTCAGTTCAAAAGGCAGCTTTTCTGCGCGAACGATTTTTCTGGATAAACTTTTTATATGGGCAGGAGGTGCTTCAATCATGCTTCGGTGGCTGCTGACCACAATTAGGGAGTGGATTGGTAAAGCGGGAAAGCGGTTTCTCTCAAGCCATTCAGCGAATTGGAACTCTAATCGGTGAGACTGGAGAATAGGGTCTGGAAAGGCAGTCTCCAAGCCATCCTTCTTTCGTATCAGCTGATTGAATTCAGGATCAAAATAAAGCGTACCAGCAATATTTTTCACCTCTAAAATCAGGGCAAAAGCGGGAGTGAGCAGGACCGTGTCCAGCTGGAAGTGTGTCGAACCGTGCGGCAGCCTGAGATCTGCAAGCATCACCCAGTCCTTGCGGCCGAATAGGGTGAGCTGATAGTCAGCCGCGAGTTCACCTTTGAACCCCGCCATTCGTTTGGCTAGATCTTCGGCAACTTGAGGGAATTTAGGATGATTCGGCGGCAACCTCCTGAGCAGAGCCTGCAGTTTGAGGATATAGAGAGGGGTTTTACGCGGTTTAGCGATCATTTTGTCGCTCCTTTCTTTGTGATACTATGGTTATTCTGCAAACAGCCCCGGATTCCCTTCTGCAAAACTTGAGATGTTGTGCGGGGATGTCCGATATTGTCCGTACTTTGGTTTTATTGTCCGAAATCTGATTTTATTGTCCGTATTTGTGATTTTATTGTCCTAACTTTTGATTTATTGTCCGTACTTTTGATATAAAGACTTTTCGGCATGATTCGAGCATATTCGCGCGGTGGTATGTATAAAAGGAGCCAGATTCAATAGAAATTCTGTTCAGATTTGAAGGTAGTGTCCGAGGTGAAACATATGTATTGTCCGTACTTTGTTTTTATTGTCCGAAATCTGATTTTATTGTCCGTACTCACTGGTTTATTGTCCCAACTTTTGATTTATTGTCAGTACTTTTGATATAAAGACTTTTCGGCATGATTCGAGCATATTCGCTCGGTGGTATGTATAAAAGGAGCCAGATTCCCTAGGACTTCTGTTCGGATTTTGCGGTAGTGTCCGGGTGAAACATATATATTGTCCGTACTTTGTTTTTATTGTCCGAAATCTGATTTTATTGTCCGTACTCACCATTTTATTGTCCCAACTTTTGATATATTGTCCGTACTTTTGATATAAAGACTTTTCGACGTCATTCGAGCATGTTCGCACCACGTTCTCCGGAGTACGTCAGCCATGTTTCGACCACACTTTCCAGAGTACGCCAGCCATGTTCCCGCCACACTTTCCAGCGCACGCCTACAATGTTCGCACTACACTTTCCAGCGTACGCCAACCATGTTCCTACCACCCTACCGGAGTATGCCGACCATGTTCCCACCACACTTTCCAGCGTACCTCAACCATGTTCCCACCACGCTTCCCGTCATACCCCAACCATATTCGCACCACACTTTCCAACTTACCCCAACCATATTCGCACCACACTTTCCAACTTACCCCAACCATGTTCCCACTAGGCTTTCAAGTGTACGCATACCATGTCCCGCCACGCTTCCCGCCATACCCCAACCAGCCCCCCCACCGCACAAAGTAAATCCCATCAAAAATAAAAAAAGAACGGTCACACTCGACCGTTCCTCTTATTTCATATTCAGCGTTTCCGGACCTTCTCCGGCTTTTGAAAAGTAGCAGAAGACGGATGGCTCAAGTTTAAGCAGCATATAGTCCGGATCATCCGGCCCGGCGATCCAGTCCTTCAGGTTTTCGTTCCAGAACTTTTTTTTCAGTTCTGTGGATCCCTCTACAGATGCGGTCGCTTCCACCTCTGCGTATTCATCCTGGAACCCTTTTCCTTCATAGCCGAGCAGCAGATGAACAGATGGATTTTCTTCGATGTCTTCTGCTTTATGTGCTTTTTTGCTTGTAGCGGTATAAAGGGTCAGACCTTCGTGGAAAAATAGCATAAACCGGGAATAGGGTTTTCCGTTGCGGACTGTCGCCATCGAACCGATTTGATGGTGGTCAAGAAGCTTGATGATCTTATCTTCCAGAGAATTAGCCATATTTTATTCACTCCTCCTTGCTTTCAAGGTTAATTTGCAACAAAAGCGGGGAAACATACATGTGTTCCGCTATCTGGAAATACATACTTAAGATTCAGGAAAGCTAGGTGAAGGTATGGTTAATCGTATATTTCTTATTGCAGTCATTGCTGGGCTTCCGCTTTCTGTAATTGGCAGTTTGCTTCACTGGCCTCCGCTGATCATGTTCGTCGTCTACTGTTTGACGATCGTGGCGCTTGCGGGATACATGGGAAGAGCTACAGAAAGTCTTGCTATTGTAGCTGGTCCCCGTATTGGCGGGCTGCTTAACGCAACATTTGGAAATGCCGTTGAGCTGATTATCTCTATTTTTGCTCTTCAGGCCGGATTAACCGGAGTGGTGCTTGCCTCTCTGACAGGCTCGGTTATCGGGAACCTGCTTTTAGTCGGGGGGCTTTCCTTTCTTGTCGGCGGACTAAAGCATAAAAGGCAGGAATTCAGTGTTTATGATGCGAGACACAATTCAGGACTTCTTATTTTTTCTATCATTGTCGCGTTTGTTATTCCGGAGGTATTTGCGGTAGACATGAATGAGGCTAAGACCTTAACGTTCAGTATCGGGATCTCTGTCATTTTGATTGTCCTGTATCTGTTCGCGCTTTTCTTCCGGCTGGTCACACACCGCGGTGTGTATAAACACAAAACGGATGAAGAGGGGGAGCACGAAGAACCGGAATGGGGCGCGAAAAAAGCGACTATTGTTCTTCTGCTTGCGACAGCGGCGGTTGCTTATGTATCAGAAAGTCTGGTGCATACGTTTGAAACGGTTGGCGAAACGCTTGGATGGAGCGAATTGTTTATTGGGGTTATCATCGTTGCTGTTGTTGGAAATGCCGCAGAGCACGCTTCAGCAATCGTTATGGCGTATAAAAATAAAATGAACATTGCCGTTGAAATTGCGGTCGGCTCTACGCTTCAGATTGCGATGTTCGTTGCGCCGCTGCTTGTTCTTTTATCTCTCATGTTTGAAACGACGATGCCACTCGTTTTCACTATGCCAGAGCTGATTTCGATGGTTACCGCTGCCTTCCTGACGATTATTCTCACCAATGATGGGGATACGAACTGGTTTGAAGGAGCGACCCTGCTTGCTGCCTATGTGATTATGGGAATTGGGTTTTACCTGCTGTAGCGAATATTTTTCAAAAAAAAGCGGCTGGTCCCATTAAAGGGGCCAGCCAAATTTGTAGGACGAAACCACAATCACAGTTGAGGTTGCTTACTGCTATCATATAATTTTAAATTAAATTTGTAAATATTCAGATAAATATTTTCTGCTATCATACTTTAGATGCTTGTCATGATGAATAAGTAGGCCGAAGTCACGAACATAAGGCCCATTAGGAAGGCTGACAGACCTGAAGCGTTCTTCTTGAACTGTATAATAAGCAGCGTGATGAACAGGAACGAAAGGATGCCAAACAGGATGCTGAGTCCGCCAGCGGCAAAGCCGATTTCATTATCCGCTGAAAAAAGAGTAAACAGCGGGGACAAGCCGTCAGAAGCTTTGGTCACTTCAATGTTATGCGGAGGCTCCTGCTGGCCGAGTACACCGGTCACCGGGAAGACGATCAGCAAGTACAGACTTTCCGCTTTTGTCCATTTCCTTGGATCAAGCTGCTTCCCTTTTTTCAGCATTCCTTTCATGAAAAAGCTGTTTAAAAAGGCGAACAGCAAAATCGGAATGACTACCAAATGCTTAATCAGCAAATATTGTCCGTAGTTCAGAGACCATGTTTGCGGATATTCGGCGACATTCATTAACAGGGTCATAAGCAGGAATCCTGTGAAAACGATGATTCCCATCATTACCATTGCTACAGGTGTAAACCATTTAAGAAACGCGAGCCAATTCCGGCTGTTTTTAGAAAACCAGCTAACCTGAAGCAATATTCCTCCCCATACACTCATAGCCATGAAATGAAAAGCGTGATACAAAATGCCTGCGCCGCTTAAAGAAGCAGCATGGCTGTTAACGCTGATTAGAAAAATGAGGGAAATGACAAAGAATAGAGAAATTGTCTTATATTGTACGTCTTCAAACACCGGCGCAAATGAAATAAATAAGTAGAACATGATGATGAGTACGAGAGACAGCGCCCACATCTGGCCGATTTGAAAATCTTTAATGACCCGGACTATGCTGCCGAAATAGCCTTCTGATTCATAAAAACGGGAAGCAAGCTGGAGCACAGGAGAGGCTGAAAAGACAGCTGCTCCTAATGCGGCAAGCTGCATCCATCGCTTCGACATTTGAATTTCCGGTTTCCTCGCATCCGGAATATAGGACATAAAAAAGGCACCCATTAATATAGCGAAGCTTAAATAAAGTCCAACCTCGGATAGCATAATGAGAATCATCTTAACCCCGGCCTTTTCTCATTGAAAAGAAAATCGCAGCAAGTGCGGCTGCAGCAAGGAGTACTCCGATGATGATCAGGGAATTATTGCTGCCGGTTTCCTCGGCGGACTGAGTCTCTTCGGCAGGTGCTTCCTCTGTTTCCTCAGCAGGCTGGCTCTCTTCGGCAGGCGTTTCCTCACTTTCCTCCGTCTCTTCTTCTGCCGGCTTTTCTTCGACAGGTGCATTCAGGCTAAACTCAAAGGAATCCTTAATCACATGTCCATCCGCGCCGATAATATCCCAGCTGACGGTATAGGAACCGTTCTCCATATCTTCAGGAAGTGTACCTGTTAAAGTATCTCCCTCCAACTGTATGTTCTCTACAGCTACTTCTGTTTTACCATCCTTCAGCACCTTAAACGTGCTGGATTGTTCAATGGATGTATTGAACGTCAAAGAAACGGTCTCAAGCTTTTCTGCAACTGTTGCGCCCTGCTCCGGATTGGATTGAATGAGCTTGGAATGGGCAAGCGCACTCGTCTGATTAAATGCAACCAATGCAAAGACGAGAAGCATCATAAGTTTTTTCATCTGAAAATCTCCTTTCACAGCGACTCCCTTTTTATTTTACCAAGAATCCGGAAATGTACGAGACGGAAGTGTGAGGATTTGTTGAAAATGATCATTTTTTCTCGAAACACGGATAAACGGGTGGTTGCCAGAAAAAACTATGGGAAACAAAGCCGGAAGGAGATTTATCCATGAAAAGAAAACAACTTTCAATTTGTATCGCTGTGCTATTATCCGTGTGTTTTTCGAGCATCTATATGACCTCAACTGCAGCGAAAACTAAAATCCCTTCCTCAGTCCTGGACATTTCAAAGGAGAACACATACCCGAATCCTGCTCAAGATCTTCCCTACCTGCAGCCGAGCGAGCTGGCAAGGGAGCTTGCGGAATCTTCGGCCGTTCCTATTGAGAACCCGAATCTAATCAAGCAGCTGAACGAAACTGCCATTTCTGATTCACCGCTTGCCGTCGGCTATCGGGCGACAATTTACCTTGGCCACTGGGCGCTGAACTATGAATCAAGGGAGACTACCCCTAACTGGGAATATCAGCGCATCAACTCTAACCTTTCAGACAACCGCGGCGGGAAAGCCGCAGCGCAAATCCATTACAAGCAAAACGACCAGAAAAAAATAAAAGGCGGCCTTACCGCCAATGTACCGGAAATGGAAGATGTAAAGAATATGATGCTTCTTGAGGCTATGAAGAAAACCAACCTGCCGCTGTCATTTGAAACGATTGTCGGGGCCGGAACGAAAAAAGATCAGGTTTACAATGTGCCGGTGAAAAAGATGGGATACCTCTACGCCTACGCTCCAGCGATCAGTGAAAAAGGAAAGGTCACGTATGGGGAGGTCTACCTTGAGCTGAAAGGCAACAAGCGGAAAATCAATGTGAAAAACATTACGTCCCAGGGAATTGGAGCGTGGATCCCGGTACAGGATCACCTGTCATTTGGATACATGGTCTCGGACGTGCCAAGATAACTGGCTGATCAAGACTTGAATTGCTGTGCGGGCTAGGCGTAGTTTTTGCCGTATACAAGCGGGATTCTGCCGATTGACAAAGGGCTCTGTCGAATATGATCCGGACTTTGCATTGCAATCAAGTTATTGTCGAATACGATCCAGACTTTGTCGATTGCAATCCAGTTATGGTCGAATATGATCCAGTCGACTTTATTCGCCATAACGCCCTTTCGCCCGCATGCGGCCAACAAAAAACTGCAGAGCCTCTTGGCTCTACAGTTTCGCTTTCTTTTTCGTGAAATCTTCATTCGCATAGTAGCTGTTTTTGACCAAAATGTTCGGCCCGAGGCACTGCACACTTGGGCAATGGCAGCTAAGTGACTTTGCGACTGTGGATTCAGACCACTTCTCATAGGCACTTTCAAGTGTAGCTGTCTGTATATTGCCGAGCGGCGGTGTATCGCCGAAATCGGTTACTATGACTTCGCCCGTGAAGATGTTCACGTTCAGACGGGAGCGTCCGTCAGGGTCATTCCGAACCGTCACATTTTTAGATGAACGAAGCTTCCGCATTAATTCAAGGTCCTCCTCTGAATCACTGCAGGCGTAAAAAGGAAGGGTTCCAAACAGCATCCACACATCTTCATTCCGTACATCCAGCAGATGATGGATGGCCTGGCGTGTCTCCTCCAATGAAAGAGTTTCAAGTGCGCTCGCAAAGTCACTTGGGTACATGGGATGCACTTCATGCCTTTGGCAATGCATTTCCTCTGTAATCTGCTTATGGATTTTTTCCAGATGAGGAAGGGTCCGTTTATTCAGCATCGTTTCAGCGGATACGGTGACGCCTGCAGCAACAAGCGCCCGGCTGTTTTCAACCATCCGGTCAAAATATTTTGCCCTCTGTTCAAAGGTCGGTTTTTTTTCCATCATGGCAAAACCGCCCTCCGCAAAGTCCTCCATCGTTCCCCAGTTGTGGGAAATGTGCAGAACGTCCAGATACGGAATGATTTTCTCATATCTCGCCAAATCAAGCGTCAGGTTTGAATTAATCTGAGTGCGCACACCGCGTTCATGTGCATACTTTAAGAGCGGAACTACATAGTTATTCACGGACTTCATCGACATCATCGGCTCTCCGCCGGTAATGCTGAATGAACGCAAATTCGGAATCTCATCCAGCCTGCGGATGAGCAGATCAAGCGGAAGAGCATTCGGATCCTTCGGTGTCAGCGTGTAGCCTACCGCGCAATGCTCGCAGCGCATGTTGCAAAGCGTTGTTGTCGTAAATTCTATGTTTGTCAGCATCGGCTTTCCATATTGTTCTATGTCCATATAAGCTTCCCACGGGTCGTAGGAAGGGGTAATAGGGGGTAAACTGTGAGTAGTACTCATCAACAAAACTCCTTAAATAAAATCACAATCTCCATCTTATCATGAATCCATGAATACGTGCATAAAGGAAAGTTGTCAATTCCGCTTAAATCCGCTACCATGATAACGGTGAAAGGAGAGAGCCGAGATGGGAAATGCAGCAAAAGATAAAGACTCACAAATAAACTATTTAAAAAACCGCCTGAATATGTTCATGGAGGTCATCGATTCCATGGATCCGGAGTCGACAGATGTAGAAGACGTAGACCGCCTGATCCAAATGCTCGACGATCTGGAAGTGAAATTTGACCGGTTTAAAAAGGATTGGGATAAAGAAGAAGAGTAAAGATCATCTGCTGAGGTGATCTTTTTTTGATAGAGGAAGAAGTCTACCAGTTTAGCGGATAAATGTGTAAAATAAGGGAAGAAATACACAGCATCAATGATAGGAGAGTTACATAATGGCCATGCAGCCAATTTATTTTACACCGGTTTTTAAAGAGCGAATATGGGGCGGGACAAGCCTTTCTTCGTTCGGCTATAACCTGCCCTCGGAAGAAACGGGAGAATGCTGGGCCTTTTCCGCTCATCCAAACGGTCAAAGTGTCGCGGCGAACGGGCAGTATAAAGGAAAATCACTGGGAGAGCTATGGGAGCACAACCGCGAAATCTTCGGGAACTTTGAAGGAGACCGCTTTCCTTTATTGACAAAAATTCTGGATGCAAACAACGACCTGTCTGTTCAGGTTCATCCGAATGACGCTTACGCGAAAGAGCACGAAAACGGGGAGCTTGGAAAAACTGAATGCTGGTACATCATTGATTGTGATGAGGACGCGGAACTCATATTCGGCCACCATGCCCAGACAAAAGGCGAGCTTGACACAATGATTGATGAAGGGAAGTGGGACGAGCTTCTCCGCCGCGTTAAAATCAAAAAAGGCGATTTCTTCTACGTTCCAAGCGGAACCGTTCATGCCCTGTGCAAAGGAACACTGGTCCTTGAAACCCAGCAAAATTCGGACACAACCTACCGTTTGTATGATTATGACCGGAAGGATGCAGAAGGAAATCTGCGCGAGCTGCATTTGGAAAAATCAAAGGACGTCATTACCGTTCCGCATGATTCTGCTTCTGTAACCATGAAAACCGAGGAGTCAGCCGGGAAAAAAATCATCCAATACGTTAAGGAAAACTATTTCACTGTTTATAAATGGGAGATTGATGGAACAGCTGATTTTATCCAGGACCAGCCCTTTCTGCTTTGCAGCGTCATTGAAGGGGAAGGAAGCCTTGTTCATGCAGGAGAAACGTATGAAGTAAAGAAGGGGGATCACATTCTTCTTCCGAACGGGTTTGGGGAGTTTCAGATGAGCGGGAAGCTGGAGCTGATCGTTTCTCACGTGTAAAAGATTGATAATTAAGGGGGATTGAGCTGGAATGCTGATCGGTGCTATTGAAGCAGGAGGAACGAAATTTGTTTGCGGAGTCGGTTCAAGAGAAGGGGAAATCATCGAACATTGCTCGATTCCGACGTCCACACCGGAAGAGACGCTTGAACAGGTATTTGCATTTTTTTCGAAATTTACAATTAATGCATTGGGAGTTGGGACATTCGGTCCGGCTGACTTAAACCCGGCCAGTGCATCTTATGGAAACATTACAACAACCCCTAAAGTAAAATGGGCTGGTTTTCCGCTTCTTTCAACCCTGCAAAAGGAATTAAATGTGCCGGCGGCATTTGACACAGATGTAAACGCAGCCGCACTGGGGGAGCTTACATGGGGTGCAGCTAGAGGGCTGGACAGCTGCATGTACATGACTGTCGGAACAGGAATCGGGGTTGGAGCTGTCGTGGACGGTAAAGTCCTTCATGGCATGAACCATCCGGAAATGGGCCATATCCTGGTCCGTCGCCATCCATCTGACTCCTTCCAAGGGCTTTGTCCGTACCATGGAGATTGCCTTGAAGGCCTGGCTGCAGGCCCTGCTATTGAAAAAAGGTGGGGAAAGAAGGGAACCGAGCTTGTTGACCGCCTGGAAGTATGGGAACTCGAAGCAGATTACATCGCTCAGGCTCTAGTAAACTATGCTTTAATATTCGGCCCGAAACGAATGATCTTGGGAGGCGGCGTCATGAAGCAGCAGCAGCTGTTCCCGCTCATCCGAGAGAAATTCAAAATTTATATGAACGGTTATTTACAAAACAGCTTCCTGGATGATCTCGAAACGTACATCGTCCCGCCGGCGCTAAATGACTTTGCCGGATTAAAAGGTTCGATTGCCCTTGCTGTTTTGGCAAGCAAAGTGCATTCGCTTTAGATAAAAATAGAAAAGATCAGTGCCAATTCTATCTGTCCCCTTTGTCAAGTACGATGATGTTTCTTTATTGTAAAGGGGGGCCATCTTTTTTAGTATCCATCTTCATCCACGCTGGCAAAGCTGAAGTTTGCCAAAACCCGTGCAGAAAAAGCCGCTGACTTACAGCGGCTTTTAATTTACAAATCATCTTTGGGGATGTAAGATATAAATTGCATAATGCAAAATATATCTTACGTTGGGTGGAGCGATGAAAAATCATATAAAAAGAGAAAGAGCAGCTCTCGGGATAACCCAGGAGCAATTAGCCAAAAAAGTTCAAGCGACCCGCCAGACAATTGGTCTGATTGAAAAAGGAAAATACAATCCAAGCCTCCAGCTTTGCATGGCCATTGCCAAAGCATTAGGCAAAACGCTGGATGATTTATTTTGGGAGGTTGAATAACAGTGAAATCATGGATTTCTTTTCTGCTGCCGGATGACGAGTACAAAGAGAGAAAAATTATGCAATTTTTATCAGAATCTTCAATTCTGCTTTTGTTCTATTTGATTGCGCTTATAGCCGCAGCCCAAATCTTTCCTGGCTGGAATTCAGACGTGGAGCTGGCAGCAGGAGGAGGCATCGGGATTTTCTCCTTCTATGTGTGTGGCAGATACATCTTATCCGGCATCGAATACACCGACGTTACGACCGAAAAACGGTTTGCAAAGGAAAAAATGCTGATCCTCCAAAAACTTTTTATCTTCGTCTTTATTTTTCTTGGAATCTATAGTGTGTTAATCGGTATTCCGGACACAATGGAAGAATGGACAGATATTGCCGTCATCCTTGTTAGCGCTTCGCTCCTCATGTCCTTCTCAAGCTATATTTCGCTGAAACGCTCTTATAGAATGAACCGGGAACTGGAGGAAGAGGAGTGAAAGAGCCGTCAGCCGGGAGTGTAGCTCTTTAATCGGTGTGCGCGACAGCACTGATTTCAATCAATTGCTCCGGGAAGGCCAAGTAGGTCACACCTATACAGCTGCCGGCAGGACGATGTTCTCCAATGTATTCCTTAAACCGTTCCAGGACTGGCTCGAAATGTTCTTGCGGATTGGTCAAAAAGATCTCCACATAAGCGAGATTGGACTTCGTTACACCGAATCCTTCCAGTACCCGGTCTAGATTTTTAAGCGTCTGAAGAGTTTGTGCTTCAATATTCCCTTCACCAACGAAATTCCCTTCGTTATTGTGGGAAAATTGCCCTGAAATGTAGATCGTGTCGTTGACGTTGTACCCTTGAGATATGCCATGATCCCAAAGATTATGATTGTAGGTTTTGACAGTAGCCATTAATTTTTCTCCTCCTTTATTTCAATGCAAGGTAAGTATAGAATGGAAAAAAAGAAAAAAACAGTACGCACATTAATGATAGCTACTATCAGAGAGGATAGTGCCAATATGGGGATGGACGACTATAAAGAAAAGGGGAATATCCAGGAGACCCCTTTTGGGTATACGATGTCAGTCGTTGGCGGCAAGTGGAAAATGCTTATTCTTTACTTGCTGGCTGAAAATCAGCCCGTTCGCTTTAATGACATGAAAAGACAAATAGGTTCTATTACCTTTAAAACCCTGAGCTCACAGCTTAAAGAATTGGAAGCAGAGGGTCTGATCATGCGGAAAGAGTATCCTCAAATTCCCCCTAAAGTTGAGTACAGTCTCAAGCCTAAAGCAGAAAGTCTATTGCCTGTTTTGGAACAGTTATGTGAGTGGGGGAGAAATAACCGCAGTACGGATTGACTTTTTGTATAGCGGATGAGAAAGGATTAGTCCGTATAACGTGTTTTGGCAAGGGGTCTGTCCCTCGCTCTGATAAAGGATTAAAGCTCCGGCACCATCTCGCCAATCCATTCTCCTGCCTGATTTCAGAAGCACAGGCCTTCTGGCCCGCTCTGCGTTAAAGCAGCAGGGGCCAGGCACGGTGCCTGGCCCCACTTTCGCTGATGTACTAAAGCTCCGGCACCTGATCTGCCAGGCGTTAATGCACGGGGGCTGACAGCATCTTGTCTCTGGCCCTCCTTCTTTACAGCAGTAAAGCTCAGGCACCTCGTTAATCCCTTCCCGTCCATCCTCCGCACGAAAAAAACGTTCTAAACCGCATTGCATCTGAAATCAGAGCGGCTGTCCGTCCGCTTTGGCTGCGGCTGTTCGCATGAGTGCGCAGACAGTGGAGGAATGCCTGGTCACATCGGCATTTGGAGGTCCCTCTGCTTAAGCATCGGTCGTGCCGCATACAGCAGGAGTCGACGGCATTGATGGGGGCACCTGGTCCGCTGCAGCCCGGTCCGCACCATTTGTATCCCGGAAAAATGCAGAGGGAGGGCTTTTTTTCTTTTTCGTCAGGAAAGAACATCTCTTCACTTCCTTCAATCTTTTACACTATCTTATGAAGCTGCTGAAAAGAGGAGAGGATACCTGTCCAATTTTATGAAAATAATGAATCAGGCCGACCGAAATGTATCCCCTTACAATTCTAAATCTGAAGGAGTATAATAAATTTAGAGAATTCTATACATATACACAAAGGGGAGAGTACGGTTGGAGAGATTTTATGAGAGCATGGTCGAGCTGATTGTGGAGACATCCACCAGGCTTCCGAAGGACGTAAGAAGAGCGATTCAACAAGCAAAACTGGGGGAGAACGCCGGAACGCGCGCTGCGATGTCGCTTGACACGATCACGGACAATATCGCGATGGCGGATGAAAATGTTTCGCCAATCTGCCAGGATACCGGACTGCCGACATTCAAATTAAAAGTACCGGTTGGCGCAAACCAGATCAAAATGAAGGAAGCCATCAAAAAGGCGATTGCGGAAGCGACGAGGACCGGGAAGCTGCGTCCGAATTCTGTTGATTCGCTTACAGGCGATAACACGGGGGACAACCTGGGTGACGGGACTCCTGTCATCAAGTTTGAGCAATGGGAGAAGGATTATATTGATGCGCGCCTGATCCTGAAAGGCGGAGGATGTGAAAACAAGAACATCCAATACAGCCTGCCATGTGAGCTGGATGGACTGGGCCGTGCCGGCCGTGACCTGGACGGGATCCGAAAGTGTGTCATGCACTCTGTCTATCAGGCTCAAGGCCAGGGCTGCAGTGCAGGATTTATCGGCGTCGGCATCGGCGGGGACCGGACGAGCGGGTATGAGCTTGCCAAAGAGCAGCTGTTCCGAAGCAATGAGGATGTAAACCCGATTCCAGAGCTTCGCGAGCTTGAGGAGTATGTGATGGAAAATGCCAATAAGCTTGGAATCGGCACGATGGGCTTTGGCGGCGAAACGACGCTGCTGGGCTGCAAAGCTGGCGCCATCAACCGTATTCCCGCAAGCTTTTTCGTTTCCGTTGCCTATAACTGCTGGGCCTTCAGACGGCTCGGCATGAAAATCAATCCGGAAACCGGCGAAGTTCAGGAATGGCTGTACCAAGAAGGGGAAGAGATTGACTTTGCCAAAGAGGCAGCGGCAGCTGTGGAGGAAATCATTCCGGCAGAAGAAATGATCCTGCAGGCACCGATTACAGAAGAAAAAATCCGCTCTCTCAAAGTCGGGGACGTGGTCAAAATTTCAGGCATGATGTATACAGGCCGTGATGCGATTCACAAATACCTTTCTGAAAATGAGGCGCCGATTGATTTAAACGGGCAAATCATTTACCATTGCGGACCGGTCATGCTGAAGGACGAAAATGAACAGTGGCATGTTAAGGCTGCGGGCCCGACGACCAGCATCCGCGAGGAGCCATACCAGGGAGATATTATGAAACGCTTCGGAATCAGGGCCGTGATCGGTAAAGGCGGGATGGGTGCAAAAACGCTTAAAGCTCTGGAAGAACACGGAGGCGTATATTTAAATGCAATCGGCGGAGCTGCACAGTATTATGCAGACTGCATCCAATCCGTTGAGGGAGTTGACCTGATGCAGTTCGGGATTCCTGAAGCGATGTGGCATTTGAAGGTAAAAGATTTTAAAGCGGTCGTCACGATGGACTCCCACGGGAACAGCCTTCATAAAGACGTTGAGCAAAGCTCCCTTGAAAGACTGGCGCAATTCAGAAAGCCGGTTTTTAAATAAAGTGTTTAAAAAAGGCGAGGATGCGAAAGCGTTCCTGCCTTTTGCTGAGAGGAGACACATTAGATGGATGAACAGCTAAAAGCAGATTGCGAAAGCTGCTTCGGTTTATGCTGTGTGGCTCTGCCTTATGCTGCATCGGCAGATTTCCCGATTGATAAACCCGGCGGAATTCCTTGCCATCATTTAAAGGAAGATTACCGGTGCGGCATTCATCAGAATTTAAGGGAAAAGCAATTCCGCGGATGTGCGGTTTATGAGTGCTTCGGAGCCGGACAAAAGGTTTCAAGTGTTACCTATGGTGGAAAGTCCTGGCGGGAAGACACAGCCCTCATGGAGGAAATGTTTGCCGTATTTCCTGTCATGCAGCAGCTCCACGAAATTCTGAACTACGTGGCAGAAGCCATGCAGCGCAGGGAAGCAGAGCCTCTATATCTTGATTTGCAGCGCGTATTCCGCAAAATAGAAGAGCTGACCTTTCTGCCTCCAAAAGACCTTCTGGCTGCAGACGTGGAGGCATTAAGAGCAGAAGCGAATCTAAGCCTCATTAAAACGAGTCAGCTCGTTCGGGGAAAAGGAAGGCAAACAAAGCGCCGCTATGAAGGCTTAGGGGCAAAGCTTAAAGGAGCTGCCTTGAACGGGACCGATTATCGTGGCGCCCTGCTCATTGCAGCGGACCTGCGAGATGCCGATTTAAGAAAAATCGATTGGATCGGAGCCGATATTAGAGATGCGGATTTAAGAGGTGCAAACCTGAGCGGAAGCATTTTTCTAACACAGGCCCAGGTGAACTCCGCTAAAGGAGATGTGAACACAAAACTGCCGGAGCATCTTCAAAAACCGGATCATTGGAAAAATAAGGTCAAAAATCATACCCGATAAAAGGCTGTTAAGATATAATAAGTAATAAAAGGGGTGTGCAGGATGATTGCATTACTCAGTTTCTTTGCAGATCTAGTAAGCGCCATCGCCACATCATTTGCAGCCGGCAAGCTTTCTGATGATAAGGATGATTGATTGAACCCTGGTTAGGGTTCTTTTTTTATGAATCCTCCCGGGAATATCTGGAGGAATCAAAGCCTGCGAAACATGAACTCATCCCATGAAAAAAGCCGTCCCCTGTTTTAATCTCAGGGAACGGCTCGTTCTATTCACCGGCGTGTCAAGGTCTGGGATAGGGCTTGTTTGTCTGCAATGACTGTAACCTGTGGATGGTGGTTCAGGATGGTCGCCGGAACCTCCTCGGTAACCGCTCCTTTTTGCAGGTTTGCGAGGGCTTCTGCTTTTTCATTTCCTGAAACGAGCAGAAGAATGTGTTTGCTTTTCATAATCGTTCCGATTCCCATCGTTACTGCATGAGTCGGGACGTCTTCAAGCGACTCAAAGTAACGGGCGTTTGCTTTACGCGTGGATTCCGCAAGCTCTACAACATGAGTAGGGGAGGTGAATGACGTCCCCGGTTCATTAAAACCGATATGGCCGTTTACCCCCATACCGAGAATCTGCAGATCCACCCCTCCGAGCTCGTCTATGAGTCCGTCATAGCGGCGGCATTCCTCTTCCAGCTGTTTTGCTGTTCCATTCGGGACATGAGTTTGGTCCATGTTGATGTCAAGGTGGTTAAAAAGAGAATGATTCATATAATAGCGGTAGCTGTTTGGGCTGTTCGCTTCAAGTCCTGCATATTCATCCAAATTCACCGAGGAAATCCGGCTGTAGGAGGTTCCGTTTTTTTGATGATCCTCAATCAAATGCCGGTAGGTTCCTTTAGGAGTGCCGCCGGTAGCGAAGCCGATCACCATTTCCGGATTATGAATCACCTTGCTGATTATGATTTGAGCGGCTTTCTGACTCATTTCTTCGTAATCCTGTACCTCAATGATCTCCATGATCCACTCCCCCTTTTTCAAAAGCAATTTTTCCGCGGCAAATGGTCATCACGACTTCTTTTTCCTTGTTTAATATAACAAGATCTGCGTCTTTCCCTTCAGCAATTGATCCTTTACGGTCCAGCACATTCAGCTGTCTCGCAGGATTGGTGGAGACCGCGAGGATCAGCTCTTCCATTGTGCAGTTGGTGAACCTCGAATAATTGACCAGGGCATCCTTCATTTTTAACATGCTTCCGGCCAGCGTCCCATCCTCAAGAGCTGCCTTCGTTTCGGTAACGGTAACATGTTGCCCGCCGAGGTCATACGTTCCGGGAGCCATGCATTTTGCCCGAAGCGAATCGGTGATAAGGATCACGTTTTCCTTTGGTTTTTGCTTGTAGGCAAGCAGAATCATCTCAGGGCGGGCGTGAATACCGTCTGTAATCAGCTCGACTGTCAGTTCATCTCTTAACAGTGCAGCTCCCATTACCCCCGGCTCTCTGTGGTGAATGCCCCTCATGCCGTTAAAAAGATGCGTCACATGGGCTGCACCGGCATTAATAGCTTCCTCCACCTGTTCATATGTTGCATCAGAGTGACCGATGGAGGCGACTGCTCCTGATGCTTTCAGATGTCTGATCAGCTCATGAGCTCCCGGCTCTTCAGGTGCAAGAGTCACCAGCTTAATATGCCCCTTCGAAAGCTCCTGCCAGTTTTTAAACACTTCGGTATCCGGCTCTTTAATATGCGAAAGCGGCTGGGCCCCTGCCCGTTTCCGGGAAATAAACGGCCCTTCCAGATGGACGCCGAGAACTTCTGCTTTCCCGGGCTCCTGTCCAGCCCCTATGTACTCCGCTGCATTGCTCAACGCTTTCTCAATCAAATGGGAATCCTGCGTAATCGTCGTTGCTAAAAATCCGGTCGTTCCCTCCTGAGCGAGTGACTCAGCGATGGTTTTGAGTGCATCGGGAACAGCATCCATCGTATCGCACCCGCCAGCCCCGTGAACATGGACATCAATCATGCCGGGAATGAGGGAAAAGGACGGGGACAGCTTAATCACTCTCTCATAGTCAGCCTCGTCAAAAAAGTAACCGTCAAGCGAGCCATAATCTGCTATTTTTTCATTCTTCAGGCGGAGATAGCCATTTTCAATTGTGCGGTCTTCAGCGTAAATTGTGAGGTTAGTAAGAAGGAGCGGTTTATTCGTTTCCATGGATGGCCTCCTTGTAAAGGATCTTACCCATATTTTAGCATTCGTCGGATAGCTGGTCTAGACCTGTTCAGGAAAAGGTTTTGAAAAGAGAGAGGATTAGGTGGTTTAGACAACTATATAGGACCAAGGTTTTTGCCAGAAAAAAAGCAAGCATGCCCCATTCAGGCATCCTTGCCGCTTCTTTCTTTTGGTTTATAAAACGAAAGCCACATGACGGCTGCACTCAGCAGCACGAGTTGTGTTAAATCCCAGAAGGTTGATGTCCTTTTGACAATGGAGGCGGCGTCCAGGATTGGAATAGACGCTAGGTACAAACCGATGTACGCAACGGGGATGGCGTTTGTCCGCTCCGCTTTTGAGTAAAGACGAACTCCTGCCATTATCAGAAGGAAACCAGCAATTCCGCATACTCCCAACAAACCAATGGGAAGATCAAAGTGAAGATTCTCCATGCTGCACCTCGCTTTTAGATTTCGCTCCATCTTCGTTCTTTCCTTTTCCCCATCATTTTATGCAGAGAATGGGACAACATTTATCTTTTTTTATGTAAATGTTTTAGGAAAAGGTTGTACACCCTATAGGACAAAGCGTTTAAAAAGGAGTGATCAGAATGGGCAAAAGAATGTGGAGTGCGGTGCTCGCCATTTTGCTGCTGTTCCCGAATTCTGCCTATGCCGTCTCCAATGCTCCAATCAACTGGGGCTTTGAAAAAAGCAAGAACCACATGCCGGCCAGGATTGAAAAGGATCGGGAGGATCTATTGGAAAAATACGGTTCCTTCTACATGGGAAATCCGAATAAAAAAGACATTTATCTCACATTTGATAACGGCTATGAAAATGGGTATACCCCGAAGGTACTCGATGTGCTGAAAAAGGAGCATATTCCGGCGACTTTTTTTGTCACCGGCCATTTTCTTGAGAGCCAGCCGGATTTAGTGCAGCGGATGGCGAAGGAAGGCCATATCGTCGGCAATCATTCGTGGTTTCATCCGGACCTTACCGCAGTCGGGGATGCTCGTTTGAAAGCAGAGCTTGACAACGTAAGCAAGCGGGTGAAAAAACTGACTGGACAGGAAGCGCATTATCTGCGTCCTCCCCGCGGTGTTTTCAGTGAGAGAGTCCTTTCGCTTGCGAGTGAGTATGGCTATCAAACGGTATTTTGGTCCCTTGCATTCGTAGACTGGCACACCGATGCGCAGCGCGGCTGGCGTTATTCCTATGACAGCATTATGAGCCAGATCCATCCGGGGGCAGTCCTGCTGCTGCATACGGTTTCAAAGGATAACGCCGATGCACTTGAGAAGGTAATCCAGGATTTAAAGAAAGAGGGCTACCGGTTTAAAAGCCTGGATGATCTGATGGTGGAGAAATCGGAGCTGCCGATGTGAAAATGGACGATTAAAAAAATGCTTGGCGCCAAATTCGGGCCGAGCATTTTTATTTTATCGGTTTATATAAATCCACTCTGCATTTTCCCTCTGGATCTTCGGATGGGTTATTCAAATTAAATTCTAGATTGTACCGGTCAGGATCTGCTTTGTAATCACTTTTTACCAGCCATTCTCCGTATATAAACTGATAGGCATCCTTCAATTTTGGAGGGATGTCATAAAAAGGGTAGAGGGCATAATCTCCTCCATTCATCCGCTTGAATTGCATTTCAGGATGCTTCTCCTTTTCGAATCCATCCGGAATCGTCACACAGGCGTCGTGGCGGCAGTTATTCCTTTCAACCGTATCCGGATTGTCCAATGATATTCCTATGAATGACTGTTCAGGGGGATATAAACCATTGCTGATTGCCCAATCGATCAGCTGCCCCCAATGCTCTTGCGGCTCAAAATAGCTTCCGGTCCTCCTTATAAAAGCAACTTCATATTCAGGCAGTTCTTTTATTGCGATGTCCATCCCTTTGCCTCCTAAAATGAAAATAGTCCCATTGTATCTTTTTGACACCGGCTCTTGCCATCCCTTTTTTTATATAAAAAAAAGCCCGATTCCAAATGGAAAAGGACTGCTGATTGCTTAATAGGCACCTTGGGAATATGTCAGCTCGTAGCTGTGTGTGTAGATCTCAAAAATATTGCCGAATGGATCCTCAACGTAGACCATTTTGTACGGCTTGTCTCCAGGATAGTATTCACGGATCGGCATGCGCTGTTTGCCGCCGTGTGCTTTAATTTTTTCGACAAGTCCTTCAATATCCGGGTCCTGTACACAGAAATGGAAGATGCCGGTTTTCCAGAATTCGAAGTTGTTCTCGGGCTTTTCGTTTTGCGGGAATTCAAACAGCTCGACGCCAATCTTATCACCGGTTGCGAGATGGGCGATGCGGAACTTGTCCCAGTCATTGCCGAACACGTCGCGGCACATCTGTCCTACTGGAGAGTCGTCGTTTTCTACATCAGACGGCTCCATGATGACATACCAGCCGAGAACCTCGGTGTAAAATTGAACAGCCTTGTCCAGGTCAGGGACGGAAAGACCGATATGTGAAAAAGATTTTGGATATGGAAGCATTGTATTTCCTCCTTTTGAATGAGTATGGTTTTATTATAGACAGCCGCTAAAAAATTAGTAAGAAGGCACTTTTTTGTGGGAAACTTACCTTAAGGTAAGGAAGGACGTGAGAGTATGCAGGTAAATGAAGAGGGCAAGCTGAAATGCTCGATTGAATATACACTGAGGAAAATCGGCGGAAAGTGGAAGACAGTCATCCTATGGCATCTTGGAGTAGATGGCACCATGCGGTACGGTGAAATCCGCACGCTCCTTCCCGGGGTCGCCGATAAAGTAATGAGCCGGCAGTTAAAGGAGCTGGAGGAAGACGGGTTTATCAGCCGGACGCCGTATGAAACCGTTCCGCCAAGAGTTGAGTACACGATGACGGAGCAAGGGAGAACGCTGATGCCGGTCCTAAAGGAGATGCACCGGTGGGGGACAGAGAATGGCGGATAAAGGGAAAACCCAAGCGGATGCTTGGGTTTTTTAGTCTTCCTTTTCTTCAATGAATCCCAGCTCCTCCGCATCTTCAATCCGGTAGCTGATCAGGACGTATTGGTAGGTTCCGGCCTTTTCCGCTTCTTCATCGCTTTTAAACGGCTGATGGATCGGTTCTTCGGATTCTCTTTTTACCCCAAGTGCCGAGATGAGGCCAGCTGTGGTTTCCCTCCATTGCTTCGCGGTCATCCGGCGGCTGGACGTACTGAAATTGACGTGATAGGGCATTTCAGTGAGTTCACGCCCATTTCGCTTTTCTTCCCTGATTTTAGCAAGCGATTTTTCATAAAGCTGTAAGGCCGGAGAGAGGAGCTGGTGCTTGAGGGCGAGGGAAAGCTCCGGCTCACTCGCCTGCGCCTGCAGATCTCCCCGGTAAATGATGTTCTCTGAGTTAATCGTCTTGTAGTATTTTTCAACAAGGTTCCCGAGCTGTTTCGTCTCGGTCATCTCAAGCAGTTCTGCTTCTTCAAGCTTCTTAACGTGATAATAAAGCCGGGAAGGCTGTTCCCCAAGAAGGCTTGACAGCTGTTTTACCGTCATCGGTCTTTCTGACGCTGCATTTAAAATCCGCAGTCTGCGCGGATCGGATAAAATCTTCATCATTTCCAGTGAAAGTGATCGAATTTCCGCCACGTACCATCCCACCTATCAGTCTGTTGTAAAAAGAATACCATAGTTTCTTAATCAATGAGGCGGATGGTTTTGCTTTTCCAAAGAATGATCAGGGCAAACAGAGCCATAAAAATGGCAGAGACTACAATCAAAGACTGAATGGAAAAGCCGAAGCCAAGCAGGATAGTTACAGTGCCAAGAGAAAGCGGGACAAATCCCATCGAAGCAGTAGCCATCAGGCTTTGAACACGGCCCATCATCTGATTTTCTGTCATTTCCTGCACAAGTGATGGGGATAGGATGTTGCAGATGGAAAGTGTCACTCCACTGACCAGAAGAACTGCCATTCCATGCCACAGCTCCGTCATTACACTCAACAGCATATTGCTTAAAGAAAGAAGGAAAATCATCCACAGGAAAACGATGGGACGCTTTTTCCGTATATTCAGGCTCCCAACCAGCAGAGCCCCGGTAATCATTCCGGCTGCTAGGGAGCTTTCGAGAAAGCTCAAATAGAGTACATCACCATTCAGACTCTGATCGACCAGCAGCGGAATCCCGATGGTAAGCGGTCCCGTGAGAAAGAAATTAATAGAGACGGACATAAACATCGCAAGGGTGAGATAAGGAACACTTTTTACATAAGCAATGCCCTCCTTCAGATCTGCTGATGGAGATTTTTTTGGTTCAGGCAGGTGGTTCCCCGGTTCTGAAACCCTCCTAATCAGCAGGCTTCCTGCCACAAGAAGCAGGGAAACCGAGCCGAAAACGAGGGGGAAGGAACCCCATTTAATCATAAAACCGGCCGTGGCAGGACCTAGGAATAAGGAGAGCTGGTTCGATGTCTGAACGAGGGAGTTGGCTCTTTGAAGGTGTTCTTTTTCAAGGATTACCGGGAGCAGCGATTGATTGGCAGGCCAATAGAAGGCGTCGAGAAACCCATAAATAACTGCAAACAGGCAAAGCAGAAGAAAACTCAAATGGCCGGTGATGAGAAGCACCACCATCCCCGCGATCATGATGCCGCGGGTCCCGTTCACCATCGAGATTAATCGTGTACGGCTGAACCGGTCGGATAGAACCCCTCCAACCACCATGAGAAGCACCCGCGGAATGACCATCAGCAGCATGACAGCACCGAGCCTGGAAGGAGCATTCAGTTCGCTGATGACGAACCATGTTTGAGAAATGAGGAACATGGAAAAAGCGAGTCCCGTTAGAATACTTGTCATCCAGACAATTACAAATGGACGATGCGTTAAAAGTTTAGGCTTTACAGAAACGACGCTTTCGTTTAATTTGGCATTTTGCAGAATAACCACCCCGTTTAAATAATATTTACCGTTAAAATTTATTTTAATGGTAAACTGAATTTTAGGAAAGGATTTCCTGCACTTTTTCGTTCGACAAAAAAACAAAAAAGCTGCCAGCATCGGACAGCTTTTTCAAAATCTTACATATATTAGATTTTTTTCATGGCGAACTCACTCTGGGTAATAAATCACCATGCTCAACCGGATTTTTTGTTCACCCAGATTGTGATAACTGTGTGGAACATCAGCTTTGAAACGAATGGAATCGCCTGCTTTGATCGTGTGTTCGTTCTGCTTGATCCTAACCGTAAGCTCGCCGTCAAAGACCGTGATGAACTCTTCCGTTCCGGGATTGTGGGATTCTGAATCCAAATTTCCTTCCGGATCGATTTCCACGCTGTCTGATCGGGCTTTTCGAGTCAAGGATCCTTTAATTTTCTTATTATCAGGCTTTCTGTCAGAAGGAAAATGGAGACCGAGCCGAAAACAACGGGAAAAGATCCCCACTTATCAATAAAACCGGCTGCGGCAGGTCCGATGAATAGGGAGAGCTGATTCGAAGTCTGAATGAGAGAATTGGCTCGCTCTGCTGCAGCTGATCCAGTTAGAAGCAAAAGGAAATAAAACAACGCTATAAAGAGTTGGAACAAGAAATGTAATTAAATACCCAAAGTTTTTATCATGCTTTTTATAAAGAAGAACAGGCTTTTTTTCATTTTAACTATCAATTAAAATAATTACTATACAACTGAGCTTTATACATAGTAAAATTATGGAATAATAATAAAAAGAGAGGGAAATTCATTTGACATTAAAAAATTTATTATCTAAAAGATTAACAATACCCCAGCGTCTTTCAATTATTATTTCTGTATTTATGATTGTTGGTTCATCATTAATCTTTGCTCAAAGTCAATTTAACAACAAAGAAATAAGCGCATTCACAGATAGTTGTTTCAATATGGGTGGATCACCTGTTGTTGAAATGGCCCCCTTGAACTTAAATTATACATTTTCTTGCGAGAATAACTAAAAGATCCATCTTTTTCATATATTTCTGCAGCAATGCATTCTGTTGTCGAACTGCTTTTACAAATCCATCATCTCTATGAAGAAAAGCATCTTTATCACGGCCATTCACATTAACGCTTAGTGTGTTTATAGCGTTATCATCTGCCTTTATCGCGTTATTGCGATATCATGTGACGGAATTTTAAAGCGTTATATCATTTTGTACCTAATTATGTTCAACCGACGGGGATAAAGGGGTAAACATTATGGGACTTCTAACAATGGAAGTTCTCTTAATTTCCGTTAAAAATCAACAATAGTATCTATCAGAGTTTAATAAAAAAGGAAAACGCCACCGTTCTCCATTCTCCTTCTTAACCCTCACATCATAATAAAACCTATTTTCCTCATCGGGCCTCATTTAAAGCAGCCCTGACTCAATCATGCACCGGATCCGGTATTCGGGGGACTCATCCGAAGACAAGAAGCACACTCATTCCGGATAATAAATCACCATGCTCAACCGGATTTTTTGTTCACCCAGATTGTGATAACTGTGTGGAACATCAGCTTTGAAACGAATGGAATCGCCTGACTTGATGGTGTGTTCCTGCTGTTTTATCCGGATTGTAAGCTCCCCGTCAAAGACCGTGATGAACTCTTCCGTTCCGGGATTGTGGGATTCTGAATCCAAATTTCCTTCCGGATCGATTTCCACGCTGTACATTTCAAAGCGCCGCTCATCCTCAAATGGGAAGTAGGGGAAGACCCGGTATCTGCCGTTATCGATGGAAAGCATGTTCACGCGATTTTTCTGGACCACTTCCGTGTCCGGCTGCTTTTCGTGAATTAAGGAGGAAAAAGAGATTTTCAAGCCGTTTGCGATTTTCCAAACGGTCGTGATGGTCGGGCTCGATCCGCCCCGCTCAATCTGGCCGATCATCGTTTTGCTCACACCCGTAAGCTCTGCCACCCTCTCCAGACTTAATTTCTTCTCTTCTCTAATGGCTTTCAGATTTCTTGCGAGAATAAGATTTAATTCCTCCACAAAAACACTCCTATTTTCTGATGTACAATATAACGTCCATAATGTACAATATAATATAAATCGTTATATAGACCGTTTTAGTCATTTTAACACACAACTTGAGGGGGATGAAGATTTTGTCAGTCGTTTCTTTTCTCGTTTTTGCGTTCGTAACGTCCTTTACCCCGGGCCCCAACAACATCATGGCGATGGCGTTCGCCAATCAGTACGGATTTAAGCGGACCTTCAAATTTTGTCTCGGTGTTGGTGCTGGCTGTTTCCTGATTTTGCTCGCCTGCAGTTCTTTTAACATGCTGCTTGGTACATACCTGCCGAAGGTCGAATTTTTTATGACCATCCTTGGTGCCGCTTACATGCTGTTCCTTGCCTTTCAGATCCTGAAAAGCAAACCCGGCGGCAAGGACAACTCCAACCCGAAAAACATTTCCTTTACAGCGGGAATGATGCTGCAATTCATCAATCCAAAGCTGATTCTTTACGGAATTACTGTCATTTCGACCTTTATTCTTCCCTATTATGCATCACCGGCAAGCTATCTGTTTTTCTCGCTGTTCCTCGCCTTTCTCGGTTTTCTGGCAACCATCCTCTGGGCCTTTTTCGGTGCCGTTTTCCAGAAGGTGCTGCATCAATACCGCATGCAGTTCAATGTTCTGATGGCACTGCTGCTGATGTATAGTGCGGTAACCATCCTTATCTAAAGGACCTGATCGGGTCCTTTTTTCAGTGGAATGGTGTAAAACGATAGGCGGTTTTTCGCACGTTCCGGCAAGTCTTGAGGTCTGTTTTTCACCATCCATAAGGATTGACTTTTAATACCCAGCATGTTAATTTGTATATGCAAATGAAAAGAGGAATGATGCAATGAATCAAGAAGAAGAGGTACTCATTCACTGTCTGTACTTTACGGCGAGCCGCTTTGCGAGAAACATGAATAAGCTTGCAGAGGAGATCTTTGATTTTGGCGATCTGGCTCCTTCTTATCTGTATATGATCATGACGATTAAATTTCATCCTGAAATTACTCAAAAAGAGCTGTGCAAAAAATTATCCATTGCCCCTTCCACGAGCACGAGATTCATCGACAAGCTTGAGAAACAAAAGCTTGTTCTGAGAAAAATGGAAGGAAAGCAATCGATGATTTCTTTAACTGAGGATGGAGAGGAAGTTTACAAACAGTTCAGGACTTCACTGAAAGAGCTTTTTGAATCGTACTCCGGCCTGCTCGGAAAAGAATTCAGCCTTGATTTGAGCCGGATGCTGCATGAATCCAGCTTAAAGCTTGAAAAAGAGAAATAAATTTTTTTGTTGTTTCATTTGCATATACAAATGTTTGGAGGAATTATTTTGATACAAAAAACGATACTAATTGTTGGTGCCGGACCGGGGATCAGCTTAGCTGCAGCAAAGAAATTCGGCAAAGAAGGCTTTAACGTTGCGATGATTTCCCGTAATGCGGAATCGCTGCTCAAATATGAGAATCAACTGAATAATGAGGGGATAAAAGCGAGAGGATTTGCGGGAGACGTTTCTTCAGCTGCCTCTCTAAAATCGGCTATAAATGAAGCGGTAAATACGTTTGGAGCAATCGATGTCCTTTTATACAACGCTGCGACAGGAACGCCTGGCAAACCAACCACATTAACCGGCGATCAGCTCGTTCAGGATTTTAAAGTGAATGTAGCCGGGGCCCTTGCCAGCGTGCAGGAAGTCTTGCCGCACATGGAAAAAGGAGCACTATTGCTTACAGGCGGAGGCTTGGCGCTTTACCCTTACGCGGACTATTCATCATTGGCTATCGGAAAAGCAGGAATCCGCAGCCTGGCCTACAGCCTTCATGAAGAGCTGAGCCCAAAAGGGATCTATGTCGGCACGCTGACCATTAAAGGTTTTGTAGAGGAAGGAACCTTCTTCTCCGCTGAAAATATTGCCCAAGCCATCTACAGCATGTATGAAAGCCGGAAAGATCTTGAAATCATGTATGAAAAGGAGCAATAAAGATGAAAACATTAGTCATTGCTGCACATCCAAATCTAGAGGCTTCAACTGTCAACCGCGCTTGGAAAAACAGGCTTAGCCAAGAGAAAGACATTACCGTTCACGATCTATATGAAGCGTATCCGGATTTCAAGATCGATGTAGAAAAAGAACAGGAGCTTCTGCTGAAGCACGACCGGATCATCTTCCAGTTCCCTTTCTACTGGTATAGCAGTCCGGCCATCTTAAAAGAGTGGCAGGATGTGGTCCTGACATACGGCTGGGCTTATGGAGCAAAAGGGACAAAGCTGCACGGGAAAGAATTTGCCATTGCCACCTCAACCGGCGGACCGAAGGAAGCGTATCAGGCAGGCGGCTACAACAAATACAGCATGAACGAATTGCTCAAGCCGTTCGAAGCGATGGCGAATCTGACCGGCATGAAAATCCTGCCGGCCTTCCTCGCGCAAGGGGTCCGGACGATGTCGCCAGAGCAGATTAAAGAGAGTGCAGATCAGCTGGCTGCCTACTTGACGGCTGCAAAATAAGAGGAAATTTCAGTTAAAATGGCAAATTCCACTCATAGCCTGAACAAAAATGGTACAACCCTCATATCATATAGTATTTAGTAGAAGGAGGGCGTGTTCATGTGTTTCGGCGTTTTAAAATGGGCCTATCAAAAGCGGAAAGGTAAGCGCAGCCGCAAGGCCATCCTGAAAAAAGCATTGCGGAGCAGTTTAATGGACTCTATTCAGTCGTTATCTGATGCTAGTTTAAAAAAATAGAAGAATGTAACTGGGTACCTTTCTTTGAAGGTGCCCAGATTTGTTTGCGGATGTAATGAGTTCGGTTTATCGGCCGAAATTCTAGTAAATCAGCCGAGATTTTGATATATCGACCGAAATTAGAGGATATCGGTCAAGATTTTGATATATCGACCGAAAACACAGGATATCGGTCAAGATTGCAATATATCGACCGAAGGCACAAGATATCGGTCAAGATTTTGATATATCGACCGAAAGCACAGGATATCGGTCAAGATTGCAATAAATCGACCGAAAGCACAAGATATCGGTCAAGATTTTGATATATCGACCGAAATTAGAGGATATCGGTCAAGATTTTGATATATCGACCGAAAGCACAGGATATCGGCCAAGATTTCAATATATCGACCGAAAGCACAGGATATCGGTCAAGATTTTGATATATCGACCGAAATTACAAGATATCGGTCAAGATTTCAATATATCGGCCGAAAGCACAGGATATCGGTCAAGATTGCAATATATCGGCCGAAATCACAGGATATCGGCCGAGATTTCAATATATCGACCGAAAGCACAAGATATCGGCTAAGATTGCAAAAAATCGGCCGAAATTACAGGATATCGGCCGAGATTTCAATATATCGACCGAAATCACAGGATATCGGTCAAGATTTAAATATATCGACCGAAATTACAAGATATCGGTCAAGATTTCAATATATCGGCCGAAAGCACATGATATCGGTCAAGATTGCAATAAATCGGCCGAAATCACAGGATATCGGTCAAGATTTAAATATATCGACCGGAATCACAGAATATCGGTTAAGATTGCAATAAATCGGCCGAAATTACAGGATATCGGCCGAGATTGCAATAAATCGGCCGAAATCACAGGATATCGGTCAAGATTGCAATATATCGGCCGAAATTACAGGATATCGGTCAAGATTGCAATAAATCGGCCGAAATCACAGGATATCGGTCAAGATTGCAATAAATCGGCCGAAATCACAGGATATCGGTCAAGATTTGGTCAAGTCCATTTTTCTGTGTAAAAGTTCATTACAATGTTTTCAAGTTTATAAATTGGATAGGGTATTAATTTATAAAGGGAGAGAACTTAGTTCTCTTGCCCGTCATACATGTACTTTCGATCTC
>NZ_JBNILJ010000006.1:0-179241 GCF_050107635.1 Metabacillus sp. 113a | reverse complement strand
GATACCGAGGACAAAAGACAAAATGATAGTTGAGCAATGATACGGTTGTACTTGTTCTTCTATATTCATTCATAGGTTTATTGTATCAGTTTTATTTAAAAACTGATTCAATGCGACAATAAAAAAAAGAACAAAACATTTCGGATACTTGAAGCACCACAAACCTTACGGTTTTCAGTGGTACTCCGTATCCGACCTCACTTTCATCCCACACCTAAAGGAATGGGCTTTCCTGTTCGGAAAATCTGTAAAAACAAGTGTGGTATTAGAGGCCGTAGCTTCAATCACATAAATTCAAGTGCGAAAGTTGAGTGCTTTGAATAAATTCAGAAAAATATTTAAATAAAAAACTTTTATTCACATACTCAAGGGGTATAGCTGAAATAGGGGGTGTTAAAAATGGAAAAAATGACAAGAATATCCGGAATGTTTACCGTAGCTTTTCTAATCGCTGGTTGTTCAAGCTCAGGGGAAGAAGAAAACTCACAGACTGCTGATTTTACTGAAAACAAAACGGCTGATTCACAAGAGGTTGAGGGCACTACTGAGGACAACGGCGAAGATAATGTTGATAGCGATGGCAGCTCAGACACGGAAGAAGGGTCATCGGATGATGGCAGCACTGAAAAAATGGACACATCAGAAGGTGAAACCAACGAAGAAACTAATACCAATGAAGAAACTGGATCGTCTGATGAAAAAGGTGGCGACACAGAAGTTTATGGTGGAGCTCAGTTAAATCCGAATTATTTCATTGACACTCAAGTCATTAGTCAAGATAAAAGTTTTTATATTGCATATTCTATCGATCGTGATAGAGAATCTGAAGAAATGATTTCTCCGGAACAACGCTTGGAAACGTCATTATTTAATAATGATCCTTCTGAGCAGGACATACTCAATTCATATGCTGATTTGACACTTGATTGGCCTAGTTTATACGTGGAGTTTAGTCAACAAGGGAGTGAATTAGACGCAACTTCTGCGCAAAGCCGTTTATTTTACGAGTCGTTGTTTGGTATTAGTGATCTATACGGGATTGAAGATGTTACGTTACTAAATCCTGGTGGTGAAACAAGGGTCACTGTTGCTCAAAGAACGTTCGATGATGCGGTGGTCGTCAAAGAGGAAAGAGGTGCAACACGAGGCTACTATGCAGTCTATGATAAAGAGTTACAAGAGACTTTATTTATTGCTGGCGGACCGTTAGAGGAGCAAATAGTAAATGATAGCGGTGAGCCGATGACGTTCCCTGAAACCATTGAGAAAATGAAGTCGGTTGAAGGCGATGTGTTTTATTCATCAGCGGTTGCGGACGGGATTGAGATTCTTGACTCGTCAATTACGAATGGTGTTGCTCAAGTGCAATACACTATGGATAAAAATTCCGTGACGGACGCAGACCGTACTGTATTTGAAAATGCTGTCCAATTGTCAGCTTTGGATTTTCATGCATGGGAAGTTGAAATTATGAACGATACACTTAAAGAGAGCCGAACGTATCCATTGGTTGGTCAGTAGCATGAAACAAAGAATACCAGCTTGAAATTAAAATAGACCCGCCCCAAAATATTAATTTACTCTAATTTTTTGGGGTATTATATCGTGAGGAATATCAAGCAATGGATCTCCCCGTTCACATTATTTTATTGCTTATCCGGATGTTACAAGTTCATTATCTAAATGTTCCCGATCTATACATTTATTGAGTGAAAATATTGATATATCAGCGAAATAAGAGACCAAATCACTATGCGATTTGGTCTGTACATTAATATGTTATTTCCATTGTTCTCCACAAAAACTGAACTGCTTACTCTTAGAGTCCCGGACCTCTTTTTTTCCTACCGTTCAAATAAAATCATTTTGCCGGCTGCATTCACACACCGGTGGGTATTTTTTGTATAGTTTTTTTCTTCTAGTTTTTTTGTCCCCAGATCTTTTGCTTCCTGATCGTTTGCTGCTTCATAGCTTTCATCCAGCAGCTTTTCCCCGTTTTTCTCGAATACAGTCAAATAATACATTCCCATTTTCATTTCCCCCTTTGATGGCAGTCAAATTTGCAGCTTCTATATATTATTTCGGAAACAGGTTCCGAAAATCCTTCCAGCAGCATTCAATTTCATAATTTAAGATAAAATGAAACTTTTTCCACAAAGAGCCGTAACTATAGATGAAGGAGGGATACACATGTCATTAGTGCTTAATGATGTAACAAAGAATTTTGGTGCGCATACCGCTGTCAATCAGCTGGATATCAGTATACCTGAAAAAGAGATTTTCGGATTTTTGGGTGCGAATGGTGCAGGAAAAACTACGACATTCAGGATGGTTCTCGGTCTGCTGAATCCGAGTGCGGGTGAGATCAGCTGGCAGGGAAAACCGGTCAATTACAAAGTTACAAATCAAATTGGATACCTTCCGGAGGAGAGAGGGCTATACCCTAAGATGAAGGTTAAAGATCAGCTGGTCTATCTGGCTAAGCTGAAGGGGATGAATAAGAGCGAATCTGAAAAAGAACTGGTACGCTGGCTCGACCGTTTTAAAGTTCCCGAGTATTTAAACAAAAAGGTAGAAGAGCTCTCAAAAGGGAATCAGCAAAAAATTCAATTTATTACAGCGGTCCTCCACCGCCCGAAACTGCTTATTCTGGATGAGCCGTTCAGCGGACTGGATCCGGTCAATGTAGAAATGTTAAAAGAAGCTGTTGAAGAACTTAGGCAGCAGGGCACTTCCATTGTATTTTCCAGTCACCGTATGGAGCATGTGGAGGAGCTGTGCAATCATTTGTGCATCATGCATAAGGGCAAGCCGGTTGTCCATGGCGGTCTTAAAGAAATCAAACGGTCTTTTGGAAAGAAAAATGTTATTATTCATGCAGATTTTGATCTGTCTTACCTAAGCGAGCTTCCGGGTGTAGTAAAAGCGAAGAAAATCTCAGAAGGAATCCGGCTTCAGGTAACAGGCGAAGAAGTTTCCCAGGATATCTTATCGGCCATTCAAAACAAGGGCTTTATCCGCAGATTTGAGCTCGAAGAACCGTCTTTAAATGATATTTTCATCGAAAAGGTAGGTGCTTCCTATGAGTAAATTCTGGGTTGTTCTAATGCATACATACCTGAGCAAAATTAAATCGAAATCATTTTTGATTACAACAGGAATCACGGTTTTGCTTATATTGGGAATATCAAATCTTCAAAACGTGATGGAGCTGTTCATTAAGGATGAACCGAAGCAAATTGCGGTGATCGATCAGTCCGGAACATTTTTTGAGCCGTTCCGCCAAAATGCGGAGACTCTGGAACCGGATTTAACTATTAACCAGTCCTCAGCGAATCCGGAAACGCTTGAGAAACAAGTAATGGACGGGGAACTGGATGCATATGTCGTTTTAAGCAGTGATGCTCAGGGGCTTCCGAAAGGGACCTTTCATGCAGAGTCCGTCATGAATGCCGAATTTGCTTATACGCTGGACCAGTCGCTGCAGCAGACTAAGGTTGCCGCAGGAACCGAAAAACTGGGAGTGGAACCCGAACAGGTTGCACAGCTTCTTGCTCCTGTAGCAATGGAAAAAATCGCGCTTGAGGAAAATGCCAAGTCAGCGGAAGAACTCAATCAGGCCCGGGGACTCGTGTATGTGATGCTGTTTGTTATTTATTTTTCCGTTATTACCTACGCAAGTATGATTGCAATGGAGGTTGCAACGGAGAAAGCTTCAAGAATCATGGAGATTCTGATTTCAAGCATATCCCCGATCCAGCAAATGTTTGCGAAAATTCTTGGTATTGCACTGGTCAGCTTAACCCAGCTTGCCCTGATGATCGGCTTTGGTTATTTGGCCGTTAAAGACCGGATGGAAGAGATTGATGCAATGAGCGGTGGAATTTTTGGATTTTCAAATACCTCTCCTGCTACGATTGCGTATTGCATTATTTTCTTTCTGCTGGGGTACTTCCTTTATGCAACTCTCGCTGCGTTTTTAGGATCGCTTGTCAGCCGGATTGAAGATGTGCAGCAGATGATTACACCGATGATTTTCATCGTTGTAGCCGGATTCATGATTGCGATGTTCAACCTCGGTAATCCGGATAATACGTTTGTTACCGTGACATCGTATATTCCGTTCTTTGCCCCGATGATTATGTTCCTTCGGGTAGGCATGCTCGATGTACCGTTCTGGGAAGCCGGTTTATCGATTGTTATTCTTCTCGGAACAATCTTTTTGCTTGCTTACTATGGAGCACGTGTTTACAAAGGCGGGGTTTTAATGTATGGAAATTCAAGCTCGCTGAAAGATATTAAAAAAGCGATTAGCATGGGGAAAGATAACTGATCAAGCAGCAGTGCTGCAGACCGTGCTGCAAACGAATCTGAAAAGTCCAGTAAACGTCTTTATCAGCAAAACAGCGAAAACCCGGGAATGCTCAAGCAGCATTCCCGGGTTTTCCTTTACGTTCTGTTTAGCATTATTTCAATTCATGCACTTGAATGGAATGAATCTTCTTCGTGCCGGTTTTGTATTGAACAATAACGAGAACTTCTTTATTGCGCTGTCCATTTGCCAGAGTAAGCTGATAATGTTTGAGGGATTGATCCTGGCGGGTTTGCTCCCATATCTGCCTCGCTGCCAGCACCGGGCTCAACGGATAAGCTTTGGCGGCTTCTTTTTTTGCTTCCTTCGTAAAATCCGGAGTTTTAGCAGCTGCAGCTATTTCGCTGGTAAATGAAACCTTTTCGAGGTTCCATCCGTAGAAAAGAACAAGGGAAGCCAGCAGGATCATACACAATTTTTTCATTTTTATCACCTTCCTGCCGGTTAGCATTCCCGATAAAAAGGCTGATATCCGCTTATACGCAAGTTCACCCGGTTTTCTGTCAGTTGACTATTTAAAGGATGGAGGAAATCAGAATGGGATTTATGGTACTTATTCTTTTATTTGGACTAATTTTCATCATAGTAAAGGCAGGCAAGTCAAAAGGAGGTCACTCCGGCTCAAGCAGCGGCAGCGACGGAGGCTTCTTCTTCTCCTCCTCTGACTCCTCAGACAGCGGAGGCGGAGATGGCGGAGGTGGAGACGGCGGAGGCGGGGGAGGAGATTGACATCCACCCATCCAAGCCTTTTCAGCCGCCTGCACATGCCCTGAAACTGAGGCAGATAGGCTTTATTAAACAAATTATCTTAAATTCCGTACTTCACAAGTTGGGGGATTGGTCATGTTAACGGAAAAGCAGCTTGAGGACATCAAAAGCCTGCAGAAGACATGCGAGGAGCATGAAAACATTCTGCTGAAGCTGAACTGGGAGATGCTAAAAAACCGCGATCATTACGTAAAACAGGATTTTTTTTACTATGAGGAAGACGTATTAAAAGGGTTCACTGCCATATATGGCTTTGGAAACAAGGCGGAGATCTGCGGGATGGTCCATCCCGGGAGCAGGAGGAACCGGATCTTTTTTAACCTCCTTCAGCAGGCAATAGGAGAAGTGAAAAATCAGGGGTATCGGCAAATTCTGCTGAATGCACCAGGAAACTCGCAATCCGCTAAAGGGTTTTTAAGCAAGACTGAGGCAGTATTTGTTTTTTCTGAGCATCAGATGAAGTGGGAAGGCGGTCCGCTTAATCCGGACACTGACCTTGTATTGCGAAGACCGGAAGCAGCAGATTTTCCATTCGAAGTACAGATTGATGTTGACTGTTTTGGATTTTCGCCAAAAGATGCAGAGGAATATAATAGAAGATTAAAAATGGAAAATGAACAGCAATCGTACATAATTGAGTACAAGGAGGAGCCTGCAGGAAAGGTACGGGTTTCAGAAGAAAACGGAGAGGCATGGATTTATGGTTTCGCAATTTCTCCCGAACATCAAAAAAGGGGCATTGGCCGCAAAACGCTGATTTCCATTCTTACGAAAGAAACAGAAAAAGGAAACCCGGTTTTTCTTGAAGTCGAAGCAAAAAACACAGGTGCCCTGAAACTTTATGAGTCTTGCGGATTTAAAGCTTATTACGCTCAGGATTATTATTTGATATAACACCTTGCAGTGCAGTCAGAATGCCTTTTCACGGGCTGAGGAGTACAGGAGGTCTGTCATCAGGATAACCTCTGAAATGCTGAAAGTTAGTAAAAAACAGAACTTCCACTGCAATCGGGAGTTCTGTTTAGTTCATTGACTTAAAAACTGCCGCCCCCGGAACTCCATAGTCATCCTGAATGATGTAAATGGATGACAAAAAGTCATGATCTCTTCCCTTTTCGTTCTAAAAGGACAGGTGCAATATTCAGTAAGATCGAAACAATGGTCAAAAACCATATTACCCTTTCAAAATTAGGTGCTTCCCCTAAAGCTGACCAATCTTCCCTTTTCACCCAATCTGATACAAGACTGTATTCTGCACAAAGTGTCAATGCTGTAAATGATAATCCTAACGCCATAGCAAGCTTATAATCCTTTCCTGCTGCATAAAAATAAAGGTTTATAAAAGTTGATGCTATAGCAATAACCCCTAATAATATCCACATACCTATTCCTCCATATATTTTTACTTGAATTTTACATCTAATTTTTTCACATACAGGAATTTCATCTTGATCTCAAAATGCTTTTCCATAAACTTTAGATTATTCTATTTTACTATATATTTCGAAAATTGGAATCAAGCCTCTTTTCATGATCCTATCATTGACGTTTCCTCCGTAAAGTTGATGATTGATGCATTCAAGCACTTATAACCGTGCACTGGAGTTATTAGTAACCGCCGCAAACTGGAGTACCCGTTCCTTGCTGATGGACAGTTTTAGGGCTTTACTGCCACGTTTACAGGGGGTCTGCCTGTAATAAAAGAGTACAGAGACCACGCTTCAATCATTTCTACGATACCTTACTTGCGAAGGGAGGATCCATCCATCATCTATTAAAGCAAGAGTAACAGCGGGATTCACCAGAGCTTTCATTTAATGAATCATTCAGGAGAGAACGTGCATTCGCTTTGTCCGGATGATAAAATAAAAGGAAAGGCTTTACGAAAGCAGGGGTTATTATGACATCTTTGAAATTTATTCATGCAGCCGATTTGCATTTGGATAGTCCTTTTGCGGGGCTGCGGCACCTGCCGGTAAACGTGATTGACCGGCTTAAGGAAAGCACATTTGCGAGCTTTGCCAACCTTATATCCTATACGATTAAGGAAAGGGCGGATTTTCTGATCATCGCCGGAGATTTATTCGATGGGGAAAACAGGAGCCTGAAAGCTCAGCTTCGGCTGAAAAGGGAATTTGAAAAACTGGACAGAGCCGGGATAGAGGTGTTTGTGATCCACGGGAACCATGATCATATGGGAGGGAGGTGGTTGCAGGTGGAATGGCCTGAATCAGTCCATGTTTTCAGTCATGAAGCAGTTGAATGCATTCCATTCCTGAAAGCAGGAGAGCCTGCTGCCCACCTTTATGGCTACAGCTATCCGGAACGTTCCGTAACACAAAACCTAACGTCCTCCTACATAAAAAAAGAAGGGGCCCCTTTCCACATCGGTTTGCTGCATGGATCGGCTGAAGGAGGAAATGAAGAGCATGATGTTTACAGCCCCTTCACGATTCAGGATCTCGAGAAAACAGGATTTGATTATTGGGCGCTGGGGCACATTCATAAGCGGTCAGTTTTGCCATCCCCGGTAACTTCGATTGTGTACCCGGGGAACCTCCAGGGGCGCCACAGAAAGGAAACAGGTGAGAAAGGCTGCTATTGCGTATCTATAAATGAGGAAGGTGTGAAAACAGATTTTATCCCGCTCTGTGATGTCATATGGGAAGAACTGTTTGTGAATCTAAATGAGGCTCAAACTGCCGGCAGACTGATGGAATTGTGCAGGGAGGCGAAAGAGCAGCTGAGAATCGGCGGCCGCCCGGCAGTTCTTTCAATTCAGCTCACTGGAGAAACTCCGATGGCAGCAGATTTAAAGCAAAACGATGCAGTAAAGGACATCATGTCTGTTTTAAACGAGGAGGAAGAGGAACGGGAGGATTTTGTCTGGGTTGGGAAAATAACCGATCACACAGTGCTTCAGATGGATAGGGAGCGGCTAAGACAGGATTCTGTTTTTTACAGGGACTTCTTTAGGATAACAGAAACGTATCAATCCTTTGCTGAAGCGGCGTCCCCTTTATTTAGTCACGCCTCTGTCCGTAAGCACTTATCTGAATTTACCGAAGAAGAGCAGCTGGAAATGATCCGGGAAGCGGAGAATCTCGTTCTGACAGAGCTTTTGAGGGAAGGGGAGCTTCACAAATGATCATCAGAGAGCTCGTTATTTATGGATACGGCCAGTTTGTAAGCCGGCGGATTGTTCTGGAAGAAGGCAGGGAGGTATTGTTTTATGGAAAGAACGAGGCTGGCAAATCCACCATCATGTCGTTTATCCACAGTATATTATTTGGTCTTCCTTCAAAACAGCAGGCTGACAGCAAATACGAACCTAAAAGCAGTGAAATTTTTGGCGGGGCCATAATTGCGGAAGTTCCAGGTACCGGACGGGTGAAAATTGAACGGGTTCGCGGAAAATCCGGTGGAGAAGCTGTCATTGAATTGCCCGGCGGCGGTTCGGCAGGGGAAAAATTGCTTCGAGAATGGACAGGCGGAATGGATCGGACCTTTTATCAATCTGTATTTTCATTTGATTTGCATGGTCTTCAGCAAATTGAGAAGCTAAATGAAGAGGAGATTGGAAAATTCCTTTACGTAACAAGCATGGTGGGTACCGATACGGTGTATAAGCTTGAGCAGAGGCTTGCAAAAGAACAGGAAAGGCTGTTTAAACCAAATGGCAAAAAACCTGTATTAAATGACCAGCTGGGACGGCTTAAGCGCACTGCCGATGCGGCGGGAGCAGCAGCGCAGCGGGAAAGGGATTACCAGCCGCTTTTACAGCAGGAAGGAGAAATACAGACCGGGATTCAAGAAATCGAGGAACGCTTGAAGTACCTTCGCGAACAGCAATCCTTTTTAAGCAAAGCGATTTCCTGCCTCCCGCTGCTGAATGAACAAAGAAACCTGAAGCAGGAGCTTGCGACCATGCCTGATACGAGCCTTTTTCCTGCAGACGGCACGAATCGGATTGACCGTCTGAAGTCAGAAATAGAGCCGCTGTCGGTACAAGCTCAAAGGCTTGCGGAACAAATCCGATTGCTTACTGATAAAGCCTCCAGTTTAAAACCAGACTATGAAATACTGGAAAATAAATCAGAAATCGAGAGCTTAAAAGGACAATCAGCCGAGTACCAAGCTCTGGAAAAAGAACGGAATGCTCTTGCAGCTGATATTCAGCGCATGACTGCAGAACTCACGGAACTGGCTGATCAAGTCTATGAGAGTCCTCCTCATCAGGAAAAGCTGGCGTCTATCGATACAACAATTAAGATGAAAAGCGCGATTTCTGACGCCTTGGAAGCATCAAAAACCCTTTCCCTCCAAAAAAAGCAGCTCGATGAGCAGTTCGACCGGGCAAGAGAAGCCATTGATTTAAGTGAGGCACGTTATGCCTCACTAGCTGGAAAAACAATGGGTAAGGAAGTGCGGCTGCAGCTTGAGCAGGAGCTTTCCACATTCGAAAAGGATCATAATCCTCTCAATGCAGAACAGCTCAAACGGGAAATTGTCAGTCTGGAAAAAGAGATGGAAAGTCAGAAAAAAAAATCAGGTAACCTTCAAAAAAACTTTACTGCTTTATTTGTGATGCTAACCATTCTTTTGGGGGCAGGAATGATATGGTCTGTTATTCAGCAGCAGTGGATGATCACGGGAATCCTTACAGCCATACTCCTTTTGTCTGGTGTCCTGATCCGGCTCCACAACAGGGGAAGCCGCTCTCTTATGGAGCATCTTCATGAGCGGAAGAGTGTGCTTGAGGGTGAACTCGAAAAAACAAAAGATTCCTCTCCGCGTTCCTTACAGCGGGCTGAAGAAATAAGAGGACTATTGTGGAAAGACGAGCAGATCAAACAGATGGCAGATTTGGAAAAGCTGCGTACTGAACAGGAAGAAAGAGCTTGCGACCGGATCATCGCCAGGTTTGAGGAGTGGGAGAAAGACCGTTTTCAGCTGGAAGAAAGCCTGAACCCGATCAGAAGGGCACTGATGCTGGAAGAAGGAGCAGGAACTTCTTCTCTGGCCGAATCTATTGGAATGATAGAAAGATATAAGCAGATCTACTCGGAAAAGCAAAGGAAAGAAGAGCTTTACCGCGCGGCTCAAGCAGCTGCAGAGCAATTCGAACATCAGGCTCAAAGCCTCCTCCGTCTTGGGAATGCTCGTGGAAGGAACCTTACGGATGCTATAGAGGAAGCACACTCGGCAATGCTTGCGGAAAACGGGAAAGCAGTCCAAATCATTCATATTGAAGCCCGGCTTGAGGAAGTGAATGCAGACTATCAAGAGCGGCTCCTCCAATTGAACGGCAAAAAGGAAGAATACTATAACCTTCTTAAAACAGCTCAAGTTCATGACGAAGAAGCCTTCCGGATAATGGCCGTTCACCATCAAGAGCGCAGGGAAGCAGAGAAAAAGCTGCTGTGGACAGAGAGACAGCTGGAGGCGAGCGATATAGCTCAGCAGCTTGCAGGCCGCGATTGGCTTCTTTTAGAGGATGAGCTCCGGAAAACTAGAATAGACGCTGAATCAGCTGAGCAAAGTCTGAAAGAGAAACGGGAGCAGGCCTCGCATCTAAAGGCTAAGCTGAGGTCACTGGAGGCTGATGGCAGCTATTCTGACCATCTTCATGAGCTTGAGGTCCAAAAAGAAGAAGCGAGACAGACAGCGAGAGACTGGGCTGTTCGAACGCTGGCGAGGGATTTTCTCCAGCGTACCATCCAATACTACCGGACGGTCAGAATGCCAAAGCTGCTTGAGAGGACCGTTTATTTTTTCGGAAAGCTGACCAAGGGCAGATATGTGAACGTCTACCTGCCGGAGCGCGAGCAAACCTTCATTGCTGAGAGAATAGACGGCCAGCGATTTAAAGCTGGAGAGCTGAGTCAGGCTACTTCGGAGCAGCTCTATGTTTCACTTAGACTGGCACTGATAAACAGCCTGAACGAGACGCTGAATTTGCCAGTGCTGATCGATGACGGGTTTGTGCATTTTGACGGGGAGCGGACGTCACAGATGCTTAAGACGCTGCATGAATTGTCAGCCGGACAGCAGGTGCTTATCTTCACTTGCCATGAACAGCTGGCTGAAGAGTTCGCTGGCGGCGTTCACGTGCTTGAAAGGGATGCAATGGATCAAAAAAGAATCGAAAAAACCGTTTAGAAAAGCGGGCTATCTTAAGTATGCTATACTTATTCACAGATAAAAACAGGGAGGAATCTTCATGTCTAAAGGTATTATGCATTTTGATGTCGGGGAACAGGTTGAGCTTTATTTGCTCATTAAATCTTCAACTAAAGGAGTAGCAAGCAACGGGAAACCCTTCCTGACCCTCATCCTCCAGGATAAAAGCGGGGAAATTGAAGCAAAGCTATGGGATGCCAGCCAAGGGGATGAGCAAACCTATGGAGCGCAGGGAATCGTAAAAATTGCAGGCGATATCCATCATTACCGGGGAAGAAACCAGCTGAAAATTAAAAACATCAGACCTCTTCACGACCATGAGTCCCATGATGTATCCGATTTTCTGGAGACGGCTCCATTACAAAAAGAAGAAATGATGAATACGATCACTCAATATATTTTTGAAATGAAGAATCCAAGTATCCAGCGGATTACAAGGCATCTGGTGAAGCAGCATCAGCAGGCGCTGCTTGAATATCCGGCGGCAACAAAAAATCACCATGAGTTTGTTTCAGGGCTTGCTTACCACGTCGTTTCCATGCTGAATCTGGCAAAATCCATTGCAGCGCTCTACCCATCACTGGATACAGATCTTCTCTATGCAGGCGTCATCCTGCATGATCTTGGGAAAGTCACGGAATTGAGCGGTCCGATCAGCACGGCATATACAGTCGAAGGGAATTTGCTTGGGCATATATCCATTATGGTAAACGAAGTTGCCCAGGCGGCCAAAGAGCTTGGAATAGAATCGGAGGAAGTGGTCATTCTTCAGCATATGATTTTATCCCATCACGGCAAAGCTGAATGGGGAAGCCCAAAACCGCCGATGATTAAAGAAGCAGAGATTCTCCATTATATAGATAATCTGGATGCGAAAATGAATATGCTGGACAGGGCTCTTGAACGGGTGAAGCCTGGAGAATTTTCTGAGAGGGTTTTTGCTCTTGAAAACAGATCCTTTTATAAACCGGTTTTCCATAACTAGCATAATCCTTTCTTCTGGCGCATAAGCATGAGATAAATGCTTGGCTATTGAAGGAGGAACCGGGATGCTGACAATGCCGTGGTGGATTTACTTATGTATGGGCGGAGTGCTTTTCAGCGGATTTAAGTATGTAACTCTATCGAGAGAAGATAAACAAACGGATCTGGAATTCATCGAACAGGAAGGCCGGATTTATCTTGAACGGATCAAAGCTGAAAGAGAGCGGAGAAAAGCTGAAAAAATGACCGTATAATTCTCTTACAGCAGCAGGCTGCGTTCGTGCATAGACACCTGCCGGGTGAGGCGTTAGACTCCAGCGGGAGAAGCAGGACAGGTTAAAAGGTTAGACCCCGCATGCTCAAACTCGGTGGAGCGCTTATGGATTTAGAGTGGAAAGCAGCGGCCGGGTTTATCATAGGTTAGCAAAAGAAAAAGACTCCTGCAGGCAGGAGTCTTTTTATATGGGCAAAACTTATGCTTTTTCTACGTTAGCAGCTTGATCGCCACGGTTACCTTGAACGATTTCAAAAGTAACTTTTTGGCCTTCTTCTAGAGTTTTGAAACCTTCACCTTGGATAGCGGAGAAGTGTACGAATACGTCGTCGCCATCTTCGCGCTCGATGAAACCGAAACCTTTTTCTGCATTAAACCACTTAACTGTACCTTCTAACATTTTGTTACCTCCTAGTGCATGTGCACAAACGTGTTACTATTCTTGCTCTAAAAATATCAAGCTGAAACGTATTCGATCTTAATATCCGAACAAAAATAATTCTTAACTAGGATAACAGGTACGGGAATAAATAGCAAGTGCGGAAAGCCCCGGGTGATGGAAAGGAGAGGAAAAAGGTAAAAAAAGAGAAGGCTCAAAGGCCTCCTCTTACATGTGCGTCTTTCCTATTACTGTCCGGCCGGAGCAGGCTGAGCAGGCATAGCTGGCTGCTCAGGAGCTTTAAACGTGTCTTCAAGCTTCTTATCCTTAACTTCTACGTTTGCGTCCTTGAGCGCTTTGTCGATGCCCGCCTGCATGGTCGCAGGATCTTGAAGTTTTTGTTCTTTAACATCTGCTTCCAGGCCTTTTTTCATTTCCTCGAAGGATTTATACGTTTCATCCACACGAATGATATGGTATCCGTACTCCGATTTAACCGGCTGGCTGATTTCGCCTTCTTTAAGCTTAAAGGCCGCATCTGAGAATTCTTTTACCATTTGCTCTTTATCAAACCATCCAAGAGAACCGCCGGATTGGGCTGATCCGTCAGAGGAATATTCTTTAGCGAGATCCTCAAACTTGCCGCCGTCGTCAAGCTTCTTTTTCACTTCTTTGGCTTTTGCTTCATCTTCAACGAGAATGTGGCTCGCTTTAATTTTGCCCTTCAGGCTTTCATGATATTTCTTAATATCCTCATCTGTAACCTTGACTTCTGCTTCAGCAGCTTTTTTACGCAAAAGTTCCGTTTTGACCATATTGTTAACAGCTTCTTCACCTTGATCTTTAATCAGGGCATCAATTTGTTCAGCACCGTATTGAGACTTGATGGTTTCAAGTTCTTTTTTAATCTCATCTTTAGAAACCTTATATTTTTCACCAAGCACTTTATTATGAACCAATTCCGTCAGAACCTGCTCGCCTGCCCGGGATTTCATTGCCTCGTATAGCTCGTCCTTCGTTACATTCCCAGCTTTTGTTTCAGCCACGACATCAGAACCGCCAGCTTGTCCGCTGCTGCATGCGCCGAGTGTGAAAAGGCTCGTCGCTGTAATAGCCGCTATAGCCATTTTTTTCATTATTCGATACAACTCCTGCCATAGTAGTGTTTGTACTAAATACTATAAAACATTGTGCCATGTTCAGTAGACTTTTGCAACCTAATCTCGCGAGAGTGCACTGTTTAAACGGATTGAATCGAACTAAGAAATGAAAGCTTGCCTTGCTTAACGCCAGTCCAGTCCAGGGAATGCAAGCGCTCTCAAATATAAAAAAGCCATGAATCTCCTATTATGTGAAATTGTGTGAATTTTTGCCAGGCGTGCTTCCTCAGGGAAAACAGAAGAAAGTTTTCCGTTCTGGGCGAAAAACCCAGTCAAGCAAAAAACGTCCTCATATACTGTGATGAACGCGAAAGGAGGCTATATGTCATGGGAGGATACAATTCCGGATTTGCGCTGATTGTTGTGTTGTTTATTTTGCTGATTATTGTGGGTGCAGCTTACATTTGCTGATTAATAAGGGCTGTTCGTAACTGCAAATGCAGGATATACGCCCATTCGCAATACAAATGAAATGCATAGTATATCTTAACCATCGGTAAGGAGGTGTGTTCAATGGGCGGTTCTTACGCTGGAGGTTTTGCGTTAATCGTTGTGTTGTTCATTTTGTTGATCATCGTTGGTGCAGCATACGTTTGCTAATAAGCATCTTAGCAAAAATAATCAATAAGCAAAAAAGCTGGCCATCAGATGGTCAGCTTTTTTGTGTATAAATGGATCGGAGCAGCAGATTCCGAGTTCTATGTATAAAGAATTTCAATATACGAAGAGATCAGCAGAATCGTAATAAGGACATTAATCATTCGAAACACTCTCGTTTGACGGTCTTCAGGAATCTCACGAACGACACAAAGCTGGTTCGTTAATGTGTTGATATAAAACAAGATGAAGACAGCAAAGAAAATGAACAAGATGATCACATGAGATCCCCCCTTTCCTTACTGATACATATAAGATTACCAAAATTCTTTAGAAAAAGATAGGAAAATGCCGGTTTGCATCTGCTGTTCTTTCAATATGCAGGCTTTCCATCTTTTGATAAAAAGGCACTGTTTAACCAGGCTGATGATTCCGCAGCCGGCATTTGCTTATTTATGGACTGGAGTCTGGAGTCTGGAGTCTGTTCGCTGATAAGCGGCGCTTTACGGCTGTGCGGCTGTGCGGCTGTGCGGCTTTACCGGTCGGCCGCGCCTTCTTTGCGGGCGCTGGAGCTTTGATGATCGGCTGAATTTGCATAGGAGGGGATGTATCCGATACAGCTGGCTGGACGCAGGGTGAAGACTTGGAGCTGTCTGCCGAAATTGGCATCTTTGTCGAATGCTGCCGAAAAATCGATATATGCCTCATTTCGGTCGATAAAATCAAAAAATAGCCGATATATTGGAAAAATAGCCGATATCCAGCAGAAATAGCCGATATAAGTAAAAAATAGCCGATATAAGTGAAAAGTTGCGATCTTCACGTCTTAAATACACGAAATAAATGGCTTGGACCAGTAATCGAAGCTTAATTCCATGAAAAAAACCCCCGTCCCGCTGTAAAAAGAGAGCAATAATATCCGCCAGACATAAAAAGGCTCTGAACATGTTCAGAGCCTTTTTAATACGGTTGGTTTTCCTGCACCGGTACCGCGTGAAGCATGGCGAATCTTCATCGGGATATGTTACAGCTAATTCCTGCTATTTATGAATCAGGATCTCCAAAGCATTCCGGTCTTCTTCCACAATACAGGTTTTCGGAGCGGCTATAATCAAACGGGCGTATATTAAATCGGGCACACACCAGCCGATATGGAGGGCGGCGGCCAGACAGAAATAATGAACATATTCAGGCATTAAAAGGCTTGCCTGGATGCTGATCGCTGTGAAAATGATAAATGGGGACAGCAAGGTTGCAAGCATCAGCTGTTTATTGATTTTTGCGCAAGGCTTCAGGCGCAGAATCGGGATGATTCCTGCATATTCCATTTTCATTTTTGGCGGTTTTCCGCATGCCATAAGCGGAAGGGAATGAAGCAGTTTATGAACGGGCAAAATCGAAACCAATAATAGAAAGAAAGTCAACATATGCTCTGCATCCAGCTTCTCACTTTGGTCTACCATCGACAAAGGAAGGTAAAGGGCAATAAAAGCTGCAATGGATGCAAGTATAAAATAAATGAATAGACGCTGAAACCCATAGTCTTTCGACAGGTCGATGGTTTTCCAGCAGTTCATACAATCACCATCCCCTAAAAATAAATCCTTACCTACTTTACTGCCGCAGCTTGAAAAAATCAATACTAAAAAACAAAAAAATAATCAAATTAACAAAACATTTATTTTGGCAGTAAAATAGAAGACGGAGCAGGGGGAAATATAAGGCTTCATGCACTTAAATAAGCTCTATAAAAAAAAGCGCAATCAGGGTCTGAAAAGACTCTTTGCGCTTAGTGCAGGTGTTTTTTTCCTCTATGAAGGAGGCTGCTTCCCCTGATTACTGGTTCGCAGCAGCTTTAGGCTGCTCCTCTTCCTTTTCTTCTGCTTCGATTTTCTTTAGACGTCCGTCTTCTTCTTCAAATTCCTTTTCAATGTTGCTGAAAGATCGTTCAAATATTTCCATAAAGTCGTCCCCGTAAATATTCCGGATGATGGCCATCATTTCAATAATTTCAGGGAATTTCCCATAGAGGCTCTGAAGCGGCATCGCTCCTTTGAACACGGCATTTCTAGCAGGATCATAATCCTCCATAAGCTGTAATAGAATTCCTTCTCCTTTAGGAGTCAGCTGAATATACGTGTTCCTTTTGTCGTCGAGTTTCTTTGAGAATTCAAGAAAGCCGCGCTCTTCCAATTTCTTCGAAAAATTAAAAGCAGTTGAGACATGCATCACTCCGAATTTTACGATTTCGGAAATGGAGGCTCCTTTTAAATGATAGGCGATCCACAGAATATGGTGTTCGTTTATGTTTAAATCATAGGGCTTGATCCATTGCTGCCAGTCTTTCTCGATTGATTTCCAAAGCGCTTTGCTTAACTGGGCGATCCTCTGACTAAAGAGCAATGCTTCTTTTACAGTGTAATCCTTTTCATTTTTCTTCATTTCCATTCACCTACTTTTCCCCGTTTCTAATATTCTCTATTATCCCAAAAAAGTAAAGATTAATAAAGATGTAAATTAACAAAATTTTTAAATAAATAAATGCATTCCTTTACTATTGAAAGATATAAGGAAAAAAGGTGCCAAACCGACAAAGTTTGAGCACCTTTTTATTACAGATATTTCTTATATGGGAATATTCATCAATTTTTCATAGTATTCTCTAACTGCTTAATTTTCTCTTCAATTGCTTCAATTTCTTTTTGCAGGTTTTCACGGTGAGGTTCAATTTCCACCTGGAATTCCTGGAGGGACGTTTGCAGTTCAGTTGAGACCTCTTTAATAACTTCTGCACTGTCTTTCGCTGCCTGTACAATCTGTTCTTTTAAAGCGATGCTTTCCTCTTTTAGCTGATTGATGGTATTAAGCATACGGTCTTTGCTGTCTTTGATCTGGCCTCTCAGATCTTTTCCGGAAGAAGGGGCGGAAAGCAGGGCTGCTGCGCCTCCGGCAACGGTTCCGGCAAGAATTCCGAGGAAAATGGATTTGGCTTTTGACATTCATTCATCACTCCCGTTATCCGATATTAAAACATTCCACATTACCACCAAAAAATCCTTCTTTACATGATACCCCACTGCCGCTCTGTTAAACAGGATCACCAGGAGGGAAGGGAAACAAGTTTCATAGCCGGGTTCGTAAAGGCATATACATAGGCGTATAAGGGGGAGAAGGAGGATGCTGATTGGGAATTCTATTCTACTTCATTAGTCTCGTTTTCTTACTCGTTTCACTCAATTATGTAAAAAAGGCGCAGCAGGCTGCTTCCTATCCGCCTAAATGGGTGTTAAAGCAGCGGGCGGCAGTGATGGCGGGAGGAGCAGGGATCACATTGCTTGTCGGCATCATGCTGTCTTTGCTGCATTAAAATAAAGAGGATTGCTCAAATCAGCATGGCTGCTGAACAATATGAATGCAATGTGATGTTTAAAAGCTCAGGCTGATCAAATAAAGGGGACTGCCCGATAACGGTCAGTCCCCTTTGAATCAATCATCTTTAAGCCGAAACGGTTTTTGAACGTTTATTTATGGCTGCAACGATCGGGAAAATAAAGGTTATGGCAATCGTATTCAATGCGGCTGCCGGTAAAACTACAGTTATAAAGAGGGCCGTAAATCCTGCTCCCCCGGGAAGACCTACAAGGAAAAGGGCGCTTCCAAGGAATATGATTCCTGATAATACGGTTCCGATTGCTGTAAAAGCAGGTACAGTCACAGGTTTCGAAGTCATTTTGCCCGCTAAGACAAGCAATGTGAAGAACGCCAGCGCTGTAAGCGGCTTGTCAATGATGTTCGGCAGCTGCCCGCCCGGAAATCCAGTGGTCAATGCTGAAAGAATTCCTGTCAATACCCCCAAAAGCAGTGTGTTTTTTAGGGTTGGAAACAGGGCAATTCCCAAAAACATCATAGTCAGCATCATGTCCGGCTTCATGCCGAAAAAAATCGGCGGGATAATGCTGTGCAAAGCAAGCCCAATGGCGACAAACAGGGACATCGTAACCAGTTCTTTTGTTTTCATAACTCAACTCTCCTCTTCTTGGCTCAAAAGTATGCTTTCCAATGGTGAACTAATTTCCCATTGCAAAAGCGGTTAAACAAATTATAACAGGAGCCCCGCTCATTGAAAAGAAAAAGTGCTGGCGGGATGATTTTTCCTGTAAGCATTCATAAAGCCGGCAAGCTTTTCGCAGGCTTCAAGCGGCACGGCATTGTAAATAGATGCACGGCAGCCGCCAATGCTCCGATGACCGTTTAATCCGATAAACCCCTGTTCTGCCGCCTTCGCAAGAAAGTCCGTTTCTAAATCTTTGTCAGCGAGGGTAAATGTTACATTCATTTGAGACTCGCTGCCTTTTTCAGCGTGGGGGATATAGAACCCTCCGCTCCTTTCAATCGAATCATATAAGGCTGCCGCTTTTTCCCTGTTTTTCTTTTCGAGGCCACGGGTTCCGCCTTGTTTTTCTGCCCACTCTAAAACTAGCCCCAGCATATAAATGGCAAAAGTAGGGGGGGTATTATATAAAGAGTCTGCTTCGGCATGGGTGTTGTAATCGAGAAATTTGGATTGCGGACAGCTGCCCGCTGCAAGCCATTCCTTGTTTGCAATTACAACCGTTACACCTGATGGGCCGAGGTTTTTCTGGGCTCCCGCATAAATCAGACCAAATTTTCCTATATCCAGCGGCCGGGATAAAATATCACTGGACATGTCCGCAACGAGGCGTGCATCCGTCTCAGGGAATTCATGCCACTGCGTACCATAAATGGTATTGTTGGATGTGATATGAAGGTAGGCGAGTCCTTCGTGCGCGGTCCACTCAGTTCTTTGCGGAATTGAACGGAATTGTTTTTCCTTCGACGAAGCAATGACTTTTGTCCGGCCGATCTTCTGTGCTTCCTTCAAAGCTTTTTCTGCCCATGAACCTGTTACGATATAGCCTGCTGTCTGTCCTTCATGCAAAAAATTCATAGGAACCATGGAAAACTGAAGGCTTGCCCCGCCTTGCAAAAAAAGAATATCGTGGGTATCGGGAACCTCCAGAAGCCTCTTCAGCCTGTTCTTTGCTTCTGAGTGAACACGGTTATAATGCTTGCCGCGATGACTCATTTCCATAATCGACATACCTGATTCCTTGTAGCTGCTGAATTCTCTTTGTGCACGTTCCAATACTTCCAGCGGCAATGCAGCCGGCCCTGCACTGAAATTTAAAGCTCTTGCCATTGTATAGCCCCCTAAAGCGTTAATTGAATAAAATTAGTTTCATCGTATCATAAATGACAGACAGTTTTGAATATTTTTGTTGAAATCCCTCTTAATCCGTGCTGCCGGTCTGCAATGCGGGCATTAGGGAAAGGTATTCCGGTCTAAGCAGCAGTGGTCTTGTCTTCCGGGCTGCTTTATTCATGAATACCAAACGGTTCTCACCACGAAAAAACAGCCCATTGAATGGGCTGTTTTCATCGCTGGGATTGAATTCCTTCCCGAATCTGGCCTGCAAGATCCTGAAGGTTTTCAGAGGTGTAATCATTGGTATGGGTTTTCCAAACGGCGCCAAATCCGTCACCTTTGCCGTATCTTGGAATGATGTGCATATGATAATGAAAGACAGACTGTCCGGCGAGCTCTCCGTTATTGTTCAGCAAATTGAGTCCTTCAGGCTGAAATTGTTCTTTAATCGATCGGGTAATGGCAGGAACAGCCTCAAAAAAATGCCGGGCAATTTCAGGAGTCATTTCGTAAATGTTTTCTTTATGTACTTTGGGCACAACAAGGGTATGTCCTTTTGTTACCTGGCTGATATCCAGAAAGGCGACAACATGCTCGTTTTCAAAAACCTTGGCTCCCGGTATTTCCCCGTTAATGATTTTGCAGAAAATGCAGCTCATTTAATCATCCCTTTCACAACTGTTTAGGGGTATTTTACCATAACGATGTCAGAGGATGGAACTTGCGGGAACTAAAAGAGAAGGACTGCAGGTGTAATCTGCAGCCCTGTAGACTAGGCTGCGTTTCCGCCGCCGGATACTTCCAGTTCAAGCGGGAGTTTTTCCTTTCTTGCTTTTCTGGCCGCCCGCACAAACAGCACAATGATCAGAGAAGTTATGAAGGCTGCTGCAATCAGTGCAGCGTTCATAGGAAGACGAAAACCGATAGGTGCATTCAAAATATAAGTCATTGTAGCCATTGTCATGAAAATTCCAGGGATCATGGCGACCCAGTAATTTTTCTTGGCAATGAACAGGTACATGGCCCCTACCCAGAGGGCAATAACCGCTGTGGACTGGTTTGCCCATGAAAAGTACCGCCAAAGCAAATTGAAGTCGATGTTTGTAAGTGCATAAGAGATGACAAAGAGCGGCAGTGCAATCCATAACCGGTTTAAAAACGTTTTCTGCGTAATGGTAAAGTAATCGGCAATAATCATTCTTGCGCTTCTAAAGCAGGTATCTCCGGAGGTGATTGGCAGGACTATCACGCCAAGAACAGCGAGCGTCCCGCCGATAGCTCCAAGCATTATGGCGGAGGATTCACTTACGACCGCAGCCGGACCGCCATTTGCAAGCACTTCATTCAGCCCTCCGGAACCATTAAACAGGCTCATGGCTGCAGCAGCCCAAATCATGGCGATGATTCCTTCTGCTATCATCATGCCGTAAAAGATTTTCCGGCCGTTTTTTTCATTTTTAGCTGTTCTTGAAATAATCGGTGTCTGGGTTGCATGAAAACCCGAAAGCGCTCCGCAGGAGATGGTCAGAAACAGCAGCGGAAACACGGGCATATTATCAGGATGCATATTTTGCAGGGTCAGCTCTGGAATCGGCGCGCCTGTAAACACGAGCATTCCGCCCACCCCTAAAGCGCTGATCAGCAAAAGTGCACCAAAGTATGGGTAAAGCCTGCCAATGATTTTATCAATGGGCAGCAAAGTGGCAAGGATATAATACAAAAAAATGGCTCCTACGATCAGCCCCATTGTCACACTGCCTCCGAACAGATCTCCTAGCAGGGCAGCGGGGGCGCTGACAAAAACAGTTCCTGTTAAAAGAAGCAGCAGGATTGCAAAAATATTAACTACATGTTTCATCGCTTTTCCCAGGAATTTTCCCGCAAGCTCCGGAAGATGCGCGCCGCGGTTTCGTATGGAAATCATTCCTGTCAGGTAATCATGCACTGCTCCGGCAAATATGCAGCCGGCTACAATCCAGATAAATGCTACAGGTCCGTAGAGCGCTCCCAATATGGGTCCGAAAATCGGACCGACACCTGCGATGTTAAGCAGCTGGATCAATGCATTCTTTTTCGTTCCCATCGGAAGGTAATCCACTCCGTCCTGATGAGTGTATGCCGGAGTTGAACGGTTTTCCTTAATGCCAAATATTTTCTCGATCACTTTCCCGTAAATGAAATAGCCTGCAATCAACAGTGCAATTCCTGCAAGAAATGTATACAAACAATCCCCTCCGTTTGTTCAATATAAAGTTTGCCTTAGATAGAAAACGCTTACACAATTCTTCTCTTAAACCTAACATGTTTCAGAATGAATAGCTACATGGATGATTTTTCAGGAAAGGAAAAACCGGAGCCTGCGAATGAGGTTACAGGATTGGAACGGAAGAAAATGGAACCTATCTGAACGATCAAACGTAATGGATAGAGATAACCAAAATACAGGTATAAATGGAGGGGGATTTAGATGAAAAAAGTTATTTCTATTCTCTTGACCGGCCTCGTATTAGCAGGTACAAGCTGGACCATTTCTTTTTATGCAGGCGGAGAAGCAGCGGACTATGCATTTTTTGTAGGACTGCTTGGATTTGCCCTTATTTACTTTTTTTCATCATCCGGAGGTGCTTTTTCCAATACGGTGGATGTGGCTCTACAATCTGCCACGGGGACTAAGATGGAACATCAAAAACATAAATTTCAGATTAGCTATGCGCTTATCGCAGCAGGAATATTTACACTATTTGCCCTCCTTATTATGCTGGTTAAATACGCAGAATATTTTTAAGGCTGAAGGAGTGAGAAGGGTTACGTTGGGGATGCCGCAGACTGAGGATAAAACAGGAAAGCAGGACCTGCAGCGTTTGGCAGGCCCTGCTTAAGAAGAAGGGAAGGACTCATTTTTAAAACGGTAATATGCCTTCGACAAACACCTCATTTGATAGAAGCGGCTGGCTTAAAAAGGTTTCAATCAGAAATTCTGCCTTTAACAAACACCTCATTTTTAAGCGATGTGCTCGCGGATACAATCCTTGACTTCCACTCTGGTGAACTGTTTAAGCTTTTACGTCTTTGACAAACACCTCATTCGCAAAGTAAATGAACTTCCTTCTTCCCTATTTAGAATGCTCGATGGCATGAGCCTCTATACTGGATAATTTTGCTTAAAGCCACCGGCTTACACGACAGCGGCCCAGTCGTTTTGTTATGATACATACATGAACAATACAGTATGGAGAGGGATTAAGGATATGACACTTTTGCATGTAGATGGTGTAACAGGGGGCTACACAAGAAATCCGGTCTTGAAAGATGTTTCTTTTTCTGTTGAAAAAGGCCAGATTGTAGGGCTGATCGGATTAAACGGGGCCGGGAAAAGCACGGCCATTAAACACATCATCGGGCTGATGGAACCGAATAAAGGAAAGATCTCCATTAATGGGCAGACGTTTGATGATCATCATGAACAATACAGGCAGCAGTTTACGTTTATCCCTGAAACGCCGATTCTTTACGAGGAAATGACGCTTTATGAACATTTGGAGCTTACCGCGATGGCGTATGGACTTTCGAAAACTGAATTGGATTCAAGACTGGCTCCGCTTGTGAAAGAATTCAGAATGGAAAAGCGCTTGAAATGGTTTCCTGCTCATTTCTCCAAAGGGATGAAACAAAAAGTCATGATCATGTGCGCCTTTCTGGTTGAGCCGGAACTGTATATTATTGACGAACCTTTTGTGGGTCTGGATCCGCTTGCGATTAATTCATTGCTTGAGCAAATGGATACGGCTAAGCAAAGGGGGGCAGGCATTCTTATGTCCACGCACATCCTTGCGACTGCGGAACGCTATTGCGATGCATTTATTATTTTGCATAATGGTGAGGTGCGTGCCAAAGGGACCTTAAGCGATTTGCAGCGGGAATTCGGGATGAGTGGAGCGAACCTGGATGATCTTTACATTCAGCTGACGAAGGAAGAAGATTATGAAGAGCGTTCTTGAGCTGTGGAACAGCCGTCTCGAAGAGCATATAAAGGAAGTCCGCTCCTACTTGAGGTATATGCTCAACGACCATCTTTTAATTGTTATGATCTTTCTCCTGGCAGGAGGGGCGCTATGGTATCAATCGTGGCTGAAAGAGCTTCCTGAAGCATTTCCGGCTGAAATGGCAACTGCAGCTGTACTTGCTGCTGTCCTCATTCTTTCGAGTGTACGAACGTTATTTAAAGAAGCAGATTTAGTATTTTTGCTTCCGCTTGAAGGGAAGATGAACCCTTATTTAAGGAAAGCGAAAACCTATAGTTTTATCCAGTTTATGCTGCCAATCATTTTGCTGTTTCTTTTGCTCGGCCCGCTCTATCTTGCTGTTTCCTCTGCGGGAGCTTGGTATTTGGCAACGGGTGTTTTGCTGTTATTGCTAATCTGGTGGAACATGGACTGTGATTGGTACATATCCTTTTCACAAGAAAATATATCTATAGCTGGGGATCGGCTTGTCCGGTTCGCATTGAATGCTGCAGTCCTGTATTTTGTCCTTTCAGCTATGCCTGTTTATGCTCTTATCATTGCCTTGCTTATGGGAATGCTTTATATGTATTACAGACGTACAGCAAAAGGCAAGGGACTTAGATGGGATCGGCTTATCCGAGCAGAGTACCGCAAAAAGCAGTCCTTTTACCGGCTAGCCGATTTGTTTACAGATGTACCTAAGCTTCGTAAGGAAGCAAAACGAAGGATCTATCTTGACTGGATTCTAAGCAGCATTAAGTTCGGACAAGAGCATGTTTACCTGTACATGCTATCGAGAGCCTTTATTAGAGGAACGGATTATTTAGGAGTTTTCATCCGGCTTACCGTCATAGCCGGAGCCGTTGCTTTTTTTGCAGAAACCAATCTTTATGGAGCGATTGCGGTTATCCTGGCCGCCATTTTCTTGACTGGTGTGCAGCTGATCTCGCTAGTGAAGCATTTCGATATGCTCTCCTTGCCGGATCTGTACCCAGTCAGGACAGAAGTGAAAAGTAAAAGCTTTTACACACTTCTTCGAACGATCCTTCTCACACAAGGCTTTCTCATTGGAGCTGTCCTAATGCTGAAATTGGAGTGGATTCAGGGAGCTGCTTCAATAGGAGCGGCTGTCGTATTTGTGTTCATTTTCGTTTATGGCTATGTGAGAAGAAGGGTGGAAGCCATGACAAGCAGGGGGAATCAATAAAAAAAGTTGAAATGTCCCGGGCTTGTCTGAACGATCACACTGAGTGAACATATTCCAATAGGTAACCCCTGGTATGCTCATGTGCATACCAGGGGTTTTCTTATGCGAAAATACTGCTGCTCTTAGCTGCAGATGGCAGCCAGCAGTGTTTGTCATTACTGCGTCTCTCCTTTCCTGCTATTCCTGAAAGAGCCTTCACACCTCTCCGATCCAATCTGAAGCCTAAACAACCAGCAAACCGCTTAAGCTTTTCAAGGTCTAACTATTGAACAATCCTTTTTGCGGACATCTTGAGGAGGAATTCAATTTAATGAAAAATTATTATCTACGCTTAGTCCTATCTCCCATACCATTTTCTTCAAAAACCATAGAATATTTTATCTTTACAAAAGGAGATGAATTACTATGGCAAGCTGCTGCGGCTGTTGTCCGGACGATTCAATGAGAGGCGATATCGTTACGGATGATTTTTGCGGTAATTTCAATGTACCATGCAGGGGAGGAGGCAACCCTCTGCCCGAGCTGCTGTGGAGGGCGGCAAATGTATTAAACGGAGTGGAAACAGCAGGCACGGTAAGTGTATATTATGATAGCGGCTGTGCGGATGAACTGCTGATGATTCCAATTGTCCTTGTTAATGGAGCAGAGGAAAATCTCGCTCCAATTTTAATAGCCCCTGGCAATACAAGATCGTATACGACTAAAAATTTGGTAGGCTTGCTTATTGTATGTTCTTCCGAAAGCAATCAGCAGGGCTCCTGCAGAGGGAAATATTGCATCACGTATCACTATGATGTACTTGCTGTCTAAAACTCTAGTATTGAATGCGTCATCAAAGCACGATTCTTATTGACCTTTATCGAAGTGAGGCGAGAAAATGGATGACACAAGATGGATTGAAAGCCGATGTCCGGAATTTATTTATCCAAAGGGCTGTCAGGGCATATATCCGCCTAAACCACCCTGTCCCAAGCCAAAAATAGAAAAACGCCTCATTTCTGATGAGGTTTGCGGAAATATTAGTCAGCCCTGCGACGGAAGCTTTGTGGAGTATTGGAGAGCAGTCGGTCTGCCGCAATTCCCTTCAGCCACTGTATCGGTCGTGAATAAAAGTGATTGCATCATGACTGTCCGGGCAGATACGAACGGTGACGGTGTGCCGAATGCTACTCTATTTCAGCTGACTGAAAGGAATCAGACGAAATCTGTGACGATCGGCAGCATTAGTCAGCTTGAGGTAAGGTGTCAGAATGGCAGTACGCCAAGTGGAACGTGCAGCGGTACTTTTTGCCTGACCCTCCACTACGAGAGAGACATTATCCATCTATTGGATTAACAATCCGGATGCTCAGGCAAAGAAAAGAGCCTGCACTGTGTGAAAATAGTGTCAAAAGTTTGTCATTTCCTTGGAAATATTCCAAAATTGAGCATTTCAATAATGTTTCATTTGTCTAAACATGGTATAGTATTTGTCGTTAATGCAAAAAGGATCCGCTTTACGCGGATCCCTGCCATTACTTTAAAACTTGATAGGTGGTCACGTAAGAAGGTCGGGGGAAGATGGATTTTTGATCAACCCCGTCAGAGGTTCCTCTCTTTTTGTGGGCCTGCTCATAGGCGTTTGACTGCTGCCAGTTTTTAAAAGAGGCTTCGTCCTCCCACAATGTGAGGATGACATACGTATCATCGCGCAGCGGTCGGAGAACGCGGATTGCAGCGAAGCCGGGTTCGTTTTCAATCATCCTGGCCCGTTCCTTAAAGCGCTGCTCAAACAGCGGTTTTCCTTCTTCTGTAACAGGAATGTTATTTAATACAGCGTATCCGGCTCTCTCAAATAACCCGGCTGTGTCGAGCACCTCATACCTTTTCGGTTCCTTCAGCATCGTTTCTCCATCTGTCTCGTGAATCAGCATCGCACTCTCATCCGTATGCATCAGGAGCATATTCTCCTGCGCATTTCTTTCTGCAATACCCTCTAAATAGTCAACTGTTCCAAATGTCATGTACAAGTTCATCGGAATCACCTCTTGTTCATTATAGTCAGTATTCAAGTTCAGAGCCATTCATGAACTGTACATATTAATACCTGAAAATACCAATCCTAAAACCTAAACAGGAAATCCCACAGAATCGGGTGATAAAATGAAGCGTTTTACAATAAGGACGGCTGCTGCATTGGGAATTATCATCATTATTTCATTAACAGGTTATCTTACTATATTAGTTGCCGGCAGCACGATGATTGATGAGAAAAAACTGGTCATGCCTTCCGCCACACGGCTTGTGGATGCAGAGGGAAAAGAAATAACCCGGCTGTATGAGCAAAACAGAGAGATTGTCGGGATTGAAAAAATACCTGAACACGTTCAGCAAGCATTTATCGCAGTTGAGGATCAGCGATTTTATGAGCACAGCGGAATCGATGTGAAGGCGATTGGACGGGCTGTTTATAAAGACATCGCAGCTGGAGGAAAGGTTGAGGGCGGGAGCACGATCACTCAGCAGCTCGCAAAAAATGTCTTTTTGTCAGGTGAAAAATCCTGGCTTAGAAAAACAAAGGAAGCTGCGATAGCCATCAGTCTTGAAAACAAATACAGCAAGGAAAAGCTTTTAGAAATGTATTTAAACCAGCTTTACTTCGGGCATGGCGCTTATGGAGTAGAGGCAGCGTCCCGTTATTTTTTCCAAAAGGATGTTTCTGAACTGACAGTGGAAGAAGGGGCAACGCTTGCTTCGCTTCCAAAAGCTCCGTCTTCCTACTCTCCGATTCTTCACCCTGAAAAAGCGAAGGAGCGGAGGGATACGGTGCTTTCTCTTATGGAGGAGCAGGGACATCTCTCAGCAGAGGATGCCGTGAGCCTCCAGGGGAAAACACTTGGGCTGAATGTCAGCAAGAAGCTTGACCGCCCATGGCTATACAGCTATGTTGACCTCGTGATGGACGAAGCAGAGAAAACCTACTCGATTTCGAATCAGGAGCTGCTGCGGGGCGGATATACCATTACGGTCCCCCTGAATCAGGAAATTCAAAAGAAGGCTTATGAAGCGTTTCAATCCGATTCAAACTTTCCGGGAACAAATAATGAAGCTCAAGGTTCATTTGTCCTGCTGGACAATCAGACCGGGGGTGTAATGGCTGCTGTAGGCGGCAGGGATTATGTTCCAAAAGGGTACAACCGCGTAACTGCAAAAAGGCAGCCGGGTTCTACGTTTAAGCCGCTGGCTGTTTTCGGACCTGCCATGGAAGAAAACCTGTACGAGCCCTATTCGCTTCTCTCGGATTCCTTTCAGACCTACGCAGGCGGCTATGCACCGGAAAACCATGATGACCGGTACCAGGGACAGGTGACGATGTTTGACGCACTCATAAATTCCAAGAATGCTCCTGCTGTTTGGACGATGAACGAACTTGGAATCGAAAAGAGCAAAGCATACCTGGAAAAGCAAGGGGTAGGTGTCGAAGATGACGGACTGGCTATTGCTCTCGGAGGTCTGACAGAGGGAGTAACGCCTCTGCAGCTTGCCAGCGCTTATCGCGTCTTTCCTAAAGAAGGGATGTATGCGGAAGCGTATTTCATTGACAGCATTCAGGATCGGAACAGGAAGGTCATCGGGGAAAGGGAGCAGAAAGAATCCAAAGTCTATTCTAAACAGACCGCGTGGAATATGACGAGGATGCTTCAGCACACGGTCAGCGAAGGGACAGCGAAAGACGGCTCTTATTCTGGAGACCTGGCAGGAAAAACCGGAACAACCTCTTACCCGAAAAAAGAAGGAGCCGTGATGGATGCCTGGTTTGCAGGCTTTACTCCTGAAGTAACCGGCGCCCTGTGGATGGGATATGACCATACGACGGAAACCCGGCATTTAACGGCTGGGAGCTCTTATCCGACGAAGCTTTTTAAAGCCATTATCAGCGAAGCGGAATCCGTGCCGAAAACAGCTTTTGCTGTGCCACAGGGTACGGATGATCTTGAAAAGCCAATCAGACTGAAAGCCCTCAATGATATTCATGCTGATTATGCGTTTGAGCCTCTCGGATTAATAACGGTCTCGCTATCGTGGGAAAAGCAGGAAGATCCGCGTGTTGAGTACAGGATTTATGAAAAGGATGGAGGCAGTGAAAAGCTGATCGGCAAGGTGAAAAATGACAGCTCTTATGCTATCCCTTTCAGCAATGTGTTTTCATCAGCTTCCTATAAAGTAGTGCCTTTTAATGAACAGACGAACGAAGAAGGCAAAGGCACGCCATATGTTCAGCCTAAGATTTTTTCCGGCATGTAAAAGAAAGGAGCCCACGGGCTCCTTTTTAGTCTATTTTTTGACAAATGCACGACTCTGCTATACTAATGAAATGAGAACGTTTATATTGGAAACACATACATACGAGATTAAGTAAGGTGGGAGAATCATGGAATCCAAACCATTCAATGATGCCTTTTTAAAGGCTTGCAGAGGGGAAAAGACCGATCATGTACCGCTATGGTTCATGAGGCAGGCGGGACGCTCCCAGCCGGAATACAGGGAAATTAAAGAAAAATACGGGTTATTTGAAATTACTCACCAGCCTGAGCTTGCAGCTTACGTTACAAGGCTGCCCGTCGAGCAATACAATACGGACGCCGCCATTTTATACAAGGACATTATGACTCCGCTTCCGGCCATTGGTGTGGATGTGGAAATTAAGACTGGAATCGGTCCGGTGATCAGCAATCCGATCCGGAGCGTAAAGGATGTTGAAAGGCTTGGGGAAATTCATCCTGAAGAAGACATCCCGTATATCCTCGAGACCATCAGAATTTTGACGAAAGAACAGCTTCAAGTTCCGCTTATCGGGTTCGCAGGAGCTCCATTTACATTGGCAAGCTATATGATTGAAGGCGGTCCATCCAAAAATTACAACAAAACCAAGGCATTTATGTACTCTGAGCCCAAAGCGTGGTTTGCGCTCATGGATAAACTGGCCGATACGATGATTACGTATATAGAATCCCAGGTAAAGGCGGGAGCTAAGGCCATCCAGATTTTTGATTCATGGGTTGGGGCTTTGAATGTTCAGGATTACAGAACGTTTATAAAGCCGGTCATGAGCCGTATTTTCACAAGCCTTGCACCGCTTGAAGTACCGCTCATTATGTTTGGTGTCGGGGCAAGCCACCTTGCCAGGGAGTGGCATGACTTGCCGCTGGATGTTGTTGGCCTTGATTGGAGGCTTTCCATTGATGAAGCAAGAACTCTCGGATTGACGAAAACCCTTCAGGGCAACCTCGATCCTGCCATATTGCTTGCGCCATGGAACGTAATAGAAGAAAGACTGGCTGACATCGTCGATCAGGGAATAAAAACCGATCGGTTTATCTTTAACCTGGGTCACGGAGTGTTCCCGGATGTGCAGCCGGACACACTTAGAAAAGTAGCCTCATTTGTTCATGAATATTCTGCGGCCCGCAAATAACTGAAAAAACATTCCAAGAGCATCCTGCTTGGAATGTTTCCTCTTAAAGTGGCAAAATGGAAAACATAAGGGAAAGGATTGTGTTCCTTTTCACAAAATAAAAGAGGTGCTTGGATCATGAAAAAAAAGATGGGCCTTCTCGTAATGGCTTACGGAACTCCATATAAAGAAGAAGATATTGAACGGTATTATACGCATATCCGCCACGGCAGACCCCCGGCGCCTGAAATGCTCCAGGATTTAAAAGACCGCTATGAAGCGATCGGAGGGATTTCTCCGCTGGCGAAAATCACTCTCGAACAGGCAGAAAAGCTTGAGCGGCATTTGAACACGGTTCAGGATGACATTGAATTTACCATGTATCTTGGCTTAAAGCATATCGAGCCTTTTGTTGAAGACGCCGTTAAGCAAATGCACGAAGACGGCATTACAGAGGCTGTGAGCATTGTCCTTGCTCCCCACTATTCAACCTTCAGCATTAAATCCTATAATGGACGGGCAAAGGAAGAAGCAGAAAAGCTCGGCAATCTCTCCATTACTTCGGTTGAAAGCTGGTACCGGGAACCGAAGTTTATTCAATACTGGTCTGACCGGGTCAAGCAGACGCTGGATGCGATGTCAGAGGAAAATAGAAAAACAGCCGTACTCATTGTCTCTGCCCACAGTCTGCCTGAAAAAATTATCGCGGCAGGAGATCCATACCCGGATCAGCTGAAAGAAACGGCTGATTTAATTGCCGAAGCGGCAGGTGTACAGAATTATGAGATCGGCTGGCAAAGCGCCGGGAATACCCCGGATCCATGGATCGGACCGGATGTACAGGATCTGACCCGCGATTTATATGAACAAAAAGGATACAGAAACTTTATCTACACACCCGTAGGGTTTACAGCCGACCACCTTGAGGTCCTGTTTGATAACGACTATGAGTGCAAAGTCGTAACAGATGAACTGGGAGCAGGCTACTTCAGGCCGGAAATGCCGAATGCACAGGATGAGTTCATTGACTGCCTGTCAACTGTAGTGCTCAAGCATCTTCATAAGTAATGAAAAGAAGGCGAATACAATGAACACAAAAAAAATTGTGATTTTAGGCGGCGGGCTTACTGGTCTTTCCGCCGCCTACTACCTGCAAAAGGAACTGGCAGCCCGTTCAGAGAAAGCGGAGATTACGCTCATAGAAGCAAGTCCGAGACTCGGCGGGAAAATCAAGACGGTCCGCAAAGACGGATACGTGATTGAAAGAGGCCCTGATTCCTTTCTAGAAAGAAAATCAAGTGCTCCCGAGCTTGTAAAGGATCTCGGCCTGGAAAGCCAGCTTGTAAACAACGCGGTCGGCCGTTCGTATGTTTTGCTTAAGGACGGCCTTCACCCCATTCCAAGAGGAGCTGTAATGGGGATACCGACGCAGGTAAAACCGTTTGTGACTTCAGGCCTTTTTTCTTTAACAGGCAAGCTCCGGGCAGCGGGAGATTTTATCCTTCCTAAAGGCGAACAGCAGAACGATCAGTCATTGGGCCGGTTTTTCAGACGGAGGCTTGGGGACGAGGTAGTAGAAAATCTGATTGAGCCGCTTCTATCCGGAATATATGCAGGGGACATTGACAAGCTCAGTCTGATGTCTACCTTCCCGCAATTTTACGAAACGGAGCAGGAGCATAGAAGCCTGATTCTCGGAATGAAAAAATCTGTGCCCGGCACAAGCCAAAAGCATGATCCTTCCAGAAAGAAGGGGATTTTTCAGACGCTGACGGGCGGCCTGGAAACACTCATTGAAGCACTTGAGGAAAGCCTGACCGGCGTCCGGGTCTTAAAAGGGACAAGAGTAAATGCAATCAAAAAGCAGTCCAATGGAACGTATGAAATTGGTCTGAGCAGCGGATTGCAAGTGGAAGCAGATTCCGTCATTATGGCTCTGCCGCACACAGCTGCAGGGAGCTTGTTAGAGGATAGCGAATTTGATTATTTCCGCCAAATGCCTTCCACGTCAGTAGCAACGGTTGCTCTCATTTTTTCAAAGGAAAACGTCAGCATGACCAAAGAAGGAACAGGCTTTGTTATCTCAAGGAACGGCGGCTACTCCATTACCGCATGTACATGGACGAACAAAAAATGGCCTCATACAGCACCGGATGATAAAGTAATTCTTCGCGCCTACGTAGGCAAGGCAGGAGAAGAAACCATCGTTGACCAATCTGATGAACAGCTCGCAGCGATCGTGATGGAAGATTTAAAGAAAACAATGGCGATTAGCGGTAAACCAGAAGATTATGTGGTCAGCAGATGGAAGCAGTCGATGCCGCAATACAATGTGGGGCACCGTGAGAACATGGAAAGAATCAGCCATTATACAAGTCAAACATACCCTGGTCTTTACCTTGCAGGAGCGTCCTTCGGGGGAGTCGGTCTTCCGGATTGCATTGATCAGGGTAAGGCAGCGGTAAAGAAGACAATGGAGTATTTAAAATTATAGATGCAGCTTTGATAATGAGATTAAGCTGGGGCACCGTAAGCACAGGCGTTTCATTCGCATCACGTTGAAGAAGCAGGGGACAGGCATTGCGTCTGTCCCCTGCTTTTGCTGCCGTCCTTTACTCCGGCACCGGATCTGGGGAGCTTAGACGCACGAGGGTCTGGCAGCTTGATGTTTTCCCTCCCGAATTGTTTTTGCAGCAATAAAGCTTGGGATCAGCCACCACACCGTCGCATCGAAACAGGATTTAGGCGCAGCAGAGAGCGGGACCTGTCCCGCATGAATGCCTCCGGCCCATGATACGACCTGTCCCGGAAGACCACCTCCGGCCCATGATACGACCTGTCCCGGAAGACCACCTCCGGCCCCTGATACGCTAAAGGAATGGGGGTCAGAGGCAAAGACTGTTTCTTCTTGATCCTTCAACGCTTCTATTGCTATGGGGAAGAGCAAGACTAGTAGACATAATCGGGGTCGGAGGCGTCCTCCGACCCCTTTCTCGGCTGAAACGGGGGACAGAGGAGCTGCGTTGTTCTCCCTTGTCCTGTAATGGATTTGCTGGGGTAGGGACAGAGGTTTAGTGCATTAGCAGAGTGGGGGACGGAGGCAAAACCCATGCAGTGCTTAGCTCTCCATTTAGAATCACCATTCCGGTTGCCCACTGATTTTAAAGACCTTGCAATCTCAAAATAAAGAGAGTATAGTGAAAGTACTGACTGACTAAAATGTTCAATTGGTCATTTTTAGGAGTGAAGAAGAAGTGAGTATTGACCGGAAGCGGCTGATTATTGATGCAGCAACAAAATCGTTTACTCAATTTGGATATAAGGCCACTACCATGGATCTTGTAGCCAAACAGGCGAATGTCGGAAAAGGGACGATTTATACGTTTTTCAAAAACAAAGAAGAGCTGTTTGACGAAATTTTTACGGCGCTATTAGCGGAAATAAAGCATGCTGCGGATGAAGCGATCCATCCTGAATTCAGTTTTTTCGAGAATGCGCACCGGGCGCTGTACAGCGTTCTGGAGTACCGGAAAAAGCATCAGCTGACCATTAAAATTTTTCAGGAAAGCACAGAACTTGGAACACCTGCGGTTCTGGAGGTCGTTTCAAGGCTTGAAGGAATGGTCATCGGCTACATTAAGCAGCGGATTCAAAAGGCCGTAGAAAAGGGCGAAATAAGTCCGTGTGACCCGGAGCTGACGGCGTTTCTGATGCTGAAGCTTTACATCTCGCTCATTTTCGACTGGGAAAAGAACCACGAACCGCTTACGAAGGAAAAAATCGCCGAACTTTTTGAGCTTTATTTTCTTAAAGGGTTATCCGTCTAGGTAATCCTGTCTTTTTTGCTTAAGAATGACTAAATGAACAAAATGGTCAGAAGTACATTACAGGAGGTTTTAACATGTCACTGCTCGCTAAAGAGTGGAAGGCGCTGCTAACAAACAAAAAGATATTAATACCGGTCATTGCGGTTCTGTTTATTCCTGTGTTATATGCTGGAATGTTTCTTTGGGCGTTTTGGGATCCTTATGAAAATCTGGAGCAGCTGCCGGTTGCAGTCGTTAATCAGGATAAGGGGGCTGAATACGAAGGGGAAGATCTTCAGGTCGGCAAGGATCTTGTCGGTAACCTGAAAGAGAATCCTGATTTCAAATGGGTTTTTGTAGACCAGGAAACAGCCGATAAAGGATTAGAAAATCAAAAATATTACATGAAGATAGAAATTCCTGAAAATTTCTCAGAAAATGCAACTACGCTTCTTGATGACCAGCCTAAAGAGCTGGAAATGAAGTATGTGCCAAACGAAGGGTTTAATTTCCTTTCTGCCCAGATCGGAAATACAGCAATTGAAAAGATTAAAGAAGAAGTGGCTAATGAAGTTACCAAAACGTATGCAGAGGGAATTTTCGGAGATGTAGAAAAACTTGCAGACGGAATTGGAGAGGCAAGTGAAGGTGCCTCTGAAATCGATTCAGGCACAGGCGACCTTAAAGCCGGTTCAGGTACACTGAAGGATGGTTTGAGCCAGCTGGCTGAGAACTCCATTAAGTTTAAAGAAGGAGTCCAATCTGCTTCAGAAGGAACCAAAGACCTTCAGAGCGGAATGAACGATCTTGACAGCGGTCTCGGAGAACTGAAAGAGGGCTATAGTGGTCTGCAAGGCGGAATTAATGAGCTTGCAGACGGAAATGCTCAGCTTGCAGCAGGATCTGAAGAGCTAAACAGCGGTACCGGTGAACTGAATGAAAAGGTTCCGCAGCTGACAGATGGAGCGAAACAGGTTAGTGAAGGGACTGCCGCTCTAGACCAAAAGTTTGCAGAATTTGATAAAGGACAGCAGGAAGCCAAGGAAGGTGCGGAGCAGCTTTCAGGCGGAATTGACCAGCTGCAGGCTAAATTGAAGGAGCTGGAACCAGTCCTTGCAGCCCTTCCAAAGGATCAGCGAGATGAATTGACAGCAGCGATTGACCAGCTGAATACAGGAAGCGATGAGCTGTCAGCCGGAGTGGGAGAGCTTGCCAAAAATTCCTCTTTAATCGCGGGGCAGACAGATAAGCTTGCACAGGGTGCAGCAGCCGTTTATGAAGGACAGCAAGGCGTTCAAACAGGTGTGAGCGAACTCGCTGAAGGTCAGAAGGATTTGAATGCAGGCATTCAGAAATCCGCCGAAGGATCTTCTGAACTCAGCAAAGGAGCAGCCGATTTTGGAACGGGTCTAAACGATGCCAAGGAAGGATCGGCCGCACTTGCCAGCGGCAGCACCGAGCTTACCTCCGGCGTCGGCGAGCTTGAATCCAATTCTGGCGAGCTTGAAAAAGGCGCAGGACAGCTTGCTGATGGTGCATCTGAACTGGATAAAGGCGTTGGCGGCCTTTCAAGCGGTACATCTGAGTTAAGCCAAGCACTTGCTGATGCTGCAGATGAAACGAAGGATACGAAAGGCTCTGAGCCGCTTTATGAAATGATGGCCAAGCCCGTTGGTGTACAAAGCGAGAAAATGAACGAGGTCCCTAACTATGGAACAGGGTTTACACCGTATTTTCTTTCCCTCGGATTGTTTGTCGGAGCGCTGCTGATCTCTATTGTATTCCCGCTTAAACAGTCGGCCGGGGATCCAAAATCAGCTTTGTCCTGGTTCTTCAGCAAATTCGGTGTATTGCTGGCAGTCGGAGTTATTCAAGCTTTAATTGCAGACGCAGTCCTGCTTTTCGGACTGCAAATAGAAGTTCAGAATGTCGGACTGTTCATCCTCTTTAGTATTTTGACCAGCTTGGTATTTCTGACTCTGATTCAATTCTTTGTTACCTCTCTCGGTGACCCGGGACGGTTTGTGGCCATTCTTATTTTGATTTTGCAGCTTACGACATCAGCAGGAACATTCCCGCTGGAGCTCATTCCCGAGCCGCTGCAAATCTTTAATTACTGGCTTCCAATGACGTATTCCGTCGCCGGATTTAAAGCCGTAATCTCAAGCGGTGATTATAGTTATCTTTGGAGCCAATCTGCTGTTTTAATCGGCATGATGCTTCTCATGATGGCCGGTACAATTATTTATATGTTCTTCCAGGTAAGAAAAAATAAACAAATAAAGACAGCGGAAGAAGTATAACCGGTCAGCAGCCCGGCTCTCGTGATGGGAGCCGGGTTTTTTTTGATTCAGGCATAGCATAAAAGGACAGGCTTGCATTGTCTTAATCGCTGCAGCCTAATGGCGATAAAATGTATCTTCTATGAATCTTATATTGAAATGATGAAAACATTTTCATATAATAGGAAATGTAAGCGCTTGCTTACAAGGGGAGGCGTGGAAAAAATGGCAACGATAGAGGATGTGGCGAGAAGTGCCGGGCTGTCCCGGACTACTGTGTCCAGGGTGATTAATGACCACCCCTATGTATCTGCTTTGAAAAAAAGAAAAGTAATGGAAGCGATGGAGCAACTGGGCTATGTTCCAAATTCCGCTGCAAGAAGCCTTAGAAATCAGCGGACCGGTGTTATTGCTGTACTCATTCCAAGGGTGATGAACCCGTTTTTCAGCCAGCTGATCGAAACCCTTGAGCTTGCAGCATCTGAAAGCTTCTATCAGCTAATAATCTGCCAAACTCAATATTCAGCTCAAAAGGAATTAACCTATTTAAATTTGCTTAAAACAAGACAAGTAGATGGCGTCATTTTAACCTCTGCCGAAAATGACTGGGGCATTATAGAGGAATATCTGGATTATGGACCGGTTGTCTTATGCAATGAATTTGAGGAAAAAGCCAATGTCCCGATGATTTTTATGGATCAGAAGGAAGCGGGCTATAAAGCGACGAAGCATCTGATTGAGCAGGGACACCGGAAAATTGCCTACTGCTGCGGCAGGTATCGGAGCAACGTTGCTGCTGCGCGGGAGGAAGGGTTCAAGCAGGCTTTATTTGAAGCAGGCCTGCCGTTCGATGAGTCCGATTCTTACCGGGAAGCAATCACTAGTGAAGACGGAAAGGATATTTTTCAAATGATCCGTCAAAGCCAGAACCGTCCAACGGCAATTTTTACAGGATCGGATGAAGTCGCAGCTGGAATTATTTCCGAGGCAGCCCGCTGCAATTGGAAGATCCCTAATGATCTCGCCGTCGCCGGATTTGATAATCAGGTTATCACAGAGCTTATGAATCCGAGGATCACGACAGTGGAACAGCCTGTTTGTGAAATGGCGCTGAAAACGATGGAAATCATGATGTCCAGAATCCGGATGAAGCAGTTTTCCGGAAAAGAAATGCATAAATTCTCTATGAAGCTGATTGTTCGTGAATCTACTAAACTACAGGCTGAACTGGCAAGGATTCCATACTAAAATGGACCTGCCGGCTCGGCTTTTTGTATGGGCGCCGATAGCAGTGATTGACCCAAACCCAATTCCGGCTAATCCTTGTAAGCTAGGCGATGCTAAAGCATGGTGCTCATTAATAAAACATGCTGATTGGAGCGGAATAGGTGAGACCCGCCCGCCTGAGCATAAGCGGACCAATCACCAGCAATTTTTACAGAAAAAAAAGAGCCACCCGGCTCTTTTTTATTATAAATCCTGAACGTTCATGCATGTGCTGCAAGTGTTGCCGTAGCATTCGTGCTGCTCTTCAATCTCTTTTCCGCATTCGGAGCATTTCTTCCCGGGTAAGTTTCTGAAAAATTCAGTTAATTTAACTAACATGTTATCCCCTCCATGTCGTTTTGATATATTTATTGTATTATAACAGTGGTGATTTAGTCAACACCTGTTTTGTAACAATATGATAAAGTATTCAAAATAAGCTTCACGCCCGTTTCTAGCATAACTCTTCTTAGCTTTCAGCTTGCGGTTCACTGGGTCTATTAGGTATATTGAACGGTAGAGAATTCTTTTGAAGGCGGTGCAGAGTGTGAAGCTGACGGTGATTGGACATTGGGGAGGCTTTCCTGGACCTGGAGAAGCTTCATCCGGCTATTTGTTTCAGAAGAACGGATATAATCTGCTTGTTGACTGTGGAAGTGCTGTGTTGTCCCATCTCCAGTCTTATGTGCAAATTAAAGATCTTCATGCCGTATTGATCTCTCATTATCACCATGATCATATAGCTGATATTGGACCGCTTCATTATGGCCGCCTTGTTTCCGGAATGGCAGAGGAAGGAGTGCCGCTTTTGCCGATTTATGGACATACTGGGGACAGTGAGGGATTTAACAGGCTTACCTACAAGAATGTTTCAAAAGGCATCTCATATGATCCCTTTCACCCCCTCAGGATAGGGCCTTTTAAAATTGAATTTCTTAAAACCAATCATCCGGCAGAGTGCTATGCATTCCGGATTTCAGATGGAGAGTCGTCTGTGGTCTATACGGCAGACTCAAGCTATAAAAAGGAATTGATTCCATTTGCCAAGGAGGCCGATCTGCTCCTGACGGAATGCAATTTATATGCCGGCCAGGATGGCGGCGGGGCAGGTCATATGACCAGTCTTGACGCAGGGGCTATCGCAAAGCATGCCGGTGTGAAGGAATGCATTCTCACCCATCTCCCTCACTTCGGGAAGCATGAGGATTTGCTCACGCAAGCAAAAACTATATACGAAGGACCAATCAGGCTGGCCGCAAAAGGTTTAACCTGGTCAGTGAATTAAGGAGGAAGCAAGATGGCGCAAATGCTGTTTATCGACAACAATCATATTACAGACCCGAGGATGAACCTCGCTATCGAGGAGTACTGCCTCAAAAATCTCGATCCCGAGCAATCGTATCTTTTATTTTACATAAATGAGCCTTCTATTATTATCGGGAAAAATCAGAACACGATTGAAGAAATTAACACGAAATATGTTGAGGAACAAGGACTTCACGTAGTCAGAAGGCTCTCAGGCGGCGGAGCCGTTTATCATGATCTGGGGAACCTGAACTTCAGCTTTATCACGAAGGACGACGGGGACAGCTTCCACAATTTTAAGAAGTTTACGGAGCCTGTCATTGAGGCGCTGAAAAGGCTCGGTGTAAATGCGGAGCTCAGCGGAAGAAATGATATTCTGGCAGAAGGCCGCAAAATCTCAGGCAATGCCCAATTTACGACCAGGGGCAGAATGTTCAGCCATGGAACGCTTTTGTTTGATTCTGAGATGGAAAACGTGGTTTCAGCTCTCGTCGTAAAAAAAGACAAAATCGAATCAAAGGGAATCAAATCGATTCGCAGCCGTGTGGCGAACATCAGCGAATTCCTTGAGAAAGAAATAACAATCGAAGAATTTAGAACCATCCTGCTCAGCTATATATTTGACACTAATGGAGAAGTGCCCCAATATGTGCTTACTGACGAAGATTGGGACAACATAAGGAAGCTGTCAGAGGAACGGTATCAAAACTGGGACTGGAATTACGGAAAGTCTCCAAAATTCAACCTGCAGCATTCCCACCGTTTTCCTGTCGGGCAAATCGACATCCGGATGGAAGTAAGCAAGGGAACCATACATGAATGCAAAATTTTTGGTGACTTTTTCGGAGCGGGCGATGTTTCTGAAATTGAGGAGCTGCTTACCGGGGCTAGGTACGAAAAATCGGAACTGGAGAAACGGATGAGACCGGTGAACATTCAGCACTATTTTGGAAACATTACTAAAGAACAATTTATGGATTTGCTTTACTGAAAAACGGCCGTTTAGAGCGGCCGTTTTTTTATATATGGGCTGGCATCCATAATCCGTTCCGCAGCTTCCATGAGCTTTGATCATACTGGATCGTTCATTAATATCAGTCTGCGAAGAAATGCCCAGGTCTGCAGCTGCTGAGCGAAAAGCAGCCTCATATCTATTCTGAACTTCCGGTCTTGCATCTGCCTCCAGGATTTTCTGGCACCGGGCGAAGCTTGCCGTAATCCAAAACATGGCTTCTCTATGATAACCAGAGTCGATCAGCTTCCGGCTTCCCTCTATGGCAATCGGCTTTGCAGCCCGGGTAATGTCCGAACTGAAAAAGAAGCGGGTCTTGGCAACCCCGGATGCCTCGTCAAATACGAGTTCAAGCTGATCGAGATGGTGTGCCGTTCTTTGAGGACTCATATCTTTGCAGCCAAGAAGGGTAATCAACTCTTCATACACCCCGTCAAGATGAGAGGTTTGAAGTACTTTTCGCGCTGCAAGGTAGCGAAGCCTTACCGTCGGATTCTGAAGATCCGCAGTGAGAATCACGTGTGCACGAAAAAAGCCAAGAGGTTACTGCATCAGGCCATGAGGCTTCAGAATCTGCACAGATAAGCCCTGAAGTGATTCGGTCCATAGCATTTGAACACCTTTTCCGCACCTCTCCCCGTTCCGTGAATTTGGCAGAAACCGTTCTTTGAAGGCGGCGCAAATGGCCTGTTGGATCAGCTATAATCGTATCTGTTTTAAATCCATGGGCCAGATGATAGGAAGATAAAATGGTTTCAGCTGTTTTAAAAAGGTGCCAGGGAAGATAGGTTATTTCGAGAAGCACCCCCTTATAATAAAACTTTCCAAGCTTCGGACGCTCCGTTTTATCATCAGAGGCAACCATTACGTCTATATCAGAAAACTCAGGCAGCTCCTCCCATTCATGCAGGGAAGCTGTTGACCCGGTAATATAAGCCACTTTAAACCATGGTTTTTCACCGGGATGCTGTTGAACCCAGTCTGCCGCTTTTCTTCTCGCTTCGCCAACTCTCATTCCCTTTCCCCCTTTTTGTTCTCTATTATACTCTCATAAGATTCAAAAACGGTTCAAAGGGTATGAAACAGGGAAGGCTTTGTTGAATCAGAAAGGGTGAAAAAAGATGGCAAGAACAGGGGAGATTTTGGCGGATATTCTGGAAAGGTGGGGAGTGGACCACCTTTACGGAATGCCTGGTGATTCCATTAACGAATTTGTAGAAGAACTTAGAAAAGCTAGAAACGAGCTTTGTTTTTATCAGGTAAGGCATGAGGAGGTCGGTGCGCTTGCAGCAGGGGCATACGCGAAGCTCACCGGAAAAATTGGTGTTTGCCTCTCCATAGCAGGACCGGGAGCGATTCATCTTCTGAACGGGCTCTACGATGCAAAGGCAGACGGTGCGCCCGTCTTAGTAATAGCAGGACAGGTACATAGCACTCAGATTGGAACAGATGCGTTCCAGGAAATAAACCTCGAGCGGATGTTTGATGATGCGGCTGTATTCAACAAGCGGGTTCAATCTCATGAACAGCTTCCGGACCTTTTGAATCAGGCAATCCGTACGGCATACGCTGAAAAGGGCCCTGCCGTATTGATTGTACCGGATGACTTGTTTGCTGAAAAAGCAGAATGGGATCAGCCCCTGACTTCGGATATCCTTGCGGAAACAACGGGGTTTCCTGACCAGAAGGATATGAAGCTCGCTGCCGAAATGATTGACAGGGCTAAGAAGCCGGTCATTCTCGCAGGAAAAGGAGCGCTCGGGGCTAAAGAAGAACTGGCCCTTCTTGCAGAAAAAATTGGTGCACCTGTTGCGGTATCGCTTCCCGGAAAAGGGGCAATTTCCGATACGCACCCGCTGTCTCTTGGACATATCGGTCAGATTGGGACAAAACAATCGTATTGGGCTATGCAGGAAACCGATCTGCTGATTATGATCGGGACTTCCTTTCCGTACAGAGAATTTCTTCCTGAAAAGGCGGATGCCATTCAAATTGACCTGGAAACAAAATTTATCGGAAAAAGGTATCCGGTCGCATGCGGTTTAAACGGCGATGCTAAAAAGGTTCTGGAATCTTTAATACCCTCCGTTTCCTATAAAAAAGACCGGAAATTCCTTGAAGACAGCAAGAAGCGCATCGAAAGCTGGAGAAAGGAAATCGAAAAGGATAAAGAGCTTGAGACGGACAAACTCATGCCCCCCCAAGTAATGGCGGAGGTTCAGAAGGTGCTTGCTGATGACGCGATTCTGTCTGTGGATGTCGGGAATGTAACCGTTTGGGCAGCACGGTATTTGGACCTGGACCGTCAGAGTATGCTCCTGTCAAGCTGGCTCGCAACTATGGGCTGCGGGCTGCCGGGAGCGATATCAGCAAAGGTGGCCGAGCCTGAAAAACAAGTATGGGCTTTATGCGGAGATGGCGGCTTTACCATGGTCATGCAGGATTTCGTTACAGCTGTGCGGTACAAGCTTCCATTTGTGACCGTCATTTTTAATAATCAAAAGCTTGGAATGATCCATTATGAACAGCAGCAGATGGGCCATATTGAGTACGGTACAGAGCTTGGGAGCATTGATTTTGCTGCATTTGCAGAAGCATGCGGAGGAATAGGTGTCCGTATTGAAAGCCGTGATGAAATGAGGATGGCTCTTAAACAGGCTTTACATGCAGACAGACCGGTAATCCTTGATGTGCAGATCCAAGAAGAACCGCCGCTTCCAGGAAACATTTCCTATGATCAAGCGATTCATTACACAGAATATATGGTTAAGAAATTTTTCTCGGATAAAAGCGTCAGTCTCCCTCCGATTGGAAAAAGCCTGAAAAGATTGTTTTAACACCGGCTGGCCCGCTAATGGAAGTCATCGTTCCAAAGCGGTCCGGCCTTTTTTTGATTTTGTTAAACGAGGCTTATTTTCTGCTGAAGCCGTTGTATACCCGGGGAAGGACTGCCTCATCAGCGCCTGCTGGATCAACCTGTCCCGCTGCAGGGCCTCCGTTCATGTACAGGTGGAAAAACACCAGGAATCTCAGCCTGATAGGATGAGAACTTAAAATTTGTAAATTCAGGAAAGATTCTGTCTTTTTTCGTGTTAAAATAGAATTATGAAAAAAGGGGAGGCAATAAGGGATGTTTTTAACATGGATTGGAATGCTGCTGCTTGCAGTCCTGATCTTCATGATTATTCGTGTCAGTACTGCACCTCAAAAGAAACTGGCGCTTGGAGGCGCTGCCGTATTAGCTGTTATCTTCGTCATGATCGGTCAAAGTGGCGGAGGCCAGTCTGCGGCTGTGTCTGAAAAGACAGAGGAAGGAGCAGGTCCGGCTTCTGAAGAGAAATTTCAGCTGCTGGAGGAAAATGTAAGCAAGCTTGAGGCAGAACGGGATGAGAAAGCAAAAGAAGCCGATCAGCTGAAGGATGAGCTCGCTGAAGCGGATGCAAGCAGGGAAGCAGAGATAGAGACCGCTGTTAGCAGCGCAAAGGAAGAAATGGAAAAAGCACATGAAGAAGAAATGAAAGAAGTGCTGGATACAGCTTTCAAAAATTCTTCTGAAAAAGCAGCGCCTGTTCAGGCGGAAGATGATATATCCGGGGAACCGGAAACACCTTCCAACAAGCCTTCAGAGTATGACCCGTTTGGTCCTGATTTGGACTGTGGGGATTTTGCAGCTCAAGAAGATGCTCAAACCGTATATGAAGCAGCTGGAGGACCAGAAAAGGATCCTCATGATTTAGACAGGGATAATGACGGGATTGCATGCTTTGCAAACTGAATCCTTTCACGATTTTTAGGAGGAAAGTCTGTTTCCATCTTGTTAGAATGGTTTTCTTTTAATATAATATATTTAGAATTTTTTTAAAATATAATGAATGACTATTCATTCATTGTTAGGGGTGGGAGAATGAATGTAAGTTCACGGTTAACAGAAACAGCTGGCCAATATGGGGATAAGCCAGCCTATTATTTTGAGGGACAGGCTGTATCTTATGCACAGCTTGATGGGATGGTGACCCGATTTGCGGCGAACCTCCAGTCGATGGGGATACAAAAAGGAGATCATGTAGCTCTGCTGCTGGGGAATTCTCCTTATTTTGTGATTGGAATGTATGGGGCTCTGAGGGCAGGGGCGACCGTTATCCCGGTCAATCCAATCTATACACCTGCAGAAATTGGGTACATTTTAGGCAATGGAGATGTTAAAGGGGTCATTGCTCTCGATTTGCTTATCCCAATGTTTGAGCAGATGGATGCACAGCTACCTGCACTTGAACATCTGATTGTCTGCGACACACCGCCATCTGAAAAGAAACGGGATTTTAACGCAGAGGAATCAGGCATCAGCTCTAAAATGAAATCGTTTACAGCTATGCTGTCAGCTGATGATTCCTTCCATAGACCAGAGCTCAGCGACGAAGATACCGCCGTGATCCTTTATACATCCGGAACAACAGGAAAACCGAAGGGTGCTATGCTTACACATAAAAATATTTACAGCAATGCCTCAGATGTCGGGGCCTATTTAAAAATGAATAACAGTGACAAAGTCATCGCTACCCTGCCGATGTTCCATGTTTTCTGCCTGACTGTATCTTTAAATGCTCCGCTTATGAGCGGTGCTTCGCTGATAATCGTGCCGAAATTCAGTCCAAAAGAAGTTTTCCGGCTCATCAAAGAGTATGAGGCAACTGTGTTCGCGGGTGTTCCGACGATGTATAACTTTATGCTTCAGCATGAGGGCGGCACTCAGGAAGATGCAGCTTCATTAAGGCTTTGCATCTCAGGAGGCGCTTCAATGCCGGTTGCGCTGCTGAAAGGGTTTGAGCAAAAATTCAAAGTCGTCATCTCTGAAGGGTATGGACTATCCGAGGCTTCCCCTGTTACGTGCTTTAATCCTCTTGACCGGCCAAGAAAGGCTGGTTCGATTGGCATGAACATCCTGAATGTTGAAAACAGGGTCGTGAATGAGCTTGGAGAGGAGGTTCAGCCCAATCAGGTAGGCGAATTAATTGTAAAAGGGCCAAACGTTATGAAAGGCTATTACAAAATGCCTGAGGAAACAGCCCATACAATCCGGGGCGGCTGGCTCTATACAGGTGACCTTGCGAGAAGGGACGAGGAAGGCTACTTCTACATAGTAGACCGCAAAAAAGATCTGATCATCGTCGGGGGGTATAACGTGTATCCCCGTGAAGTAGAGGAAGTGTATTACAGCCATCCGGATATTAAGGAAGCGGCGGTTCTTGGCATTCCGGATCCCGAGCAGGGTGAAGCAGTCATATGCTATGTTGTAACAGATAATCAGGCTTTAACAGAAGAATCGTTAAAAGAATATGGCAGAGGGCAGCTGGCTAAATACAAAGTGCCGTCCTTCATCGAGTTTTTAGATGAGCTCCCTAAAAACACAACGGGAAAAATTCTCCGCCGGGCATTGAAGGAACAAGTAGCGGAAAGATCGCGGCAATGAGCCTCATTCTCATTACAAAGGAAAACCGGACAGCTCTCATAACAATTAACCGGCCGGATGTCCTAAACTGCCTAAGCTACCAAACGCTCCTTGAGCTGGAAGAGGCGGTGGGAGAAATCCGTATTGACCATAGCATCCGCACCGTCATCGTCAGAGGAGCGGGAGAAAAATCCTTCAGTGCCGGAGCGGACCTTAAAGAAAGAAGGTCCCTGACAGATGAACAGGTCAAGCGGAATCTGCTCAAAATGGGCGAAGTGCTGACCAGCTTGGAACAGCTGCCCCAGCCAGTGATTGCCGCAATCAATGGATTTGCATTTGGAGGCGGACTGGAGCTTGCTTTGGCCTGTGACTTCCGCATAATGGCTGCTCATACGCAAATCGGACTGACAGAAACAAGTCTCGGAATCATTCCGGGGGCAGGCGGGACACAGCGTCTGCCGAGGCTAATCGGTGCATCAAAAGCACTCGAGCTCATTGTAAAAGCTAAGAAGCTTAGTGCAGAGGAAGCTCTTTCATACGGGATCGTGAACGAAGCCGTTCCAGCTGAAAAGCTGATGGTAACCTGCCAAATATGGGCTGAAGCGATTTCCGGCAATGCACCAATCGCTGTACAGCAAGCAAAATTTGCCGTCAGCAATGGAATGAACACAAATTTGCAAACAGGACTGCAAATCGAACGCAAAGCCTATGAAATCACCATCCCTACAGAAGACCGCCTTGAAGCTCTTCATGCTTTCAGCGAGAAGCGAAAACCTGAGTTTAAGGGAAGATGACTGGTTTTGGTTTAGGGGTCTCAGCTCACCTGGATTTTTTAACAGGGCAGCAGTAATTGGAGCAAATGGGAGCAGGGTGCTGGACGCGGCCCTGTTTTTGGATAGTCTCTACTCGCTGTATGGGATTGTCTGCAGGGGACAGATGGGTGATTCCCGGCAACGCAGCTCCAGGCGTATATTTTCCAAGTCATATAACGCCAGGGCTCCGTACGCACCGCCTTTTTAAGTGTATGGTTTCCATTTTTCTGAAAGTCCCCTGTACTTAATAATTGATTTAGTCTTTTCCAAGACGTGAGTAGGCATCCTTGAACGCTATTTAAGGGATGCCTTTCACGTCTCTATTTTTACCCTCTTTTCCTGTGACGCCCGGGCAAAGTCTGCTGCCGGCAGTCCCTCTTTGTTAAACTATTTACAGGAGGAACAATTGAACGGAGCTCTGTTTCATATACTCGGGAGACAGGCTTATAAAAACGATGCTTGTTAGGAGGAGATCTGATGCAGCCAGCCGCTGCGGTTGAGAGAAAGTCTTCGTTTTCAGAAGGGTTGCAGGCAGGAATCAGCATTGCAGTTGGATACATGCCGGTAGCTCTCGCTTTTGGACTGATTGCCAAATCGACCGGCTTATCGATTGCGGAGGCGGTCATGATGAGTCTGTTTGTTTTTGCCGGTGCCGCCCAGTACATATCCCTGAACCTGATCGCTGCTGGAACCGGAGCCTTTGAAATTGTTTTAACCACATTTATTATGAATATCCGGCACTTCCTGATGGCAGCTTCATTGAACGAAAGGGCTGAAGAAGAGCGTCCCTGGATAAAAGCGCTGTACGCCTTTGGCATTACCGATGAGACCTTTTCTGTTGCTTCGGTAAAGCCCGGTACCCTCTCCTCGTCCTACCTGTTTGGCCTGATTTTTATTTCCTACTCCAGCTGGGTCGCGTTTAGCGGGATTGGACATTGGGCAGGGCAGCTGCTTCCTTTGTTACTACAGGAAAGCATGTCGATTGCCCTGTATGCCCTGTTCATTGGCCTTCTCGTTCCCTCCCTGAAAGCCTATCGGAAAGTTATGGTGCTTGCAGTCTCCGCTGCCGTGCTGAATTCATTTTTTGTACTTTCCGGTTTATTTTCAGCTGGCTGGGCCATTGTACTATCCACTCTCATTTCATCCATCGGCATTGAGGTCATCTGGAGGAAAAAGGAGGTTTCAACTGATGAATGAATCCATGATCCTTCTGATATTGGCCATGGGCATCGTTACGTATATTCCAAGAGTTGTGCCTTTCCTCGTTTTCAGGGGTTCGGTATTGCCCGGTTTTTGGCAAAATGTCCTTAAAAATGTGCCGTATGCTATTTTGGGTGCCTTGATTGTTCCCGCTGTATTTATGACAGAAGGTGGTTTTGCTTTTGGTGCTGCAGGAGCAGCTGCTGCGTTTGCTGCCGCATACCTGGGGTGGAATGTCATTTTCGTTGTTTTGTGCTCGATTCTTGCAGTGATGGGTTATGGATTCTTTTTCGGCTGAACGGTTCTATTCGAGCGGTGTTTATCTTAAACTAGTACAAAGAGGGCTTGGTTATTGAGGGGGAAGGCAGCATGCGCAGGTGGCTTACAGCAGCGGTACTGGGGTATTTTCTGTACGGCCTTTTTATTTATTGGTACTTATTTATGATGTCAGACGGGACGCTTCCTCCGCATCTGGAAGGAACTCCTGCTGATCCGAAAACGTTTATGACCGGAAGGGAGCTTATCCTTTCAGAGGAGTACTCCCGGATAAAGGACTTTCTCTTTTTTGTCACGGCGCCGTTTGAATGGTTCTTGTTTTTAGTGATGCTTATTACCGGGCTCGCAGTTAAATTTCAAAAATGGGCAGAAGGAACCGTCCGTTTTTTTGCTTTACGCACAGCTGTCTTCTGGTTCTGGGTTTCTCTAGTGGTTACGGCATGCTCACTCCCGGTTGAGTATATCGGCTATTCGTTATCCAAGCAGTATCATATTTCCACCCAGACCTTCTCCAGCTGGATGAAGGATCAGCTGATTGATTTCTGGACGAATTATGCCATTATGGTTCTCGTCATCACCGTACTCGTTTTTCTGATCCGTAAATTTCAGAAACGATGGTGGCTCGCAGCCTGGGCGCTTTCGGTGCCATTTACACTGTTTCTTATGTTTTTGCAGCCGGTTGTATTGGATCCTCTCTACAATGATTTTTATCCGTTAAAAAACAAGGAGCTGGAAACGAAAATTCTTGAAATAGCGAAGCGGGCGGATATCCCTGCCGAGCACGTGTATGAAGTGAACATGTCTGAGAAAACGAATGCAATGAATGCCTATGTGACAGGCATCGGCTCCAATTCGAGGATTGTTCTGTGGGATACCACCCTTCAAAAGCTTAATGATAAAGAAATTCTGTTTATTATGGCACATGAAATGGGCCACTATGTGATGAAGCATATTTATATAGGAATCGGCGGCTATCTCCTCCTGTCGCTAGTTGGACTGTATGCTGTCCAAAAGCTGATGGATTGGATCATCCATATAAGAGGAAAAAGGCTCGGCCTTGAATCCTCCCGGCAGCTGGCAGCCCTGCCGCTTTTCTTTTTGCTGATCGGCGTGCTCTCCTTTGCATCCAGTCCGCTGACCAATTGGGTGTCCCGCATCCAGGAAAAATCATCTGACATGTATGCTATTGAAATGACCAGTGACAAAGACTCCGCTGTTAAAACCTTTCAGGAGCTTAGCAGGAGCGGATTGAGCCGGGTGAACCCTCCGGAGCTTGTGAAGCAATTCAGGTATACCCACCCAACGATGGCTGAAAGGATTATGTATATGGAAGACCTTGAAACAAGAGGAAATTAATAATGATCAAAAACGCTTAGATAGCCGTTTAGGCGTTTTTTGGTGGTTTTTGCCGAAAGAAAAAGGATTTAAAGGATTAAAGGAAGAAAGTAGTAGATGGCGGTGCTTGAGAGGAGTACAGGTGGGAGCTGAGCGAATCAAACTAGGAGGAATACATAATGAAGGTTGTCCAGCTTGGAAAAGAGTGGTTTAAGGAAGCGACAAAGCTGTCTGAATATGCGTTTATTTACAAGGTGCCGGAAGCGGATCTTGAAGAAAATTACAGGAATATGGAAAAGCATCACCAGGTATTCGGAATCATCGAGAAAGAAAAGCTGGCAGCGAAATTTCATTTTCTTACTCATGAGGTTTATTTTGGCCGGGAGAAATTAAAGATGGGCGGTCTCGCCGGTGTTGCCACTTATCCAGAGTACAGAAGACAAGGACACGTGAGGGAAATGCTTTCGTTTGTCCTTGAAAAAATGAAAAAGGAGAACATGACCGTTTCCATGCTTCATCCGTTTAATGTCTCCTTTTACAGAAAGTACGGCTGGGAGCTGTTCAGCAGCCGCCAGAAGACAACGGTGCCTGCCAGTGACTTTAAAATCCAGCGGCAGGTGAGCGGAACGATTAAGCGCTTCGATAAAGAAACACATAACGAAGACATTGAGCGAATCTATGACCAATTCGCTTCCAATTTTACAGGGATGCTTGTCCGTGACCGGGAATGGTGGATGCGCGCCATTTACGATGAAGAAACCACCGCAGTCTACTACGACGAAACAGGACAGCCGCAAGGATATATTCTATATCAGTTTAAGGATAAAAAGCTGATGGTTGATGAATTTGTTCCGCTGAATACAGAGGCGAGGCACGGACTTTGGAATTTTATTTGCCAGCACGATTCCATGGTAACAGAAGCGGTCATGGATACGCATGAAGATGAACCGCTCTTCTTCCTTCTGCCGGAGCCCAGGCTCAAATCCGAACGCAAGCCCTACTTTATGGCACGGATTATTGACGCAGAGGCCTTTTTGGAAGCCTATGAGTTTCTTAAAGGTGCAGAGGTGCTCATCCATGTGACCGATCCGCATGCTGAATGGAATAACGGTTCCTACTTGATTAGCAAAGACGGAACAGCCAAAAGGCTGTCAGATCAAGAGGCACTTGAGTCAGATAGAAAAGGGGTGGACCTGTCCATCAATAGTCTTGCTGCCATTCTATTTGGCTATAAGTCTCCTTCTGCGCTTGCACAGCTGGGCCTTGCCGAGGGAAACGCGGAAGAAATCCGGCAGCTGGAGCGGACCTTGCCGGAACATACCCCTTATTTTTACGATTTCTTTTAATATTTTTGTGATAGAAAAATATATTTGCACAAAATTCACTGGAGGGCGCTTCTTCCCTGCAAACAGCAAAAACACCTGGGGACGGGAATCGCCATGATTGAGGGGGAGTAATCATGCTGCACGGTCATTCGGTTTATCTCCGGTTTTTCACCCTGGAGGACGCTCCTGAAAGACTGCGTCTGCAGGCTGAAAACCGAAACTTTTTTGAACAGTATTCCATGGAGCGGAAGGACAGCTTTTATACGCTCGAAGGACAGCGGAAAATAATTGAACAGCAGATTCACGGCCGGGAAAACGATGAGGAGTATCACTTTGGAATCTACACGAAGGAACATCAGCTGATTGGGACCATCAATTTGTTTTTTGTGGCCCGCGGAGCCATCCAAAGCGGATTTATCGGCTATTTTCTTGATGAGAGGCATAACGGTAAAGGATATACGACAGAGGCAGTAAAGCAAATGGTGCAGTATGGATTTGAAGAGCTGAAGCTTCACCGGATAGAAGCGGGCGTCATGCCCCGTAATGCTGCTTCGATCAAGGTGCTGCTCAAAGCGGGCTTCCATAAAGAAGGCCTTGCAAGAAAAAATGTGAAAATCAACGGCCGCTGGGAGGATCATGAGCTGCTGGCGATCATTAACCCTGCTGATTGACATGAGGTCTAGAAAAGCAGCTGACAGATTCTTTCCGTCAGCTGTTTTTTTTGCATTGAACGTTTCGAGAGTTTTATAGGGAGGGGCTATTTTTAGGAAAGGCAAGGAAGCTGTTAGCTATCTCAGACAGTTGGGAGAGTTCAACAGCTCCTTTTTGTGCATTTTCTGAAAATTCGAGGATATTTTCAAAAAAAGTGTTTCTTTTTTGAATCAACTGTTATATATTAATCTTAGATTTACTAATCTGTATTATAACAATTTAGAGAGGTGATTATGTGGCAACGGAAACAGCGGGCATACGTGTTAAAGGAGAATGGAATGACCGATACCGGGAGGTGCTTTCACCTGAAGCACTTTCTTTTATCGGGAAGCTGGAGGAAAGATTTGGACCTGTGCGCAAGGCATTGCTTGAAAAAAGAAAAGAACGCCAAAATCAGATCAGCCATCACGGAATTCTTCCGGATTTTTTAAAGGAAACAGAGGATATTCGCAATGGAACATGGACAATCGCTCCGCTCCCTGCTGATTTGCAGGATAGGAGGGTTGAGATCACAGGGCCTGTTGACCGGAAAATGATCATTAATGCCCTTAACTCGGGTGCAAAGGTTTTTATGGCCGATTTTGAGGATGCCACTTCACCCGTATGGAAAAACCTGATGGAAGGGCAGCTGAATCTAAGGGATGCAGTGAAAAGAACCATTCATCTTGAGCAGCCGGACGGAAAGGTGTATAAGCTTAACAGCAATCCTGCCGTGCTGAAGGTCCGGCCTCGTGGCTGGCACCTGGAGGAAAAGAATGTGCTGCTGAATGAAAAACGAATTTCAGGGAGTCTTTTTGATTTCGGCCTTTATTTTTTCCATAACGCGAGACAGCTGATTGAAAACGGCACCGGACCTTATTTTTATTTGCCAAAGCTTGAGAGTCATGAGGAGGCAAGGCTTTGGAATGATGTTTTCGTTTTTGCGCAGGAGGAATTGGGAATTCCGCAGGGGACGATTAAGGCAACCGTTTTAATTGAAACCTTGCCTGCGGCGTTTGAAATGGATGAAATTCTATATGAATTAAAAGAGCACTCTGCAGGGTTAAACTGCGGCAGATGGGATTACATTTTCAGCTATTTGAAAAAGCTTCGCAGCCGGGAGAACGTTATCCTCCCAGACCGTGCGCAGGTGACGATGACCACGCCGTTTATGAGAGCCTACTCATTGCTTGCCATTAAAACGTGCCATAAACGCAAGGCCCCGGCAATGGGTGGAATGGCAGCCCAGATCCCGATTAAAAATAATCCGGAAGCCAATGAAACAGCTATGAACAAGGTCAAGGCGGACAAACTCCGTGAAGCGAGTGATGGCCATGACGGAACGTGGGTTGCCCATCCGGCCCTCGTCCCAATTGCCATGGAAGTGTTTGATGACTATATGCCGGAGTCAAATCAGCTTTCCAAACAGCTGGACTCCGTGCACGTCACCGCAGCTGATTTGCTCGAGGTTCCAGAAGGCACCATTACTGAGCAGGGGCTCAGAATGAACATTGAAGTGGGCATCCGTTATCTTGCCTCCTGGCTTAGCGGAAGGGGGGCCGCGCCTATTCATCACCTGATGGAGGATGCGGCGACGGCTGAAATTTCCAGAGCGCAGGTTTGGCAATGGATCCGCCATGAACGAGGGGTGCTGGCGGACGGAAGACCGGTAACGCCAGAGCTGTACGAACAGCTGAAGAAAGAAGAGACGGCAAAAATCGCAGACGAATTGGGAGATTCGTTTTATGCGAAGCTGAAGTTCCCTGAAGCCGCTGATGTATTTGATCAGTTGGTAAAAGCGGACGAATTTATTGATTTTCTGACACTGCCAAGCTACGAAAAAATTTAATGAAAGCAAAGGGGATGCGAAAAATGGGGAGAAATGAACGGATTCAGCAGCTGAATGAACAATGGGAAATGGATAAACGATGGGAAGGTGTAACACGCACCTATACAGCAGAAGAAGTGATCAGACTGCGCGGATCTTTGGATATTGAGCATACACTGGCAAGGCGCGGCTCTGAAAAACTATGGAATCTTCTTCAAAAAGAGGATTACGTGCACGCTCTTGGCGCTCTTACTGGCAATCAGGCGGTTCAGCAAGTCAAAGCGGGACTGAAAGCCATTTATTTGAGCGGCTGGCAGGTGGCGGCAGACGCCAACCTTTCCGGACATATGTATCCGGATCAGAGTCTCTACCCTGCAAACAGTGTGCCAAGCGTTGTCAAACGGATCAATCAGGCGCTGCAGCGTGCAGATCAGATTCAATTCCTGGAGGAAGAAGGAGACATTGACTGGTTTGCCCCAATCGTAGCGGATGCAGAAGCAGGATTTGGCGGTCAGCTGAACGTATTTGAACTGATGAAAGGCATGATCGAAGCGGGGGCTGCAGCAGTTCACTTTGAAGATCAGCTTTCCTCTGAAAAAAAATGCGGCCATCTTGGCGGAAAAGTGCTGCTCCCTACTCAGACAGCTGTGAAGAACCTAATTTCTGCAAGGCTTGCAGCGGATGTAATGGGCGTCCCGACATTAATCATAGCCCGCACAGATGCGGATGCAGCGGACCTGATAACAAGTGATGTCGATCCTGCCGATCATCCGTTCATCACTGGAGAGCGCACACCTGAAGGATTTTACCGTACGAAGTCCGGAATTGATCAGGCGATTGCACGCGGACTTGCATACGCTCCCTTCGCTGACCTCGTCTGGTGTGAAACGAGCGAGCCGAACCTGGAGCAGGCTCAAGCCTTTGCCGATGCCATCCATGCGCAGTACCCGGGCAAGCTGCTCGCCTACAACTGCTCGCCTTCCTTCAATTGGAAAAAGAAGCTGGATGAAAAAACCATTGCAGCGTTTCAGCGGGAAATCGGCAAAATGGGCTACAAATTCCAGTTCGTAACACTCGCGGGCTTCCATGCATTGAACCACAGCATGTTTGAGCTGGCACGCAAATACAGAGATCATGGCATGGCAGCCTACTCCGAGCTGCAGCAGGCTGAGTTCGGCAGTGAGCAGTACGGCTACACCGCAACCCGCCATCAGCGTGAAGTCGGAACCGGCTACTTTGATGAAGTGTCCCAAACGGTGAGCGGCGGAACATCCTCAACAACTGCTTTGAAAGGGTCAACAGAAGCCGAGCAGTTCACGTCAGAAACCTCACGGGTATAAGTAAAAGGCGGGCCGGATGGGGCTCGCCTTTTCTGCCGTCCTGCACCAGCCGAAAAAAGCCGCTGGCCACAAACAGCGTACACAAGTGTCGAATACGATCGGGATATTGTCGTTTGCGATGCGGATTCTGTCGAATAACAGCCATTAGCGGAAAAGCAGGGCCAAACCCAGTCAACACTAAAACCTGAGCCGGTGAAAGCAACAAAAAGCCAATCCGGGGAGGATTGGCTTCGTTATTTTAGACAGTGAACCACGTCAGCATATTGCTTGGACAAATCCATAAACAGCGGTTTGTTTCTTTGGTCAAGTGCATCGTTGATCTGAGATTCGAGGAGCGCCATTTTTCGTTTCAGTCCTGCTTCGTCCAGAATCATTTGAATGTAGATGTCCAGCATAGTCGCGGCTTCTGCTTCAACCTTCATATTGTGGCGGGACTTCATAAGCTCTGCATACGATTTTTTGTTTTTCATAGGATCACCCCTGATGCCTTTTTTTTATTATATGGACTGAGGGAGAGAAAATCAACTAAATTTTTATAATTTTTAGATAATTTAACCTACAGGGTATATTTCCGGTGGACAAGCATAGGAAAAAAGGCAATTTCAGACGGTAATTTGTTAAAACATTACATTTTTATTTGCTTTCTGTAAATTTGTAGAAACTCAGTGAGAAGTCATGGTAAATTTTTCTTGGTTAAATATACCTAACAAATTTGAGGTGATTGTAGCATGGAGAAAATCAGTCAGTATGAAGCGAATCGTTTAACAATGGCCATTGTAAGCAGTCCGGAGAACGGAGGCTTGACTTCCTGTGTATTAGAAGTGGAAAAAGAGTATGAGGTTTCCATGAAGCCCCTTGATATAGTGGATAGAAGCTGCCGTTATTTCGGCTCCAGCTACCAGGGCAGAAAAACGGGCACAAAAGATACCATCGGAATTACGCATAAGCCCCCGATAGTGGTAGATGCCGGAAACGCTATTTACCTGTTCCCGACAGCCGCTTCATCAAGACCCCAATGCTCGTGGATTTCCCACCAGTACATTGAAGATTATTCCTCTACAGGCGATGCTGAAACGATTGTGACCTTTTCGAACCGAAAATCGCTTGTTCTCCCGGTTTCCATTCACTCCTTTGAAAACCAGCTTTACAGAACCGCGCAGCTCCGGACCGTCATCACTTCACGCGTTGAAAATGAAAAGCGGATCTTCACCCAGCTTTTATACAGCAGAAGTCCGGGTGAAACGTTTCATGCTTAAACCTTGATTAAATACTCCTGCAGCAGCTCGCATACTTTGTTCCGGATTCTCGGGTTAAAGTAGCTGTGCTGCTCCTCATACCCCTGATACAGGAAGGAGTACATGGTGAAGGCTTCGTCATGCTTGATTTTGCTGACTTTTATTTTTTGGCGGTGCAATTCGCGCTTTACCTGCTGAAGATCCTTTTGGGCAAGCTTAAGGGACTCTTCAATAAGATGGAGATACGGCTGTTTCAGTTTAAATGGACTCTTTTCCACAACGGAGAGATCGCGGTTCAGGATTGAGATGGTCATAGGCAGGTAGATGGCTTGGTCGATGATGTCTCTCACTTCTTCGGGTATTCTTGTCATAGTTCACGGCCTCGCTTTATCCTCTGTTTTTTTCCTCTTTGACAGGCATTGCGCCGCCTGGTGCGGATTTTCCATACAGAGAAGGTCTTTCTTAAGTATAGAACGTTTGTTCGTAACTTATTCTATTCCGATTTAAAAAATTTTTCAAGAGGGATTTGTTTTCCAGCACCTGCTTATTTAAGTTTTTCCCGAAAAACGGTAAAATAAGAGGATACCTCATATTGTTAAGGAGTTCGGGATGGACCTGCATGCGTTTTTTAATTCGTTTACGCTCGAAAATATGATGAAGCTATTTGAACAGTATCGCTCATTCGGTCCCCTTCTTGGAGTGGCTTTGCCGCTTTTAGAAGCGTTTCTGCCCTTTTTGCCACTAGTGGTTTTCATTGTAGCCAATGTGAACTCATTTGGGCTCGGGCTTGGTTTTTTTCTGTCCTGGATCGGGGCTTCTGCAGGGGCATTTATCGTGTTTCTGCTTGTAAGAAAATACGGACAGAAGCGGTTTATGCGGTTTTTAAGCAGGCATAAAGGAATCAAAAAGATGGTGGACTGGGTGGAAGAGAAAGGGTTTGGGCCCTTGTTCATTCTGCTTTGCTTTCCATTTACTCCATCGGCTGCAGTGAATGTGGTGGCAGGCCTGTCGAGAATCAGCATTTGGAATTTTTTGCTGGCGGTTTTTACCGGAAAGCTCGTCATGATTTTTATTGTGAGCTACGTTGGGCAGGATTTACACGCCATGTTTACAAATCCGGTTAAGTCATTGACCGCTGGAGGCGTGCTGATCCTCATGTGGATTGTCGGCAAAATTCTTGAAAAGAGACTCAATGCGAAAATGAAGCATAAATTGGACAGGGAGTAAAGCTCGGAACTTATGAGTCCGGGTTTTTTCTTTCCCGCAGCGGCCCGGCAGCCTGCTTAAGAAAGATTAGGGCGAATGCTCCAAAAAAGAGGCTGAATCCGGCAGTCAGGGCTTTAAACGGAAAATGATAAGCCAGAATCGGGCCTGCTGAAGCACCCGCCAGCAGAATAAAAGAGTAAAAGGAAATCGCGGAGGCGCGGCTGTCCCCCGCAAGTTCTCCAATCCTGGTAATAAGAGCGGGAAGCAGCATGGCCATAGAGGCGGTTAACCATATTGAAAGCAGCGTTGCCACAGGCAGATAAGGAAGCAGGGCGGCTGCAGCGAGAACAGCAGAAAGGGCAGCGACTGACCCGGTCAATGCCGATTTGATGCCGATTCTCCTCATGATGGGACCGCTCCAAAAGGAAAGAAGGGCCCCTGCAAGTCCCGCTGTACGGCTTAAAAAGAGAATCTCATCGCCTGCATCTGAGAAATACCGGCTGAACGAATCGTAAAAGGCTGCAAAGGCCATCAGCAGACTAAACGTAAGTACATAGCATGGGAAAAGATCCGAACGGAAAAGAACCGATAAATCAAGAGCATCTCCCGAAGCACGTCGTTTGGAGGCCGGAAGGAGCAGCGCTGCCGTTAGGGCTATGATTGAAAAAGCAGCGCAGAAAAACCAGAATACGGCCTGCCATCCGAAGAACTGAGTGAGAAGCGAGCTTATCATCTGGCCGGCGACACCGGCTAAAAGAAACCCGCCGTTGATCAAGGAGATAAGATGAGTTCTGACTTCCTCTGTAAATGTCTCAAAGCAGTAGGAGTAGGCAACTGGCGCAAAGCTTGCCAGAAAAAATCCCTGCAGCCCCCTTATCATCTGGAAGGAAGCGGGAGACTGCGAGCCTGTCAGCAAATAGGCAAGTACAGCGCAGATAAGCAGCCCGGCCGCCATCGTCCTCCTTCGTCCGAAAAGACTTGAAACAGGGCCGAAGCAGAGCAGTCCGATCGAATAAAAAAAGGTAAAAAGAGAGGCGCTCCACACAATCTCCTCGGGACTCCCGCGAAGCCCCGCAGCTACTTCAGCGTAAATAGGGATAAGCAAATACAGGTTGCTTGCAGCGGCGGCAGCGGCAAGCAGGAAGAACGCGGCAATCCGGCCTGATGCGTTCACTGGCATCCCCCCATCTCTGTTACACTATATGCAGCAGATTCTGTCCGGTTTTCCACCAGATGAAATCGAACGTGTATTCGTATATAATATAAAGAAACGACTAAGGCCAGAGGAGGCAAATGGAATGACAATCCGGTTTTTGGCAGGCCGTTCAGGCAGCGGCAAAACCACGATGGTTCTGAATGAAATCAGGGAAAAGTTGATGGAACGGCCTGATGGACCGCCGATTATTTTTCTAGTCCCTGATCAAATGACGTTCGCAATGGAATATGAACTGGCTGGAACCCCTGGTCTGAGCGGAATGATCAGGGCGCAGGTTTTCAGCTTTTCACGTCTCAGTTTAAGGATTCTTCAGGAAACATCCGGAGCGGCCAAGCAGATGATCACGTCTTCGGGCGTGCAGATGATGCTTAGGAAAATCATTGAAGAGGAAAAGCAGAATTTTAACGTATATGGCAAAGCCAGTGATAAAGCCGGCTTTATTCAGCATGTGGAAACGATGCTGACTGAATTTAAACGGTATAACCTGGATCCTGATGGGCTGATTGGGAGCATCCGTTCCATCCAGCAGCATATGGATGAAAAAGAAAGAGTGCTGTCAGGAAAGCTTGAGGACCTGCATATCATTTACGGGCGGCTTGAGGAAGCCCTTGCAGAGAGGTACGTGGATTCTGAGGATACACTGAGGATGCTTACAGAACGAATTGAAGAATCTGCCTATCTGGAAAAGGCGGAAGTTTACATAGACGGATTTCATCAATTTACGCCAATGGAGAGGGAGGCAGTAAAGAGCCTGGCTGCCAAGGCGGAACGGGTAACGCTTACGATAACAGCAGACAAGCTGTTTGACCGGCATTTGCCGCATGAGCTTCATCTTTTCAGAATGACGGGGATGACATATGCGGATTTTAAAAGGATGGCAGAGGAGCTTCATATTGAAATAGAAGAACCCGTTCTGCTGAAAGAACTCCCGAGATTCGCATACTCTCCTTCGCTTGAGCATTTAGAGCAGAATTACGATACAAGGCCTTCGGTGCCCTTTAAGGGAGCCGCAGATGTCTCGATATGCCAGGCGGCAAGCCACCGTGCGGAGGTGGAGGGAATTGCGCGCCGGATTCATTATCTTGTCCGGAAAAAAGGGATCCGCTACCGGGAAGTGGCAATTTTGCTGCGAAACCCCTCCAGCTACCAGGATTTAATCGAACAGGTTTTTACAGATTACGGGATTCCATTTTTCATAGACCAGAAGCACTCCATGCTCCATCATCCTCTCATAGAGCTGATCCGCTCTGCTGTAGAGGCGGTGACTGGAAGCTTTAGATATGAAGCTGTTTTCCGGGCCGTCAAAACGGATCTTCTTTTTCCGGAGGGATCAGACCGGCAGCTGTACCGTGAAAAAATGGATTTTCTCGAAAACTATGTGCTTGCCTACGGAATCAATGGATCAAGGTGGACCTCAGATAAGAGGTGGACTTACAGAAGGTTCCGTTCATTAGAAGGCGGCAATGCTGTAACAGATGAAGAATTGGAGAAAGAAGAGCAGATTAACGAACTGAAACATATGGTATCCGAGCCGCTCAAAGGACTGGCCGACGGTCTCAGGAAAGCAAAAACTGGAGTGGGAAAAGCTTCTGCACTTTACATGTTTCTTGAGAATTTGAACATTCCGGCGAAGCTTGAGCAGCTGCGGGAAGAGGCAGAAGGCGGCGGCCGGCTTATTGAGGGACGCGAGCATGCGCAAGTATGGGACGCTGTTATGGGGCTGCTGGATGAATTTGCAGAAATGATCGGGGAGCAGTGCGTATCAGCCGAACAGTTTGCCGACATGATGGATACAGGTCTCGAAAGCCTCAAGTTTTCCCTCGTCCCTCCAGCAATGGATCAGGTTTTGATTGGAGATATGGAGCGTTCACGTTTCTATGGGCTGAAGTATACATTTGCGGCCGGGGTGAATGATGGAGTGATACCTGCAAAACCGGTGGAAGACGGCATCCTGTCAGATGAAGACAGGGAACTTCTGGAACGAAACGGTGTTGCTATGGCACCTTCTGCAAGACAGCAGCTTCTGGATGAAAACTTTGTTATTTATATGGCGCTTGTCAGCGGATCAGAGCATCTCTTTGTCTCCTACCCGGCTGCAGATCCAGAAGGGAAAACCCTGCTTCCGTCTATGATGGTCAGCAGGCTGGAGGAGCTGTTCCCGAAGGCTTCCAGGGAGTGGTTGGTCAATGAACCTGAATCGCTGCCGGAAGAGGAGCAGCTCACGTTTATGCCGAACGAATCCATCGCGCTTACCTATTTAAGCGCCCAGCTTCAAACATGGAAAAAACAATACCCGGTGCATGACAGCTGGTGGGACGCCTACAACTATCTCATAGAGAATGATCCAAGCGGCAGCGCAGCGATGGTGGTCAGCAGTTTATTCTACGAAAACCGAGCGAAGCCTCTGAAGCCGGACGTAACAAAAGAGCTTTACGGCGGGCACATTCTCGGCAGTGTCTCAAGGATGGAGCAGTTCAGAAGCTGTCCTTTTTCACACTTCGCAAGCCACGGATTAAAGCTGAAGGAAAGGGAGCAGTTCAGGCTTGAAGCGCCGGATGTAGGACAGCTGTTCCATTCGGCTTTAAAGATGATCTCAGACCGGATCACGGAATTAAAGGTGCCATGGCGGGATTTGACAAAAGAGCAGTGCAAAAGCTTGTCAAATGAAGCTGTAACCCGTCTTGCACCAATGCTTCAAAAGGAAGTGCTCCTCAGCTCCAGCCGCCATCAATATTTAAAGCGGAAGCTTGAAAAAATCATTGCGAGGGCAGCAGGCGCCATAGCGGAACAGGCAAAGCTTTCTCTGTTTGCGCCAATCGGCCTCGAGCTCGGCTTCGGAAAAGGCGGGCCGCTCCCGCCGATGAGATTCAAGCTTGAAAACGGCTATACAATGGAGCTGACCGGGAGGATTGACCGGGTCGATTCCGCTGAGAGCTCCCAGGGGCTCCTTTTGCGGATTGTTGACTACAAGTCAAGTGACCGGGGCCTAAACCTGAGCGAGGTCTATTACGGCATTGCTCTGCAGATGCTTACGTATCTGGATGTCATTATCTCGTATTCCAAGTCGTGGCTTGGTGTTGAAGCAAGCCCGGCCGGCGTTCTGTATTTCCATGTTCATGATCCAATGATCCAGACCGGCTCTCCGCTTTCCCTCGATGATCTGGAGGAGGAGGTTTTTAAGAAATATAAAATGAAGGGCCTTCTTCTCGGAGAAGAAGAAGCCATCCAGCTGATGGATCAGACGCTCGAGAGCGGAGCCTCTTCCAGCATCATATCCGCGGGATTTAAGAAAAGCGGCGGATTCAGTGCTTCTTCAGCCATTGCCAGCAGCGAAGAATTCGGCCTGCTTCGGAGTCATGTCCGAAACGAATTTAAAAAAATCGGCACAGAGATAACGAATGGAACGACTGAAATCAGCCCTTACCGAATGAAGGATAAAGTGCCTTGCACATTTTGTCCTTATAAAGGAGTCTGTCAATTTGACCAGTCTCTCAAGGATAATGAATACCGGATGCTGCCCGATGAAAAGAACGAACAGGTTCTGCAGCGCTTAAAGGAGGAGGGCGTTTATCATGACTAATCACATACCGAAGCCCGCAGAGAGCCAGTGGACGGATGATCAATGGTCGGCCATTGCCTCCTCCGGCCGGGATATTCTTGTAGCGGCTGCAGCAGGTTCAGGGAAAACAGCTGTATTGGTAGAGCGGATGATCCGGAAAATTACAAGCAGAGATAACCCGGCCGATGTGGACCGGCTCCTTGTCGTAACCTTTACTAACGCATCCGCTGCCGAAATGAAAAACCGGATAGGGGAAGCGCTGGAACAGGCCCTAAAAAGCAACCCGGCCTCTCTGCATTTAAGAAGGCAGCTCAGCCTTTTGAACAGAGCATCCATTTCGACCCTGCACTCTTTCTGCTTGAACATGATCCGGAAATATTACTATATGATTGACCTCGATCCGGGCTTCCGGATCGCTGATCAGACTGAGGGGGCGCTCCTGATGGATGAAGTCCTGGATGATCTGTTTGAAGAGGAGTATGGGAAAGAGGACAATGAACCATTTTTCGACCTCGCCGACCGCTATTCCTCTGACAGGAGTGATTTAGCCCTGCAGGACTTGATTCGGACTCTCTATGATTTTTCAAGATCCAATCCGAATCCGGATGCATGGCTTGACCGGCTTCCTCAGCTTTATGATGTGAACGAAGATTCCAGATTGGAAGAGCAGCCGTATTTTCCGGTAATCAGAGAAGACATTGCCATCAGCACAGGTTTGGCTAAAGAGCGGCTTGAAGAGGCGATGAGACTCATCAGAATGCCTGGGGGACCTGCACCGAGAGCGGACGATGTATCGGATTATCTGGACCAGGTAAACAGGCTCCTGGAAAAGGAAGGTACGTGGGACGAACTCTCAGAAGGATTTCAGGCCCTAAAACCTAAGCGCGCGAAACCCGTCAAAGGGGACGAATATGATCCTGCCCTGACGGAGGAAGTGAAGGCGTTAAGAGAGAGCGCCAAAAAGCACCTGGATAAAGTCAAAGAAGACTGGTTCCAGAGGGATATCCGCCGTTCCATGAAGGATTTGGGGGATTTGAAGCCGGTAATGGAGACACTCGTTCAGTTTGTAAAAAAGTTCGGGGCCAATTTTCAGAAAAAGAAAAAAGAAAAAGGGCTTGTGGATTATTCAGATCTTGAACATTTATGCCTCTCCATTCTGTCTGTAGAAGACGAAGCTGGCCGTCTTCTGCCCGGTGAGCCTGCGCTTGCCTGCCGCCGGCAATTCACGGAAGTGATGGTGGATGAATACCAGGACACCAACCTGGTGCAGGAGGCCATTCTCCAGCTCGTGAAAAAAGAGACAGAAGAAACCGGGAATTTATTTATGGTAGGGGATGTGAAACAATCCATCTACCGCTTCCGCCTGGCAGAGCCGATGCTGTTTTTGGCGAAATATAAAAGATTTATGCCGGTTCCAGAGCTTACAGGCCAGAGAATTGATTTAAATAAGAACTTCCGGAGCCGTTCAGAAGTATTGGATGGCACAAATTTTCTTTTCAAACAGCTCATGGGTGAAAAGGTGGGAGAGATCGATTACGACCAGCAGGCTGAACTGAAGCTTGGTGCCTCATATCCTGAAAGCAGCGGTATGAAAACTGAGCTTTTGCTTGCGGACAGAAGCGGGCTGGATGATACGGAAGAAACAGAGGCAGCAGGCATTCCTAATGAGCCGGAGGCTGAAACGGTTCAGCTTGAATCAAGGCTGATTGCCAGAAAAATCCGTGAGCTGACGGACAGCCGGTTTCAGGTTTATGACCGGAAAAAAGGCGGGACGAGGAACATCATGTACCGGGATATTGTGATCCTGCTGCGCTCAATGCCCTGGGCCCCTCAAATGATCGAAGAGCTTAAAAAGCAGGGCATTCCCGTTTATGCCAATCTTTCAGGCGGGTATTTTGAAGCAACAGAAGTGAACATCATGATGTCACTGCTTAAGGTGATTGATAACCCGTCACAGGATATTCCGCTTGCCTCTGTCCTGCGGTCGCCAATCGTCGGACTCAGCGAGACGGAGATGGCAGCCATTCGGACCTACGACAAAAAAGGCACCTATTACGAAGCGTGCAAAGCGGCCATGCAGCACGCGATAGCCTCCGATCAGCCGCTTGCAGAAAAGCTGAACCGCTTTTTCAGCCGCTTGCATGAGTGGAGGAGCGATGCAAGAAAAGGATCGGTGTCTGATCTGGTTTGGAAAATATACAGAGAGAGCAAATATTTTGATTTTGCAGGCGGCATGCCTGGAGGGAAACAGCGCCAGGCGAACCTCCGCGCCCTTTATGACCGTGCCCGCCAATATGAAGCAACCTCCTTCCGCGGATTATTCAGGTTCCTGCGGTTTATTGAAAGAATGCAGGAACGCGGGGATGATCTAGGGGCTGCCAGAGCTCTTGGAGAGCAAGAGGATGTCGTCCGGATTATGACGATTCACAGCAGCAAAGGACTTGAATTTCCGGTTGTCTTTACGGCAGGACTTGCAAGGCAATTTAATATGATGGACATGAATAAAAGCTTTCTTCTCGATAAGCATCTGGGCTTCGGCACGAAATATATTCATCCTGAACTGCGCTTCAGCTATCCGACCCTCCCGCTGCTTGCGATGAAGAAGAAACTGAAGATTGAATTGCTGTCAGAGGAGCTGAGAGTCCTGTATGTAGCGTTAACAAGGGCGAAGGAAAAATTGTATCTGATCGGAACGGTCAAGGACAGAGCAAAAGCACTACAAAATTGGAAGAGAGCACTTCTCAAGGAGGACTGGCTGCTGCCTGATGGAGACCGGCTGCAGGCAAAATCCTATCTGGACTGGATTGGACCTGCTCTTGTCCGCCACCGCGATTCACATGAGCTCCATGAGGGAGAGGCAGGCATGAATGAGCTTTCAAGCCACTCGTCTGCATGGAAAGTGCAATTTGTCCATCAGAGCGAACTGACTGAATCCGGTTCAGAGCGGGAGGATATGGAAGCGGAAATCTTAAAAGCCCTTTCCGAAAACCGTCCAGTTCCTGTCATATCCGGATGGAGAGAAGCGGTTGAGAAGGAACTGACCTGGTCGTATCCTTATGCCGCTGCGTCCAGGCAGCGGTCGAAGCAGTCCGTATCAGAGATTAAAAGACAGCAAGCCTATAAGGACGAATATGCAGAGCATATACCAGGCGGGAGAAGAAACCAAAGCATCAGCTATGAGCGGCCAAAGTTTCTGCAGCAGAAAGTGCTGACGGCAGCGGAACGCGGAACGGCCATGCATGCCGTTATGCAGCATATTTCCCTGGAAGCCCCCGTTTCACGTGAAGACGTTCTTCAAACTGCTGAAGACATGAAAATCAGGGAGCTGCTGACAGAAGAACAGGCAAATGCTGTAGATCCAGATGCGATTGCTGCCTTTTTTTCCTCGGAAATCGGGAAAACCATGCTCTCAGCTAAAAGGATCCTAAGAGAAGTGCCTTTCAGCTATGCCCGGGCACCAGAGCAAGAAGCTGTCCCGGATAACGTGCTTGTACAAGGGGTCATTGACTGTCTTTTTGAAGATGAAGAAGGCTTAACGATCGTCGATTTCAAAACCGATGCGATAAAAGGAAGGTTTCCAGGGGGCTTTGCGGATGCGGAGAGTACAATGAGAGACCGTTACGAAATTCAGCTCAGGCTTTACAGCGAAGCGATAGAAGCGATATATAGAAGACCGGTCATTAGAAGAGTGCTGTTTTTCTTTGATACCGGCAGTATTTTGGACGTGTAAAAGGAGGGAATGGACAATGAGGATTTTGCATACAGCCGACTGGCATCTCGGGAAGAGTCTCGAGGGACGGAGCCGGTTGCCTGAGCAGGCCGCCTTTTTGGACGAGCTTGCTGAAATCGTGGAAAAAGAAAAAATCGATGCGGTCATTATGGCAGGTGATGTGTTCGATACGGTAAATCCTCCGTCCGCTGCGGAGAAAATGTTTTACGAAAGTCTTGCAAGACTGTCCGATAAAGGGAAACGTCCGGTGGTTGTTATCGCGGGTAATCATGATAACCCGGAACGGCTTGCAGCTGCAGCACCCCTTGCCGGGGATCACCGCATTCATCTAATCGGCTATCCAGCCGGAGGACTGCTCCGTGTAGACGTACCGATCGCAGGGCAGACGATGAACATGGCTGCCCTCGCCTATCCTTCAGAATCAAGACTTGAACAGGTGTTGTCAGATAATTTTGACGAGCTTCAAATGAGAAACCATTATGATGCCAAAATTAAAGGGCTTTTTGAGAGTATGTGCAGTCCGTTCAGCACCGGCGCAGTTAACATTGCGATGAGCCACCTTCATGTTGCCGGTGGAAGTACCTCTGACTCTGAGCGCCCGATTGAAGTAGGAGGGGCTTATACTGTAGCGGCAGACAGCCTGCCTGCTTCAGCGCAGTATGTGGCACTCGGGCATTTGCACAGACCGCAAACCATAAAGCGGGCCCTCACCCATGCCCGTTACTCGGGATCTCCGCTTGCCTACAGTTTTTCCGAATCAGGATATGCAAAATCCGTGACCATTATCGATGCAGATCCTGGCCAGGAGGCTAAGGTAACGGAGGTGTTTCTTACAAGCGGAAAGCCGCTTGTAAGATGGAAGGCTTCAGGAGGGCTGGCCGAGGTGCATGAATGGTTTAATCAGGGAAAAGATAGAAATGCATGGGTAGATTTAGAGATTCATTTAACAGAAGCACTTTCAATCGAAGAGATTCAGAATCTGAGAAAAAACCATTCGGGCATTGTTCATATCCGGCCGGTTTTCCATTCAGAAGAAGAAGCTCTTCAGCCGGAATCGAGGTCGAGTGTTCCGATTGATGAATTGTTTGTCCGTTTCTATGAAAAGCAGACCGGCGGAGCGAAACCGGACGAGAGGCTCGTTACCCTTTTTCGTGAGCTCGTGAGCGAAGGGGAAAAAGAGGAGGCGGAGCTTGCATGAAGCCGATAGAGCTGACGATAACCGGACTGCATAGCTTCAGAGAAAAACAGACCATTGATTTTGAAGAGCTGTGTGACGGTGGTGTATTCGGGATTTTCGGTCCGACGGGAAGCGGCAAGTCTTCCATTCTGGATGCCATCACTCTCGCTTTGTATGGAAAAGTGGAACGGGCTGCAAATAATACGCATGGCATTTTGAATCACGCAGAAGACCAGCTTTCCGTTTCCTACACATTCGAGCTTCGAAATGGAGCCAAAGTAAAACGGTACAAGGTGGAGAGAACCTATAAAAGAACGGATGAGCACCGGGTAAAAGGCTCTATTTCACGCCTGATTGATTTGGAGGCGGAACCCGTTGTTCTAGCAGATAAAGCAAGTGAAGTGAATGAAAAGGTACACCAATTGCTCGGACTGACAATCGATGATTTTACCCGCGCCGTCGTCTTGCCTCAAGGAAAATTTGCAGAATTTCTCTCTCTTAAAGGATCGGAACGGAGACAGATGCTTCAGCGGCTTTTTCATCTGGAGCAGTATGGAGATGAGCTGCTTTCAAAGCTCCGCACGAGGCTCGGACAGGCCAAATCCCGGCTCAGGGAAACAGAAGCGGAGCAGGCAGGTCTCGGGGATGCCTCTAAGGAAGCGCTGAAACAAGCAGAAATAGAGTGGCAGAACCATTCGCTTTTACTTGAAAAAAGGACAGCGGAAAGAAGAGCCGTCCGTGAAAAGCTATCTCAGCAGCAGAGAATTTGGGAACTCCAGCTCGATTTGGAGCGGCTGAAGGAAGAGGAAAGGAAGCTTGAAAGCCAGTCGGAAGAAATCAGCAGAATGAAGGAACAGCTGAAGCTTTCGGATCAGGCAGAACGGCTGAGTCCTTATTTGGAATACCTTGAAGCGGCTGAAAAAAAGCATAACGCTCTGTTGGAAACCGAAAAAAAATGGGCAGCCGAGCAGGCGCTTCAAAAGGAAAAAACATCTGAAGCGAAGGGCTCCTACGAGCAGGCGAAAATGGAAAAAGAGAAAAGTGAACCGGTTCTCGCTGTGAGGAAAGAGCAGCTAACCCAGCTGCTTCAAACAGAAAAAGAGCGCGATGAGCGGAAAAGTGAAATGGAAAAGCTCAGCATGGAGCTCGCTGAACTTGAACAGTCACGGAAACAGGCTGAGCACGAGCTTGCCCGCGCTGGCAATCTCCTGCAAAAAGCGAAGCAAAAACAGCAAGAAATAAAGCAGGAGCTTGAAACCCAAACCGTTTCATCGGTTTACAGAAAAAGTGTCCATTCAGCCGCAGATTTACGCAAGGAATGGAATTACGCAGAGGAACAGCGGAGAGAAGCCGAAAAGGTTTATGATTATGCCTGTCAGCAGGAAGAAGCAGCCTCTAAAGAGAGACGGGCCCGGCAGAAAAAACAGGAACTGGAAAAAGAGAAGGTGACGCTTATGTACAGCGGACTGCTTCAGATGTTTTCCAAAGCAAGCGAACTCAGAAACCGCCTGGAAAAGAAGATCACCTCTTATCAGGAGAAGGCTGCAAAGGCACGGGCTGAACTGGAGCAGCAGAGAGTTCACTCGATTGCGATCCAGCTGTCCGCTTCTTTGATAGCAGGAGAAGCCTGCCCGGTTTGTGGATCGCTGAGCCATCCCTCACCAGTCGAAGGCGGAACCCGCGATGAAGGCAAACACCATCTTGAAGAGCAGGAAGTAAAGCTGGAAGCAAGCCGCGCCTGGCTTATGGAAGCAGAAAATCTTAAACTGAAAATGGAAGAACTGTCTTCTGAGCTGATCAGCGACTTTCCATGGCTTCATGAAATGTCCTTGCAGGAAGAGAGTGCAGCCTCCATGGAACAGATTCAGGAAAACGAGGAACCTGAACTAAAGATGCTGAAGCAGGATTTTCTGCACATTCGGACACAAGCATCCTCTCATATGAAAATTCTCAATCAGCTCCAAACGGAGGAGCAGCAGTCGGCGAAAATGGAAGAGCGGTTGAGGCTGGAAGTTCAGAATGCATTAGGAAAATTTCAGAGCGCGAAAGAGAAGGAAGAGAGCCTGAAGGAAAGCTGGGAAAAGGCTCACCCTGATTTTAACCTGGAGCAGCTCCCAGAGTTAATGAAGGACATGGAGGAGAAGGACGCCCGGTTTGAAAGCCTCCAGCTGCGAGTAAACAAGAGTGTCGAATACATTGATCAGCAGGAGAAGGCACGTCAAAATGCCGGTGATCAGCTGGCAGAGCTCGAAAAAAAATACATCCAAACATCCGAGAAGAAGCAGTCCGTCAAGGAGAGGCTGGCTGAAAAGGAAGCCATGCTTGCAAAAGAAGCGGGAAATGACCCGATTCCAGTCCAGCTTAAAGCCATTCAAAGCAGGCTGGTCCAATTGGGCGAACAGGAAAAACAGCTGTCGCAGAAATATGAAGAAACAGCTCAGAAGCTGCGGAATGCTGAAAAAGAACATTCAGCCGCCCTCAAAAGCCTTCAGGATGCCGTGAAAACCGTTCAGGAGGCCAGAGAGAGCTGGCAGGCACAGCTGAGTCAATCTGCTATGAACTCCATCCTCGATGTCCGGCAAAGTCTTCTCAATCATCAGGTAAAAGAAAGCTATACCGCTAAAACGGAAGCGTTCCTGGATAATTGGAAGCAATGCAAGGCAGACTTAAAACGAATCAGCGGCGAACTTGACGGCAGAACGCTGGATGAGGCAGCGTGGCAGCAAACCAATCAGCTTGCAGAGGAGTATGAGAATCTTGTAAGTGAGGCTGAGGGACTCAGGGGAGCAGCGTTAAAATCCCTTGAGCTTTTAAAAGAAAAGCACAGCCGCTATGAAAAATTAGAGGAGCAGCGGCTTGAAATATCGGGAAAAGCAGCCGATCTCGAACAGCTGCAGGCGGTTTTTAAAGGCAACAGCTTTGTTGAATACATTGCAGAAGAACAGCTTCACCATGTGTCAAGAGATGCTTCCGAACGGCTGGGGCTGCTGACGAGGCAAAGGTATGCGATTGAAGTCGATTCGCAGGGCGGGTTCATTATGAGAGATGATGCAAACGGCGGGGTAAGAAGACCGGTAACAAGTCTTTCCGGAGGAGAAACCTTCCTGACTTCACTTGCACTGGCTCTTTCCCTGTCGACGCAAATTCAGCTGCGCGGTGAATTTCCTCTGCAATTCTTCTTCCTTGACGAAGGGTTTGGCACTCTGGATACAGACCTTCTCGACACTGTCGTGACAGCGCTTGAGAAATTGCAATCAAACAATCTGTCTGTCGGAGTCATCAGCCACGTGCCGGAGCTTCGGGCGCGGCTTTCAAAAAAACTGGTCGTAACCCCGGCTGATCCAGCTGGAAACGGGACATCAGTAGCATTGGAAACATTGTAAAGGGGAGGGGGCAGCATATGGCTAAAAAAACAATTGGAACATGCAGGCTCTGCAGAAGAAAGGACGTGGAGATCACCATCCACCATCTTGTTCCGAAAGAAATGGGCGGGACGTTTCTCCCGACAGCTCCATTGTGCATACCATGCCATAAGCAAATTCATGCCCTCTACACGAATGATGAGCTGGCAGCAAGGCTCTCTGCCATTGAGGATCTGCAGCGCGATGAAAAGCTGTCCAAGTTTATTAAATGGATCCGGAAGCAGCCGTCTACAAAGCTGATCCAGACGAGAAAATCCGCTGAAAGACGGAAGCGTAAATAGGATGAAAAAGAGCACCGCTTTTTTGCGCAGGTGCTCTTTTTCATCAATTATTGGCAACAATATTCTGATCCGCCACATCCGGATCAATCATATTTGTGGCACTGATTCCATTATTTAAGATCCAGAAGTCACCTGTGTTTCCTCCGCCCGAGCCTGCAGCTGATTTGGAGGAGCTTTTAGGGGATAGGTAAAACGTATCACCAAAGTTAACGACCCCGCCGGCAACGGTGTTGATTTTAATAGGACCGACGATAGCTGGCATGGCAAGCACCCTTTATTCTCTAAGTCATATGACCAGTATATTCAGTCCTGGCCGGATTGTGCTTCCGCATCTAATGCTCCGCCCGGCCGGAAAAGCTGGCGCGTATGCTTCACCCTTGCTTCCGCATCTATTAAGTCGGTTGAACCAATCTGGAAGACACCGGAGGTCGAAACGGCCAGCAATTTTACAAACTTGACTCGGATAAAAGGTTTTTCATGGAAGTAAGACGGGATGACGGTCTCCGTCCTAACCGGTCTTGGAATAGGGATCTGGAAAATTTCATACCTGCTGAAATCCCCCTCGTTGTCATAGAAGATTTCAGCTTCCCGCTGCACGGCGAAAACATTGGCTTTAGGAACAATTTCCCTTGAGTCGCCAATTTGAAAGACAGAAGAAAGACCAAGAGTATTTACATAGGCCGCGTCGACAATCGAATTCCGGTTATACATTCTTATTGCGGCGCCAGCGGGACAAAAGGTCCGATAATCAGCGATTCCGGAGGAGTGTCAAATACAGCAGAACCTGCAATGCTGTTCGCATCCCCGATTAAAAATACAGACGAAGTAGCAACAGCGGCTACTCTGCAGAACACAACATTGATATCCTTGTTTACGACGGTAAAGTTCACGGCTGATCTCCTTTCACTTCGACAGGAAGGTATTTAATAAAATGGTCAACTGATTGAGCAATCTCTTCCTTTACTCTTGCAGTAATCTGATCGGCCTGGGCCTCTGGATCGCCCTCCTGGAAGTTTGCGGTTTTTAGATAATATTGGACTCTCGTATCTATTTGCTTGCGGATATCTTCAATGACCATTTTCCGCTGCTCATCATTCAGTTTTCGGTTATGGCGCTGCTCCTGCGCTTCAAGCATCATGATGCATTCTTCACTTAAATACGTATTCAGCTGGTCAAGTGCTATAGCATACGTTTCGCCGCTGTACTCACGCTCCAATTTTCCAACCTGCTGACCCTTTTGGATGACTTCGAAATTTTCAATTGGTTCAGGATCAGTAGGATTTAAGCCGATATTCAGTGTCCCTTCCAAGGTTTCAACCTTGAGCTGGTCGAATTTGTACTCGATTTTCTCAATGCTTGTGGAAGGTTTATCCTTGAGGGCCTTCAAATCGGCAGACATTTGCACAATCATCGTCTCCAGCTGCTGGATTTTATTCTGCTGGGACTGAATGCATTGGCACAGCTGCTGAAGATAGGAGCCTACATCATTACCGTAATACATAGCAAACACCTCTCAATCCTACGATCATTGCTTAATGCATCGTATGCAGTGAAAGCAAATTGGGTGAATGCCTATAGGTTAAACGGTTCACTGCTATCTGGAGGGAGGAGGTGCGAGAGGGACTAGCGGCCTTGAGAGAACCTGCCCAAGCTCTGCGCGTCTGGTCGCAGGCGGAGCTGTTTCAAAAAATCCCCCGGTATTGTAGAGGTTGGAGAGTGATTTGATATAACCGGCACTTCCAATCTGGAGGACGGATGAGTTATTGACAGCTCCTACACGCAGGTAGTTAATACAAATTGACTGATTAATATAAAAGTTCATCCATTTCACCTCTATGCGTTTCCAACAACAGGCTGATCCACTACGTCCTGGTCAAATGTATTCGTGACACTATTTTGATTAAAAATGGTCATCCCGTCTCCTGTATTGAAAGAACCTGCCCCTGAGAAAGTCTTGACGCTGCTGACGGGGGCAATCGTAAACACGTCTCCAATGTGAAGCACACTGCTTGAACCAAGACTGTTCACCTTAAAAACACCGACAATGGCTGGCATGGCTAACATCCTTTTCATTTTCTTGAAGGGCGGCGGCCGCAGATGTAGAATGAATCATAAAGTTACTTTATCTTATGACAAGAGCGGAGACTTGTGATAAACGCGGAGGTGATGAAAAGATGGGAAATGAGAGAGCAGCCTCCATTTCAAAGGGGGAGAGAATTCAATCGCTGGATCTATTAAGAGGGTTTGCCTTATTAGGAATTTTATTGGTTAACATTCTTGATTTTTCAGGACCCGCACTGTACCGTAACTCTCTTATTCACAGTACAGGAGCAGCAGACAGAATCGCAGAAGTTTTTGTATTCGTTTTTGCTCAGACAAGCTTTTATCCGATGTTTGCTTTTCTGTTTGGAGCTGGAGCCGTTATGTTCTACAGCAGGCTTGAAGCAAGAGGGCAATCCCCCAGCCGTTATTTTTCCAGACGAATGACAGGCTTGCTCATTATCGGGGTGCTGCACGCTTTTCTGATATGGCATGGAGATATTCTCATTACATATGCGGTTATCGGATTCATTTTTATGCTGTTTATCCAGAGAAGTGCCCGATCTTTGGCAAAATGGGGGCTGTCGCTCATTTTGATTCCTTCCTCCCTATTCGGCTTATTGATGATAGGGGCAGACGGGTTACAGGTGGAAGAAAATGGAACAGAAAGAATAACGGATGTTTATCAAACTGGCACCTTTTTAGAGCTGATCAGGCAGCGGGCAGAGGATTGGTATTATGTAAACAATTTTTTAATGGCGCCATTTTTTCTTCTTTCGATCCTGCCGATGTTCCTGCTTGGAGGATATGCCATGAAAAGCGGGTGGTTTGAGAAAAATCCATCAGTGGAAACGGCTAAGAAGTGGATAAAGATTGCAGCCGCAGCGGGTCCTGCAGGCTTGCTGATCAAAGGGATGCCGGTCTTTTTTCCTGCCTCTGTCTTTTGGAGCTACATGCACCAATCCATAGGGGGACCTCTTTTGGCATTCTTTTATATTTCCATCCTTCTTCTCGCTTCTTACACATTCAGAGAGAAGCGGATCGTTTTGTTTCAGCTGTTCACATATGCGGGAAGAGCTTCAATGAGCAATTATTTGCTTCAGTCAGTGATTTGTACGGCCCTGTTCTACTCTTATGGACTGGGACTGTATGGAAAAACCGGTTCACTGCAGGCGCTTCTCATTGGTCTATCTGTTTATGCAGTGCTGGTTTTTATGAGTTTTCTATGGTTTAAGCGCTTTGAACAGGGACCGGCAGAAAAGTGGTGGAGGCGGTTTACTTACCGAAACGTGTGATTGTACTAGGGGAAATTGGCTGATTTCAGCTCGTTTTGGATTTCTTGTGTATGTTCTGCAGATGAGATTGCCGGTGTTTGATTTCCTGCAAAAGAAGATGGTCCAGCTCCTGGCTGCACTTGAGAGTCACGTCGGAATTAAGACCATGCTTTAATGCGAGATCAATTAAACTTTTTCTTTTCGATTCAATTTCATTAAAAAAGGCCATTTCTTCTCCAACTTTCAAAGGTACTTTTTCGTTAATCAGAAGCTGCAGGCAAGCCGTCCTTTTCAAATCGGAAACACAGGAGCGGGAAATCGGTTGCAAACCTATCTTCTTCACCAAACAGCTCGTCCTAAAAAATGGATAAGACTATTATACAATGGAATTTGAAAAAGTATCCAGTTTCGATAAAAAAACATAAAATGTTACACAATGTTACAAAAAGGGGATGAAAATGTGCAGGTCACAAAAAAGACTCCCAGAGCATTTTTAACGAAGACGAGTGGATTTCTGCATGATTATACCCACTCCTTAAACCCTTTTACAGGATGTGCGTTCGGGTGCTCATACTGCTATGTAAGAAAATTGCCTGTCTCCTTGTTCCGGAGTGAAGAGTGGGGGACGTGGGTCGATATTAAACAGGCGGAAAAGGAACGCTTTAAGAACGAATTAAAGAGGGCGAAAGCGAAAGGCCCGCTTCGTATCTTTATGTCTTCCAGCACAGATCCCTATCAGGGTGAGGAGGCAAAAGAAGAGATTACCAGGACCCTGCTCTCGGCCATGACGGAAGAAAAGCCTGATTTTCTATTCGTGCAAACGAGAAGTCCTCTCGCTGCCAGAGATCTTGATTTGTTTAAAAAACTTGGCAGCGGCATGTTATTCAGCATGACGATTGAAACAGACCGTGACGAAGTCCGCAAAGCATTCGCTCCGGCATCTCCTCCGATTGCAGCCAGAATCAGGGCATTAAAGCAGGTGGCAGAGGCGGGAGTCCCGTCACAGGCGGCTGTTGCGCCTATGCTTCCTTTCACAGATGATTTCCCCGAAACGCTTAAACAGGCGGCCGGGATCGTTACATTGGATGATTTCTTCCAGGGCGATGGAGCAGGCGGGCGCCGATCTGTTTCTTTAGGAGTCCGTAACATCCTGGAGGAGCTTAATGAAGAGGCGTGGTTTAAACCGGAACGGCTTAATAAAGAGAAGAAAAGGTTCGAAGCTGTTTTCGGGAAGAACAATGTGCGCATCAGCCAGGATGGATTTGCTCCGTTTCGAACGAAGGATTAAGTGCAGTAAGTTTCGGAAGAAGGAAATCAAGAGGAGAATGTCGAAAGAATAGATACAGAGTAAGATTGATTCTGGAATGATTAGAGAACAGACAGAACGGCAATGGGGGTAAACGTATATGAAATTTGCTGCAGCCAGGCTTAATGGGAGAACGTTTATTGGATTGGTTCTGGAAGACGAGCAGATATTGGATCTACAAAGAGCAGAAAAGAAGTTTTTTGATATGGACACCATTCCGGCAAATCTTGAGGACTGTATTAAAGACGGGGATCAATTTATCAGTCAGGCTCAGCTGATGGAGCAGAGATTTAAAAAGTCAGATGAGCACCAGGAACTGGTTTACTCGCTGTCTGACGTAGATTTGCTCGCACCGATTCCAAGACCCGGAAAAAATATTTTCTGTGTCGGGAAAAACTACCGCGATCACGCTGTTGAAATGGGCAGTGAGGCGGATATACCAAAATTTGTCATGCTGTTTTCCAAAGCACCGACAAGCGTAATCGCCCATGGGGATTTGATTGATCCGCATCCGCATTTGACGCAGGAGCTGGATTACGAAGGAGAACTCGCGGTGATCATAGGGAAAAAGGGGAAGCAAATCCCGGTTGAAGAGGCGATGGATTATGTGTTCGGCTACTCCATTGTAAACGACATAACCGCTAGAAATCTGCAAGCAAACCATAAACAATTTTTGCTCGGAAAAAGTCTGGATACTTCCTGTCCATTCGGACCTTATGCCGTACATAAATCTGCAGTTCCCGATCCGCAAGACCTGCAAATTGAGACGAGGGTAAACGGAGAAGTCCGCCAATCCGGCCATACAAAAGATATGATCTTTTCCATCGCATCGATTATTTCCACCATTTCTCAAGGGACAACACTGGAACCCGGCGATATCATTGCCACCGGTACCCCAAGCGGAGTAGGAAAGGGTTTCAATCCGCCAAGGTACTTAAAATCAGGAGATATGGTTGAAATATCCATTACAGGAATCGGTACTCTTGAGAACGGTGTGAACTGACACTTGTTTGACCTTCTTCCAGCCATGGAAGGAGGTCTTTTATTTTTGTTCTAAGATAGCAGCCGCCAATCGAAAAATAGCGAATTTTGTCGAAAAGTCTTTATATTCATAGATACGGACAATAAATCGAAAGTACGGACAATAAAACCAGAATCCGGACAATAAAATCAAAGTACGGACAATAAATTCAAAGTACGGACAATAAAATAGAAATTAAGCTTCCAATCAGAACAAAAGCGGGGGAGACTGGTACTATAAATGGGGGTTAATACAAGGTAGAAAGTAAGAACAGCTAGAATCACTGCCACTTTCAGTCTAAAATGGGATTTGATTTTGAAAAGAAACCGGTTTAATGCTCCTGTGACAGAGCAAGCAAGGAGAGCCTCTCGCAGCTTCGCGGTCGGTGACCCGGCTTGCGCCTGCTCGTAAAATAGCGAATTTTGTCGAAAAGTCTTTATGTTCATAGATACGGACAATAAATCGAAAGTACGGACAATAAAACCAGAATCCGGACAATAAATCGAAAGTACGGACAATAAATTCAAAGTACGGACAATAAAATAGAAATTAAGCTTCCAATCAGAACAAAAGCGGGGGAGACTGGTACTATAAATGGGGGTTAATACAAGGTAGAAAGTAAGAACAGCCAGAATCACTGCCACTTTCAGTCGAAAATGGGATTTGATTTTGAAAAGGAACCGGTTTAATGCTCCTGTGACAGAGCAAGCAAGGAGAGCCTCTCGCAGCTTAGCGGTCGGTGACCCGGCTTGCGCCTGCTCGTAGAATAGCGAATTTTGTCGAAAAGTCTTTATATTCATAGATACGGACAATAAATTGAAAGTACGGACAATAAAACCAGAATACGGACAATAAAACCAAAGTACGGACAATAAAATCAAAATACGGACAATAAAATAAAAATTAAGCTTCCAATCAAAAAAAAGCGAGCGAGATTTAGGAAAAACAGCGAGTTTTAATACCCTGCTGTGTCCTGACCATACAAAAACAGGCCGGAGCTGTGCTCCGACCTCAAATGTATGCCCGGCAAAATCTAGTTTTACCTTCTGCCGGATTGCAGCGGCTCTCCCGGCAGCTTAAATCTTCAGAAGTGAGCCTTCCTAAAAATCCGCTTTAAGATAAAACCGCAAAAACCTTTTCAATCGCCCAGTCCAAGTCATCCTTGGATATGGTTAGCGGCGGTGCAAATCGAATGACGGTATCGTGGGTTTCTTTACAGAGAAGTCCTTCTTCTTTCAATTTTTCGCAGTATGGTCTTGCTGCTTCGTGAAGCTCTACTCCAATGAACAAACCTTTTCCACGAACTTCTTTAATAACCGGATTCTTTATTTCTCTTAACCGATCCTGGAAGTAGGTTCCCAGTTCAAGAGAACGCTCTGCCAGCTTTTCATCAATCAGGACATCCAATGCAGCGATTGATACTGCACAGGCAAGCGGATTTCCTCCGAAAGTTGAGCCATGAGAGCCGGGATTAAACACTCCCAGAATTTCTTTGTCTGCGGCTACACAGGAGATTGGGAAGACTCCTCCTCCAAGCGCTTTCCCAAGAATGTACATATCCGGTTCAACCTGTTCCCAGTTGCATGTGAACATTTTTCCTGACCGGCCGAGTCCGCATTGTATTTCATCTGCTACGAACAGTACGTTGTGATGTTTACATAATTCGCTCGCTTTTTTCAGGAAGCCGTCTTCCGGAATGTTGATGCCTGCTTCGCCTTGGATCGGTTCAATGATAAAGGCTGCTGTATTAGGCGTGATGGCGGCTTCGAGTGCTTCCAGATCTGCGTAAGGGATTACTTTAATGCCTGGAAGCATTGGTCCGAAGCCCCGTTTGTACTCATCGCTTGAGGACATGGATACTGCAGTCATAGTCCGGCCATGAAAATTGTCCTCGCATACGATGATTTCAGCCTGATCTGAAGCTACACCTTTCACATCATAGGCCCAGCGCCGTGCTGTTTTTACAGCGGTTTCTACTGCTTCGGCTCCTGTATTCATCGGAAGCACCATTTCTTTTCCGGTCAGCTGCGCCACCTTTTCATACCAGGGACCAAGCTGATCATTGTGAAAAGCACGGGAGGTAAGCGTAATCCGGTCTGCCTGCTCTTTCAGCGCCTGAATAATTTTTGGATGTCTGTGCCCCTGATTTACTGCGGAGTACGCGCTAAGCATATCCATGTATTTGTTGCCTTCAGGATCCTCCACCCAAACCCCTTCTGCTTTTGAGAGAACGATCGGCAGCGGGTGATAGTTGTTGGCTCCGAATTTTTCGGTTTGTTCAATGACGTGAGATGTTTTGGTAGTCATACAAATCCCTCCGTTAATATGAATAGAGTGTGCAGCGCTTTCAATAATTAGAAAATTAACACCTATCTATACAATATCTTAGTAGAAGGGAGATGACAATAGAGCAGCAAGAAGAGTGATAAGGTCATACTTTAATAGGAAGGGATGGAGCAAAGCCAAATCAGCTATGCATGCTTGATGGCTGACAAGAAGCTGCCCGCACCCGGGAGTTTGCCCGTAATCGCCAGAAGAGGCGTCCTTGCGGATCTGTTTGCAGATTTTTGCGAATTTTTCATCTGCCTGTTTGATTCATGGTAAAATGAGTGTGTAGAATTTTGACAAAAAAGGAGGGATTTGAATGATTCATTTGCACATTACTTCGTGGATTCTTGGGCTTGTTTTATTTTTTGCGGCTTATTACCTACATACTTCAGGGAACGCGAAGGCTTCCAAAATTGTTCATATGATTTTGCGGGTGTTCTATATTCTGATCATTGTATCCGGGGTTACTGTAGTACTTGGGATTTATGGAATGTACGCCGAGTATATTATTAAAGGCGTTTCCGGTCTTTGGGTGATTGCTTCAATGGAGATGATTCTTGTCCGTTCGAGAAAAGGAAAGCCTGTCCGCAGCTTTTGGATTCAGCTGATCATTGCGCTTGTTCTCGTTCTGCTGCTCGGCTGGCGATTGCCGCTTGGTTTTCTCAAAATGGGCGTCTGAAAAAAAGTCTGCACCCGGCAGTATCCAGGGGCAGACTTTTTATTTTTTTAAAAGCAGGATGGCCCGCTTCCCAAGGCTTGTTGTGAATTCATAACGATCCATTATGTCATGATCCGGCATGCGGTGGTGCTGTACCCCGCAAATGCTGTCTTCATTATCAAATTGATAAAAGGACGTACAGGATGTTTTCAATTTATTATTGGCGAATAAAAGGTGATTGTAGCAATAAATGCAATCATATGTGGAGAAACCAAGATTATTCAGTTCTCCTGTAAAGCGGATGAAGGAATCGTCATCAAGGGAGCGGAGCATTTGTTCAAAAGCAAAGGGGAGTCTTCTGCGAACGCTGATTAAGTGAGAATCTGTCAAAATCAGTTCTTCAGAATCAGTTTTTACTTTTCCATCAGAAAGCCAAATTGCCTGCGTCCACCTTCCGTCTTTCATGACATGCATGTCGCTTAAATCCATTGAATCAATCAGCTTGCCTTCATCGGCATCCTCCTCAAAAAACAGCCATTCTCCTTCTAAGCTGCAGATGCTGCCAATCATACATGACCTTTCCTGGGTATGAAGCAATTTTTTTCTTAATGAAGAAGCCATGTTGTTCCCTCCAGAGCATATTTGTCTATGTACATATCTTTTTACCCGTAATCGGACAACTTTATTCAACAAGTTCTTCATGAGGACAATTCAATCAATCATAGACTGTGAATAGGATAGGAACAGCTGATGAAATATGATTGAGGGAGATGGCGGATATGTGCGGTATTACAGGGTGGGCTGATCATAAGAGGAGTCTTTCAGGAGAGCGCAGTGTCGTTTCTGCCATGACAGAAACCCTTTCAAAGCGGGGGCCGGATGACACAAACCTATGGTGGCAGCCGAATGTCTGGTTCGGACATAAGAGACTGACGGTGGTGGATCCGGAGAGCGGAGTCCAGCCGATGACAAAAGAGAGAGACGGAAAAGAATATACCATCTGCTATAACGGCGAGCTGTATAACACAGAGGACATCCGTAAAGTTCTTTTAAGCAAAGGGTATACGTTCAGGGGACATTCAGACACGGAAGTCCTCCTTGCCTCTTATATGGAATGGGAAGAAAACTGTTTGGACCATTTAAACGGAATCTTTGCCTTTGGGATATGGGATTCAAGCAAAAAACGTTTGTTTCTCGCAAGGGACCGTATGGGGGTCAAGCCGCTGTTTTACCGGTACGACAATGGATCGCTGCTGTTCGGGTCCGAGTTAAAAGCAATTCTTGCCCATCCGGATGCAAAACCGGTCATGAACCGGGAGGGATTAGCTGAGATTATGGGTCTCGGACCATCCAGAACTCCCGGGCACGGGGTCTACAGCGGAATTTCTGAACTTCGTCCGGCCCATGCATTAATCCTGAGCAGGGATGGTCTGAAGAAATGGAGGTATTGGAATGTTGTGAGCCGGCCTCATACCGATTCATTTGATGAGACGGTAGAAAAAGTCCGGTTTCTGCTTACCGATGCGGTTACAAGACAGCTCGTGTCAGACGTTCCGCTTTGCACCTTTCTGTCAGGAGGACTGGATTCGAGTGCGATTACCGCGATTGCTGCGGAATCTTATAAAAAAGAAGGCAAAGGACAGCTGCATACGTTTTCCATTGATTACGAGGAAAACGAAAAATTTTTCAAAGCGAACGACTTCCAGCCGAATTCTGACGGGCCGTGGATTCAAAAGATGACGGATGCATTCAGCACGGAGCATCACAGATGTATCATCAGCCAGGAAACACTTGCCCAATTTTTACAAGAGGCAGTTGAAGTCCGGGACCTGCCGGGGATGGCGGATATTGATTCCTCGCTTCTCTGGTTTTGCCGTGAAATAAAGAAAGATTTCACAGTCGGGCTTTCCGGAGAGTGTGCGGATGAAATTTTCGGCGGCTATCCTTGGTTTCACCGCCCGGGTGAAGCGGATGTGTTTCCGTGGATGAGGTCAACTGCAGCAAGAACCGGTTTGCTCAATGATAAATGGAAGGGCGAATTGCATCTCGCTGAGTATGTCGAATCGAGATTTGATGAAACAGCTGCGGAAACTCCTGCACTTGATGGGGAAAGCGAAACGGATGCCAAGCGGCGCGAGCTTTTCTATTTAAACATGATTTGGTTCATGACTACTCTGCTTGACCGAAAAGACCGGATGAGTATGGGAGCAAGCCTTGAAGTAAGGGTGCCATTTGCAGACCATCGGCTTGTAGAATATGTGTGGAACATTCCTTGGGAAATGAAGATGCACGGAGACAGGGAAAAAGGGATTCTGCGAAAAGCATTGGAGGGCGTTCTTCCTGAAGAGGTTTTGTACAGGAAAAAAAGTCCTTATCCGAAAACGTATCATCCTGCCTACACAAAAGCAGTCAGGGTTATGCTTGAGAACTCTTTAAAGCAGAAGGATTCGATTCTTCATGAGCTTTTTGAAAAAGAAAAGCTAAACCGCCTCATTGAAACGAATGGCAGCGATTTTGGGACTCCCTGGTTCGGCCAGCTGATGAGCGGTCCGCAGCTTCTTGCCCATCTTGGTCAAATTCATGTATGGGCAGAGAAATACCGGGTTCAAATCAGTTTATAAGATTTCAGGCCGCCGTTATTCCCAATTGGGTCCCGCGCACTCAGGCAGTGATTCTATGATTTTATGATTCCTCTGCCTTTTCCTCCTGGCCCCAATCTGGCAGGGCACTAAACTCTGTCCCCCTTCTGTTCGGTACATTGCAGCGTATCCTCTCCGTCCCTGTCAGATCGGAAAACAGGGTCGGAGGTATCCTCCGACCCCCAGAATGCCAATTGGTTTTGCTCCGTCCCCTAACCTGCACAAGCGATGGGGCCCAAGTGCTTTACCGCATCAGGGGTCGGAGGCAACACCACCGCACATTATCCCGGAACCTGGGTAAACGGATTCAAAAAGCTTTTATTGATTCTCCGCATAAATCGTTTAGGGCCCAATCAGATTTCGCCCGTCCTTCCTGCCGTTCAATCGGTTTCAGGGCTAAGATCTTATGGATGAAATTTCCGGGTAAGACCGTTCAGCCATAATTGAACTCTTGTGCGCAGGGTAGGGTATAGTGGAAGAGAATAGTTATTCGTTGTGTTTTAATTCGTTAATTCGTATAATATTTGTATAACTAATGTATAATTTCAGGGGGACGACCCATCATGACAAAGAAAATAATCGTAATCGGCGCTGGTCCGGGCGGAATGGCTGCAGCGCTTCAGCTTGCAGGCAAAGGCTACGATGTCGATGTTTACGAGAAGCAAAAGTATATAGGCGGGCGAAATTCTTCACTGGAAATGGATGGCTTTACCTTTGATTTAGGACCAACGTTTTTGAGCATGGTTCATCTGGCGGAAGAGATATTTGAAGCAGCAGGGAAGAACCTTTATGACTACCTTGAATTAAAAGAGATTGATGACATGTATGAACTCATTTTTGAGGATGAGAATTTGCATATGACAAGGAACCGGGACGAGATGAAACGGAGAATTGAAGAGTTTGCCCCTGGAGACGGGGAGGGCTATCTGTCATTTATGAAAGATACTGAAAAGAAGATGGACAGGCTTACCCCGATCCTGCAAAGCAGAATGGACCGGTTCCGCCACTATTTAAGCTGGAGGGTTTTAAAAGCCATTCCAAAGCTGACGTTAACGAAGAGCTTATATGATGTGCTTTCAAGCTACTTCAAGGATGAAAGAGTTAAGCTCGCCTTTACGTTTCAATCTAAATACCTTGGGATGTCTCCGTGGGAATGTCCGGGTGCTTTCTCCATTCTTTCATATATGGAGCATGCACATGGAGTTTTCCATCCAATCGGAGGAGTAAACCAGCTTCCGAAAGCAATGGCGAAGGCTTTTGGAGAACTTGGGGGGAAGGTTCATCTTGGCATGGGTGTGGATAAGCTTCTTATGGAGGGACGGCAGGTAAAAGGTGTAAAGCTTGAATCCGGCGAGGAAGTTTATGCAGACGAGGTCGTCATTAACGGTGACTTTGGGCATGCTGTTACAAATCTGGTAGAAGATGGGGCTTTGAAAAAATACGGCAGACAAAAGCTTGAGAAGAAGAAATTCTCCTGCTCCACATTTATGATCTATCTCGGAGTGGATAAAAAATACGATCTTCCGCATCATACGATCCTGTTTTCAAAAGACTATAAACAGTATGTGGAGAAAATCACAAAAGATTTTTCCCTTCCTGATGATCTTTCGATTTACATCCAGAATGCAAGTGTGACAGACCCGACTCTTGCTCCTGAAGGTCAGTCCGCTCTATATATTCTTGCGCCTGTTCCAAGCAACAAGAGCGGGATTGACTGGGATAAAGAAAAGGGTGCGTTTCGGGACCTTATGCTGAAGACCCTGCATGAGCGTACGGAATTTAAAGATTTGGATAAGCATATACTAACTGAACGGGTCCTTACCCCGAAGGAATGGGAAAAAGAGATTTTCGTATATAAGGGAGCTACCTTTAACCTAGCCCACAACCTGACACAAATGATGGTTCTAAGACCCCATAATGAATTTGAAGAGCTCGAGCACGCTTGGCTTGTTGGAGGGGGAACTCACCCCGGGAGCGGACTGCCAACCATCCTTGAGTCAGCACGGATTACAACGAATATGATTCATGAGCGGCATGGAGGAAAGCCGGCTGATTTCAAATCTGACAAAAGACTGGGGAATGCATTATGAAAGCAAGTATAGCAGGCGGCGGAATAGGCGGGCTCATAACCGCTTTATTGATGAAAAAGAACGGGTTTAATGTTACGATATTTGAAAAGAGTGACAGGCTTGGAGGAAGACTCTCCTATGTCAGTGAGGGAGATTACAAGGTAGACGAAGGACCTACAATCGTTCTCCTGCCTGAGATGCTCCAGAGCATCTTAAGGGAATCCGGCATTGAGGACGAAGAATACGAGCTTGTTTCACTGGACCCTCTATACAAACTTCACTTTGCAGACGGAACAACCTATTCCAAGTTTTCAGATTTTAAAAAACAAATGGACGAGCTTAAAACAAACTTTCCAGGAGAAGAAAAGGGCTTTGCCAGATTTATGGAGGATATGGATACGAGATTCCGGCTCGGCAAGGATCAGTTTCTCGAGAAAGCTTTCGTGGACAGGCGGTCCTTTTGGACACAACATAACATCAGAACACTATTGAAGCTCAAAGCCTACCGGAATGTCCATCATTCGCTGAAAACATATTTCCGTGATGACAGGCTTAGACAGGCCTACTCCCTGCAAACCCTTTATATCGGGGGGAATCCTTTTGAATCACCAGCTATGTATTCCCTGGTTTCCTACAGTGAGCATAAGCATGGGGTTTATTATATGAAAGGCGGATATGCTCGCCTTGTGGAGATTCTTGAAAAGGTGCTCATTGAATCAGGGGTTGAAATCAGAAAAAATGCCCTTGTCCAGTCTATTTCCTCCAATGGGGAAAGGGCTGAAGGACTTTATGTGAATGGAGAATACCACCCTTCCGACTACTTGATCATGAACGGGGATTTTCCATCTGTTTCCCACATGCTGGAGCCGCACGTACCGAAGCGTGACTACACGCCTTCATCAGGCTGTCTGCTCCTGTACATGGGATTGGACAAAGTGTATAAGGATGCTTCTATGCATCAATTCTTTATGGGTGCTGATTTTCAGAAGCATATGCGGGAGGTATTTGCTTCAAAAACAGTTCCATCGGATCCATCCATCTATGCGTTTCATCCATCGATTATTGATTCATCTCTTGCCCCAGAAGGGAAAAGCGTCCTCTATGCCCTTGTTCCGGTTCCATCCGGTAATCATATTGACTGGGAACAGCAGAATGAGTTTGTTGAAAGCATAATCAGCAGTCTTGAAAAAAGAGGATTTCCAAATTTGCGTGAGCACATAATCTGGAAAAAAATCAAGACTCCGAATGATGCCAATAGAGAGGGATTGTTTGAAGGCGGAAGCTTTGGCCTTGCCCCTTCGCTCTTCCAATCCGGTGTGTTCCGGCCGCAGGTTCGGCCATCAAGGCTCAAAAATGTGTATGCAGCCGGTGCATCCATTCACCCAGGAGGCGGGATTCCGCTTGTTATGCAGGGTGCGAAAATGATGGTATCCGAGCTGCTTGAAGATGTAAAAAAACATAAAGGGGTGAGCTTAAGTGGATAAGATTAAAACCGCATATGCACAATGTGAAGAACTTATTAGAATTCATTCCAAGTCGTTTTATAAAGCATTCTCTCTTCTCCCTTCAGAAAAGAAAAATGCGGTTTGGGCCGTCTATGCTTTTTGCAGGACAGTAGATGATATCGTGGATGAAGGGACGAATCCCGAAAAGGAATTGCTGGCGTTCGAGGAGGAGTTTAAACGGTTCTTAAACAACGGGCATGATCGCGGCCACTACATATGGCTCGCTCTCGAAGACACATTCAGCCGCTATGATATGGATGAGGAAGCATTTTGGGATATGATTAAAGGCCAGCGAATGGATTTGACGAAAAAAAGATACGAAACGCTGGAAGAAGTGTTTGACTATTCCTATCATGTAGCCAGTGCAGTCGGACTTATGCTTTTGCCGATTCTTGCTCCCAAAAAGAAGAAATCACTGCGCAACGGAGCTATAGCACTTGGCATCGCGATGCAGCTCACAAATATCCTAAGGGATATCGGGGAAGATTTGGATCGTGACCGGATTTATCTTCCAAAAGAAGTAATGGATCAGTTCGGCTACAGTGAAAGAGAGCTTGAATCAGGGATAATCAGCGATTCTTTTATTTCTGTGTGGGAATACCTCGCTTTTGAAGCAGAAGCTTATTACGAAGAAGCGATGGACACAATCAGCGAATATCCACTCCATTCAAGAACACCTGTAAAAGCCGCTGCATTTTTTTACAAAGCTATATTAAACAAGGTCCGTGGCAATCACTATCAAGTTTTCGGCAAACGAAACTATGTGACTCAGGACGAGAAAATCTCTATATTGTCACAAATTTAAAGGAAGCGTTTCTTGGACGCTTCCTTTTTCATGGTAAGCTTGTGTCAGAATCAAATATTGGAGGAAAAATACGTGACAAATTATCATATTTTGAGCTGGCTGGCAGCAGTCCTGCTCTTTTTTGCCGTTTACCGTTTCAATCAAAAGGGCCTGAAAAAAAGGGCTGCTTTCCTTCACTACGTGCTGCGTGTCCTCTACATGTTTGTCCTGTTTACAGGATTCTACCTGGTTGCCCAAATTCCCATTTCCTTCGGCCATCTAGTTAAGACCGCTCTTGGGGGCTTAACCATCGCAATTATGGAAATCATTCTAGTCCATCAAGTAAAGGGAGAAACGTATAAGGCTCTCTGGGTCATCTGTCTGACCCTTCTTGGAGCCACGCTGCTGCTGGGGTTCATTCTCCCTTTTGGGATTCATTTCTGACTGGAGTCTATGAATGGAAAAAGGGCGCCCTTAACGCAGGCAGGGCAGTTTCTTTCTTTTGCTTAACCAGAAGGAATATCCCGTTCATTCCAGAATAAATGCTTAGTAAAGGAAAAAGGAGGAGATGCAGGATGATCCGCAATAAATCCAGCAGCTGATTTTGACCGCGTGTGCGGGGTCCGCCTGATTGATTTTAGCAAAAAGAAAAATCAGGGGGACGAAAACGATGAAAAATACTTGGAAACTGCTGGGGATTTCAATATGTGAAGCACTCGTATTTGCTTATGTAATCGAGCGGCTCTTTGCAGAGTCGCGCGGCTTATCCATTTTAGATATGCAAAACCTGATAATCCTATACGCTTTGATCAGTGCGCTTCTGGAAATACCGAGCGGGGCGCTGGCGGATATATGGAAAAAGAAATACATGCTCGCTGCAGGGTTATTTATCTGCTACTTTGAATTTTTGTTTTCTATTTTTGCTTATGATATGTACGGGTTTAGCCTGGCCTATCTGGCCGCTGCAATAGGCGGATCGATGAAATCAGGTGTGACGGAGTCTATTCTATATATGTCTTTAAAGGAAGAGGGCAGGGCAGAAGAGTATGTGAAATGGAACGGGCGGTGCCAATTTGCCGGAAATGCTGCGCTCGGCCTGTCCTCAATCGCCGGGGGCTATATCGCATATTATACATCGTTTGAAGCAGTATACTGGCTATCTCTCGCCGGTTTCCCCCTTTGTCTCTATTTAGCCCTTTCTTTAGAAGAGCCGAAAAGAGAATCATCAGATGGACCTATTTTTCAAAAACATGTATGGATTCAGCTGAAAGCAGCTATTGCCTATACGGTGAGAAGTAAACGCCTGCTTATGATCATGCTGGTAAGCGGGATTTCAGGGACGGTGCTTCACAGCGAATTGCATGAGATGAGTATGCTTGTGTATCCCGCTGCAGGAATCTCTGTTTTATACTTCGGATATATCAGTTTTGCCATCACTGGTTCAAGCGCAGCCGCCAACTTGATATCCGGTTATTATCAAACTAGCGGATATGGTCTGCGGCCGGTTTTTGCTGCAGCCGCCGTCTGTGTTTTTTTATTCGGGTCTCTTACTCATTGGAGCGCCATTTTATTTGTGATCGGTGCCATCGCTCTGCTTGAAATGATCAGTCCGATTCTTTCGGGGATGGTGCAGGACAAGGCAGCAGATGATTACAGAGTGACCGTAGCCTCGATCGACGCCTTTATCTGCAATGTGCTGTCCATTCTGATCGGCATCAGCTTCGGTTATGCGGCAGACTGGTATGGGGTCCAATTTGCGTTTCAGCTCCTGGCTCTAGTTCTTGTGATGCTCGTTTTTTTCAGATTGCGCTAGGCCGGCCGCCTTCTCTACACGAATCTTTTACCTGAGCGAAGGGTCGGATAGCGGATTTCCAGAAGTGCTGCAGGAATAAGATTCCGGTAGAATTCTGCTCAGGTATGCCACGGGTCAGAAAAATACCCTATTATAAACAGCAGCAATAGGAAAGCCAGGAAAACTAAAAAATGAAAGACCTGAAAGGTTCCATTCTGAGACGCAATGGACACCTGTTCAGGTCTTATTTTTCAGGTCTAAGATTAAGATTTTACACGCTGCTCCTCGTTTAGCAGGCTCCTTATCTCTTCCTGCCTGCAATCTCTTCTCCAACGTTCATCCCGCTCATTGTGACCATCGGTGATCCGCCTCCGGGGTGAGTACTGCCCCCTGCAAAGGAGAGGTTCTGGATGTCCGCCGGAAAATTGCCCGGACGCATAAAGGCATCCCATTTCTTGTTGGCTGAAATTCCATAAAGTGCCCCGCGGTAAGCCCCAAATGTATCCTGAATATCCAGCGGGGTGAAAAGCCTCTCTTCTTTTATTCGGCCGGTCAGGGAAATTCCTCTCTTTTCGAGTGTTTCATAGATGAGCGTTTTGTAGCGCTGAGGGGAAATTTGCAGCCGTCCTTCCTCTGTAAGGGGAGGGGCGTTTACAAGAATAAATAAATTGCTCCCATCTGGTGCCTGCGCAGGGTCACTGAATGATGAGTTGCTTATGTATATGGTCGGATCCTCACTATAGGATTGGCTGCTGAAGAGGTCTTCAAACTCCTTTCGGTAATCGCTTGAAAAAAAGACGCTGTGATGGGCCAGCTTTTCTATTTTGCCTTCTATCCCTGCGGTTATAACGAATGCGGAAATGGATGGCGAGTAGCTGTTTCGTTTTTTATCAGTAAACTTCGGGCGGTCTGTCTCAGCGATCAGCTCAGGGTAAGCCTTCAGCAAGTCGGCATTCAGCACCACTTCATCCGCTGTCAGCTCATGACCGTTTGCAAGCAGCACCGTATTAATCCTCTTATTGGAAACCTGAAGCTCCTGAACCTTCGTATTCATTAAAAACTGAACGCCCATTTCTTTTGCGAGGCTGAAGTATGCTTCCGCAATCCTTGTATTTCCGCCTTTTACATAAAATACGCCCTGCACAAGCTCCAGGTAGGCGATCATCGCAAATGTGGCCGGTGACTGATAAGGGGATGAACCGATATAGGTTGCATACCGGTTAAAAGCCTGAACGACATGTTCATTGCCGAAATACCTTCTGAAAAAATGATCCATCGTTTCTAGCGGACGGACCTTCATAAACGCATAGCTTAAGCTCGGAGAAGCATAATCGAGCACACTTTTAAACATACGCGGGAAAAAATGCGTTTCAGACAGCTTGTACAGCCTGGTGATTTCTGCAAGAAACCGGTCGTAATTTTCATAGCCTTTTGGATCAAGGTTCTTCAGCTGCTTTTTCATGGCATCTGCATCACTGCTGAAATAAAAATGAGTTCCATCAGGGAAGAAATTTACGGTATGCTGATCGAGCTTAATGAATTCTAAGTAATCGCTCATTCTTTTTCCGGCATATTGGAATACCCGTTCAAAAACCTGTGGCATCGTAATGGTATTCGGCCCGAAATCAAACTGGTACGAACCAAGCGCCACCGGCATCAGCTTGCCGCCGGGATGGCTGTTCTTTTCAATAACCGTCACATCCCAGCCTTTGCTGGCCAGAGTGATGGCTGAGGCCAGACCGCCAAGACCTGCCCCTGCAACAACCGCTTTTTTCATCGTTTTCCCTTCTTCCTTAAAGAACATTGGAAAAATTCTTCACCTGTCCCGATATCACCTTTTCTCTTAGGTCATCTAACTGGGCTGTGAATACCTCTTCTACTGTTTTCGTTTTTTCTTTTCGGCTGCCCTTTAAAGACTGGTAAGATAGCGGGGATCCTACATGAATATAAAGCTCCTGTTTTTTCTCGGAGCCGAATGAATAATAGAGGGCGATCGGTAGTATGGGAGTTTCCGGACTCATCTCCGCCATGGCCGTCAGCCCGGAAAGAAATGCAAGTGGACGCTGCTCAAGGTGCTTCTCATCTCCCTGCGGAAAAATTGCCACACTCTTTCCGCGGCGGAGCAGCTCCCCTCCGTATCTGACCGACTGGATGATATCTCTGGGATGGTCCCGATTAACGGAAAAAGCGCCAAGGTGCTTGAAATAAGGGAACTCCCGCATCCCTTTTTCATGCATCATCACATGAAAATCCTGCTTAAGTACTGCCCGGTTCAGATAATGCAAAACAAGACCATCCCACCATGAACAATGGTTTGCGCACCATAGCGCATGCGCTGGGAGCTCTGAGTCTGTGTGCACGTAGATTCCCCGGAAATGCTTTTTAAATAAACGTTTCGTATACTGAGAAAATCCAAAATCAAACCACCTGGTTTTGCTTGCTTTGATCATGCGAACCCCTCTTTACCGTTAACATATAGATCCCGAGCATAAGAAGCGCCGGTACAATGGAAAACGCAACAGCAAGCCAAAGCGAATTAATCACTGCCAGCAGGACGAACATAAAAAGGATTAAAAAGAAAACGGTCGCCATTCGGTTCTCCCAGAGCAGGTTCTTTTTATAGTGCGCTCTTCCTGTAAGCTGAATAATCATATGAAGGAAGAACGCCAGGATAAACCAGCCGCTAAAGTTCGAGAAGGGAATGTTGTAGTAAAAGCTGTCCGCTTCCCAAATCCAATACTCCTTCACTTCATAGGCGATAGGATCAATGATCAGGTCAATCATAACCGCCAGAAGCGCCCCTGCAGCACTGAAGACCACCGCAGACGCTTCAGGCAGGAGGGTTTTCACAATCGCATGAGTCCCGCCGATCACCATCAGCCAGGCAAATCCTATCGTAATCGGTGCCCCAAACACCTGCGGGCCAAAACCTTCCGTATAGTCATAATCACCGAATAAAAACCCGTATTCAGCCCCTAAATGCTCAATGAATATGGATAGGACAATGACCGTAAGCGACAGCAAAACTCCAAGCTTTACTCCATATGTATGATACAAATAAATACCGCCGATTACCCCGGCTGCGATAAGAAAGACGACATTTGCCCATTCAAGCCATGATGGCAGGATATCAAACCCGAGAAGGATGACGCCGCATCCGTACCAAATAAGAAAAAATATATACAGCCCATGATCTGCTTTCACTTTTTTTCACCTCTTTACCGTCATTATAGGCAGAGCAGGGGGGACAGTACAAGAAATGAGCGGTTCTTCCCCATCTTAATTGATATTCTTTCTAATCGAATCCAGACCAATAGGGCTATCAGGTCAGTGGCAGGCGGAAAAGGAATAAGATAATGAAGCGAATAAAGCCGGAGGACCATCATGATGTTTTCTTTCGCTCTAAGTGGTTTTAACAGCGGCGATGTGCTATTTCAGCTAACTGTCTATTTGATGGTGACCGGAATGGGTGCTGGAGTCATTCTCCTCATCCAGCATGCACGTAAACGGAGTAAACGTCTTGAACGAATGGAAAAAAAGATGGAGCGGATTTTGTCCAAGGAAAAGAAGGAGTAGAGGTTTTCAGCGTTTTGGTCTTCAGGAATGAGAGAAGCGCCGGCACAATACATGCCGGCGCTTCCTTCCTTAAGCCGTCTGCTCGCGCATGGCGGTTTTTTCGTTTTCAACAAATCCTTTGCTCACCCAGACCCTTGATTTCCATCTGAAATACATGATAATTCCACGAGTCCATTCATCCAGGATGAAGGCAACCCAGATGCCGGCAAGACCGTAGCCGAGATGGATTCCAAGAAAATAGGCGACGGGAACGCTGATGCCCCACATTGAAATGAGCCCCATGTAAACAGGGAATTTAACATCCCCTGCCGCCCGAAGAGCCCCTATGATGACAAGATTGAAGGCTCTGCCCGGTTCGAGCAGGACAGTAAGCAGAATCAGCAAGCCTCCTGTTTGAATAATTTCATCGTTGCTTGTAAACAAGTTAAACAGAGAATCTGAAAAGGTGCTTACAATGACTGCCATTAGAAGGGACGCGCCAATTGCGAGGTATAGGCTTTTCATGCAGCGCCTGAACGCTTCCTCGTATTTTTTCGCCCCCACCATGCGCCCGACGAGGATTTGGGTTCCCTGGCTTACCGAGATGCTGAACAGGAAAATAAACATCATCAGATTTTGCGCATAAATTTTAGTTGTTAAGGCCTCGGTGCCAATCATGGCAATGAAAAACGTAATCGCCATTTGGGACATATTATAGGAAAGCTGCTCACCTGCGGATGGAACACCGATTTTTAAAAGACTTTTAAGATGGTTCCATTTTAAGTCAAGGCTTGTCCGCAGGGCAGGGATTCTTTTCACAAGAAGGATCGAGACGGCAGCCAGTCCGAATACCCGGGATATGACAGTTGAAATAGCTGCCCCCTGGATTCCGAGTTCAGGCAGTCCGAAAGCGCCGAAAATCAGCACATAGTTCCCTGCAATATTAAATAGGTTCATGCAGATTGTGACGTACATTGTATCCTTCGTATAGCCATAGCTTCGTAAAACAGCAGCGGCTGTCATGATTAGCGCCTGGATGAAAATGAAGGTTCCGACAACACCTAAGTATTTATGCCCCTCCTCCATAAGCGCCGATGAAAGATTCATCATGTTCAAGATTGGCTTGCTGAATAAAAAGAGAACACCACTGATCAGAACTCCAATCAGCAAATTGGCAATAACCGACATGATGGCTACTTCTTTCGCTGTTTGCTCCCTGCCGGCCCCGATATTCTGTGTTATTAAAATGACTGACCCTGTTGCAATAAATCCGAACATAACGATGACTAGGTTCAGAATCTGGTTGGCAACGCCTGCAGCTGCAACGGATTCATCCGAGTACTGACTCAGCATAAACGTATCGGCATTCCCCATAAGCATGTGCAGAAAAATTTCAATAAAAATAGGCCAAGTTAAGACAAATAATGTGAGTTGTTTTTTCTCTATATTTTTAGACAATCTGTATTCCTCCCTTGCTGTGAGTAACACAGCGATTCCTAGTTTACAGCTGCTCGGTTATAATAGAAAGAGAGCAGACCGATTAAACTTGGAAAAATACGACCTGAGAGGGCTTGATATTGTATGTCTTTTCTGACTTTTCGCATTCCTCCGTTCCCTACCTTCATTAAAGCCGGCCAGTTTACCTTCAAGGCAGGGAACCGCCATTTTAAAAGAACCTTTAGTGTATTTGATATGCTTTATGTAAGAAAGGGCGAGCTGTACATGACAGAAAACGGAGTTCCTCACCGCGTGCAGGAAGGAGAATACATGCTGCTGATTCCCGGACTCGAGCATTACGGCCATAAGGAAAGTATGGTCAGCACAGAAGTCGTATGGGTTCATTTTAAGACAGAAGGTGAGTTCAAACTTGGTGAAAAGGGACACGATCATTGGCTGGATGCCCGTAAACAAGAGGCAGATTTCGAACACGCTGCACAGTACGAGTTCCGGATCAAGCAGAAAGCCCGCCTTGAACATCCGCTTGCGGCCGAAAAGCTGCTCGAAAATTTGGTGAGCATTACAACCGAGTCTGCTGATTTTCCGCTTCGACAGCAGCTCTATTTTCAGGAGCTCATGGTCCATTTACAAAAAGAAGCCCTGAACATCCCTTCAGCAGCCGAGCAAGTCACAAATGAGGCTGTCCAGTACATACAGGAGCACTATGGTGAAGAGTTTCGGATGGATGAGCTCTCAAAAAGCATCCTCTTCCACCCGGACTACATCACGCGCTGCATGCAGAAAACACTTGGTTTGACCCCCTCCCAATATTTAAATCAATACAGGCTGTCCCAGGCGAAAAGGCTTCTTGCAACAACTGATGATAAGATTTCATTTATTGCGAAAGAAACGGGGATTGCCGATGCCACCTATTTCTCCAAGCTGTTCCGAAAAATAGAAGGCATGACACCGAATGAATACCGAAAGGCGATTACCCGGCTGAAGGATTAGAGGCCGTTAGATAGGAAGTATGCGGAAATATTGGAGAATGTATCTGGAAAATCGCAAAAAATACGGAAATACTCTCTTGCCCGCTGAGGGATTCCCGCACAACAAACCCGCCCTGAACTTCATTCAGGGCGGGTTAATCGATTACACAAGTTCAACTAAATGTTTTTTTGGCTCGTATTCAGCCAGTTCTTTTCCCTCTTTCACCCGATGCAGAAAGTCTGGATTAGAGATGAGCGGGCGTCCGAACGCTGCCACATCCATCACACCTTTTTGCAGCACCGCTTCCGCTTTGTCTGCATCCAGGCTGCCAACGCCGATGATTGGGCCATCCCAGTATTTTCTCGCCAAGTCATAAAGCGTCATGTTTGCAGCAATGTGCTCTTCCGCATCCATAATCGATGGATGGATGATTTGGATCCCCGTCTCCTTGAATGCCTCCACATACGTTTTCATTGCAGCATCCGCATCCTCCCACCGGTAATCCGGGGCATCCACCTTATGAGCGGAAAAGCGGATGATTGTGCGCTCTGCTCCAATTTCATCAATGACGGCCCGGATTACCTGCTTCATGAACGTTAACCGTTCAGCAAGCTCTCCGCCGTATTCATCGTCTCGTTTGTTGGATTGATAGCTGTTGAACTGATCAATGAGGTATCCATGTGCCCCATGAATTTCGACTCCGTCAAAGCCTGCTTGGATCGCATTTCGGGCTGCCTGTGCATACTGGCCAATGACTTTTTTGACGTCCTCTTTCGAAAGCTCTTCCGGCTCCGCGTAAGGCTTGCGAAAGCGTGGTACCTGACCTTCCGCTGCGATGGCAGAAGGGGCTTCAGGCTGCTGGCCGACAATCAGTTCAGGATGGCTGAGGCGTCCGACATGCCAGATTTGTGCCGCAATCGTGCCGCCTTCTTTATGAACAGCTTCCGTCACCTTTTTCCAGCCTTCAATCTGCTCCTGTGTATAGAGTCCGGGAACCCCGGGATTCCCCTTCGCACGATTGCTGATGACGACGCCTTCTGTAATGATCAGGCCAATTCCATCTTCTGCCCGTTTGCGGTAATATTCAGCCACCTCCGGGCCCGGTACTCCTGTTTCATCATCCGAAAAAGAGCGGGTCATCGGGGCCATAGCTGAGCGGGTTCTTAATTCAAATGCTCCTATTTTCACTGGTTCAAATAATTTATGGTAAGCAGTCATTAGTGATGCAGCTCCTTTATCTAAAAGAATACTTCATAGTTTATCAGGGAGAAATCTTCAATCCAACTATTTTGATTTTAGAGGGAAATTCATCAGGGAAAGAGAAGTCCTTAAAAAGAGGTGAAGGAACGATTGCAAAAGGAAAGTAAATAAGCGTTAGCCGGATTGAAGAAAAGGATTTGGAAGACTTTTAATCGGAAAAGAACAACCGGAATGGAAAAAGTGGGATGCCCCCTATTTTCCGCTAGAAATCGATACAAGCACCAAATGTCTCAAAAACCTGCGGGTATGGAAGCCAAAATCCCAGCAGCCAATGGAAGTATAATTGGAACCGTTGTATATTGCCGGGAGCATATGCCTAACCATCTTGAGACTGGAATCGTCATATACTGGAGCGGAGGCTTAGGCTCTGAAGCTCTATCCCTTTGGATTGAACACTTATTTGCTTCGATGGACATTGTCGGGATTCCCAAATGGTCCGGCAATGAGCGAAGGATGAAGTGCGCCGCTGTTTTGAGTGGTAAGATATGTTTTCCAGAAAAAGGTTTGGGAGTTGTTGTTACCGTGCTTTTTGCCTGACAGCATAAAGCTAAAGAATGTTGAAATCAGTGAATTAAAATAAACGCAAAATCTTACTAGATGGGAAAAGGTGAAGCAGATGAAATCCCGTTCGGGTTTAAGAGTAAGGTGTGAAAAAGGTGTAGATGTAAATGTAAGAGAAGCCTGTCTGAAATTTGCGGTGTGGCTTCGCCTGAATTTAGAGTTCCCAATACGAGTCGTTGTCTATGTAAAAAAAGATGAACAAATAAAAACGCTTTATACAAAAGAGTGGGTTAGTGCCTCCTTTTTTGCTCCATACGATAAGAATGTCGAACCGTATATCAGAGTCGCTGCTGGAGACTATGATGAATTAGTAAAGGAAGAAGGAGAAATAAACGCTGTTTATGCAATTTTAAATAGTTTTGCTCACGAGATCGTTCATTACAGACAATGGATAGAAGACAGGGAATTCGATGAATTAGAAGCCGAAAATAAAGGGTTAAGATTAGTAGATGACTATTATGAAGGCAGTGCCTTTTTTGAGGAAGCTGTTCAACAGCTAAAGGTTTGGACAATCGCAATAGATGAGGGGTTTTCTATCGCAAGCAATGACGAAGGGGAATTAATCATTCCGTTTTGGTCTGACATAACAAAAGCTGAGAAAATAATAAATCTTGTTCCGGCTTACCGTAATTATCAATTGAAGGAAATACCATTGGATGCCTTTTTAAACAATTGGATAGGTGATCTGAAAAAAGATAACTACCTTTTAGGAATCAATTGGTCCGGGAAGGAATTAATAGGACATGAAATGCTTCCAAACGAAGTATTTGAAAGAATCCAAGAGCAACTAAAGTACTTGGATGACCAATAAAAACTTACCAATACTAAAAGGAAATCCAAGTCAGATACACGATAAAAATGAATCTAAGCAGCCAATAGTAAAGAACAATTGACCTTAACTTATGATTAAATTTATTGATTATACTATTTTTGAGTATAACTTCAGCGTGGTAACAAATATTTAGTGAAAAATCTCCGAGGAAGGAGATCTCTATTAAGTTCAGTTTACACTCAAAGAATGCAAAGTATTATACAGCATCGGTATAATTCAATTCCCTCGACCTTTATTGGGAACCCCAGCATTACTTTATATAAGCAAATAGATTCTATTGCAAGAGAAATAAAAAGAGGCACGTGGTAAACATAGAGGAGGGGATTGCTATGAAGAAAGAAATTGAAAAAGGTTTAAGCAGATTGATTGGATTACCATTCAGCGCTGCATCAAGAGCAGGTTCTATGGCTGTTTTTAAGTTTGGAGAAGTAACGAGAGGTACGGATAAATGGGGCAATGAGACTGAAGAGACTAAATGGTCACTAAACATCCAATGTTGTTGGAGGATCTCAAATTCTTCGAAAATTATTACAGCCTCACATGACCTATATTTACCTTCATCTGGAGAAATAGAAAATCAGGAATTTAATTGGGAAGAAGATATGAACCTATTTGATGAAAAGATTAAATTAGTTACAGAAAGTGTTTTTCCCATAGAAGTAGTCTCAATTTCTGCAGATGAATTAGGTGGTGCAAAGATTTACCTAAGTAATAGAATGATATTAGAAATATTTCCTGATGAATCTGGAGATGAGGAATTTTGGAGGATTCATAATCGAAGTGATGCAAATCTTGATTTGGTAGTTGCTGGAAATGGTATAGAAGACTAAAATGAAGATATATGAGAGGGACAAGGGGACATGTTCCTTGTCCCACCCTAGGAAAGCTCTGAAAAGAGAGAAGCTCTCTACGGGGCTTTTCTTTTTGTATATCAGATAAGAACCGGACGAAAATTGAATCCGGCAACGGGTCCAATGTAAACTACCAATATGATGCACTCGATCAGCTGACGAAGGAAACCTACTCGAATGGAACGGTGAAAGAGTACAGCTATGACGGATTCGGGAACCGCATCTCGATCAAAGAAACAAGCGGCGGACAAACCGCCACAGTCGATGCCCAGTACAACCTGGCCAATCAGCTGACCCGTTTCGGCTCAGAAGCGCTCAGCTATGACCTCAACGGAAACCGCACAGAGGATGGCCGATACCAGTACACCTGGAACAGCCGCGATCAGCTGACCGCCGTAACGAAAAAAGGGGAATCCCAACCGTTTGCCACCTACAAATACAACGAAGACGGCAAACGCATCCAAAAAACGGTGAACGGAACCGTCACGAACTATTTCTACGATGGGGACAGCTTGAACGTCCTATACGAAACTAACGGCAGCAACCAGGTCGTCCGCTCTTACACGTATTCAGAAGGCGGCCAGCTGCTTTCGATGAAAAAAGGGTCAAGCCAATACTTCTATCACTACAATGCCCGCGGAGATGTCATCGCGTTAACAGACGCCCAAAGCAATGTTGTGGCTTCGTACGAGTATGATGCATGGGGAAAAGTACTGAAAGAAGTGGAGCAGGATTCGGTAAAGGACAATCCTTACCGGTACGCAGGTTACCAATATGATAAAGAAACAGGGATGTATTATCTGATTGCCCGGTATTATGAACCGAAGCATGGTGTCTTTTTATCAATTGACCCAGAATCCGGAATGGATGATGATCTCCTTTCTCAAAATGGCTACAACTACGCCCATAACAACCCGATAAAATATTTTGATTCAGATGGTCGACAAGCTAAGCAAGTTACGGGCAGTGGAGGTGGAGGAGCTTTTCAAGTTCGAACACCTAGAAGTGTTCCTTCAAATAAGAATTCAGGGATTAAAAATAGTATACCTAGTAAAAAATCGATTTTAAAAAAGGTTTTCTTGCCGACCAAAGGTAAAATAAGATATGTTCCGCCCAGTAATTGGTCCCCGTCTCAACCTTTACCTAAAATTAAAGGTGGCTATAAAGATAAATTCGGGAATATTTGGGTTAAAGGGCCGTCTAGAACTAAAGGGCAATCCTTTGAATGGGATGTGCAATTATCTAAAACGGGAAAAAAAAGCCTTGGACATTTAAGTAGAGATGGAAAACATTTAAATGTTTCCTTAGACGGAAAAATAACTCATAGGTGAGGTGAAAGATTCATGTTTATACGCTTGTATCTTAATGCTAAAAGTAAACTTGAAGCTCAATCTGTGCTACAAAGAGTTCTGTTTAAATTTAAACCTATATTAGAAAACATAGAGTTCCATAAAATAGAACCTTATTGGAAGATAGAAAATGTATATGTTGTAGAAATAACTATTTCGGTTTTAAAGCATAGTTCAGACAAAGAATTTAGAGGAATATTGAATAGCATTGCAGACAAGTGGATAGAAATAGGAGATCCTCTAACTGAGCTAATTGCTTCCGATACAACAGAGGAATGTAACTTTATCATAGATGGACTGAAAATGATTACAATTCATATTGAATAAGGACAAAAGACACTTTCTCATTAATCATCAAAAAGATTTTCTTCTTGAGGTTGAATAATCCAACAAATGGTTTTTTTGTAAAAAAGACTTCGTTTTGAGAAATCTCTACGAGGTCTTTTTTTAGAATAATTTCATCTTTCGAAAACTTAATGCAGTGAAGCAAGGGATCACAAAAATGAGAAAGTAAATAAAACTTCTCATGGCGAATTTACCCAGACGACTACCTTTGAGTACAATCAAAAAGATCAGAATACGGTCGTTAAAGACGGAGCAAGCACCTACCGTTTCGACTATGACGAGCAAGGAAACGTTGGGACCTTTATTACAGGAAACGGAGCCGGGGCTTCTTTCCAATACGACTCGACAGGCCTGGTACAACAAATCCACGTCGGCCTGCAGGACGGAACATCGGTCTTGGGCGAAAGCTATACCTATGACGCCAATGGAAACCGGACGAAAATTGAATCCGGCAACGGGTCCAATGTAAACTATCAATATGATGCACTCGATCAGCTGACGAAGGAAACCTACTCGAATGGAACGGTCAAAGAGTACAGCTATGACGGATTCGGGAACCGCATCTCGATCAAAGAAACAAGCGGCGGACAAACCGCCACAGTCGATGCCCAGTACAACCTGGCCAACCAGCTGACCCGTTTCGGCTCGGAAGCGCTCAGCTATGACCTTAACGGAAACCGAACCCAGGATGCCCGATATCAGTACACCTGGGACAGCCGCGATCAGCTGACCGCCGTAACGAAAAAAGGCGAATCCCAACCGTTTGCCACTTACAAATACAACGAAGACGGCAAACGCATCCAAAAAACCGTGAACGGAACCGTCACGAACTATTTCTACGACGGGGACAGCCTGAACGTCCTCTACGAAACCAACGGCAGCAACCAAGTCGTCCGTTCCTACACGTATTCAGAAGGTGGCCAGCTGCTTTCGATGAAGAAAGGCTCAAGCCAATACTTCTATCACTACAATGCACGCGGGGACGTCATCGCGTTAACAGACGCCCAAAGCAGTGTTGTGGCTTCGTACGAGTATGATGCATGGGGAAAAGTATTGAAAGAAGTGGAGCAGGATTCGGTAAAGGACAACCCTTACCGGTATGCAGGGTATCAGTTTGATAAAGAAACAGGGATGTATTATCTGATTGCCCGGTATAATGAACCGAAGCATGGTGTCTTATTATCAATTGACCCAGAATCCGGAATGGATGATGATCTCCTTTCTCAAAATGGCTACAACTACGCCCATAACAACCCGATAAAGTATTTTGATTCAGATGGTCGACAAGCTAAGCAAGTTACGGGCAGTGCTGGTGGAGGAGCTTTTCCAGTTCGAACACCTAGAAGTGTTCCTTCAAATAAGAACCCTAATGTTAAAAAGTCAGGGTCTCCACCACAGCTATTAAGAGGAATTGCATGGGAAAAAACAATTAAGAAGAAATATAATCTTCCGAATAACACACAAAGGGTCCATAAAGGAGAAAGTATACCTGACAGTATAAAATGGGGAAGAATTTATGAAATTAAAGATGCTAAAAAAGTCTACTTATCAAGTCAATTTAGGGGCTATGTTAACGCAAAGATGCCAATAATATTAATCTGCAGAAAACATACAAAAGTTTCAGGGCCGTTAGTAAAAGCTATTCAAAAAAGTGGTGGGTACATTATTAGAGAAAAGTAAGATCAAACTCACAAGTAAGTAGATAACATCGGAGAAGTTATTTGTGAATTGTGTTGTAGAATCTTTGCAAAATTATATATAAATCGAAATAACCATTTATTGGATAATCACTTATCACAACTAATAACTGACTAAAATCCCCAGTTATTCTTCTTATCCAAAAAGTTGCAAAAAACTAATAACTAATGCCTATGCAGCCAGTCGTCGGTTTGTAAGACTCTAATGTTTTTACGGTGATAGGGGAGGAAATGCCAATATGCTGTATTGAAACTAGTAGGCATGCTTTCATTCCCTTCTTCAAAATGATATAAAATTATACTTACACAAGAAATCCTTTTCTATCTGAAAAAATATAGTCTTTTTGTTAGAGTTCTCTATCCAAATCTATCGTTTAAACACCAATAAATAACTTAATGAATTTGCTTCCCTTGCCCGGTTTCTTGGGATAATTTTGTCCTAAAAGTAGTTTTAAATTTAATAAGATAATATTAATTAAACATAATATTTGAGGTGAAAATAATATGGAAGCTAAAGAATTAAATAAAGAATTGAGAGACACCCTTTATCCAGTTTTAAAAGAATGCGGGTTCACAAAAATAACTTCCCGCGGAAGCTGGAAGTATAATGATAATTGCATATGGATAATGGACTATGAACCTGTAGGAAAGAGATTTTCCGAAGGTTCAGGCTGGCCCTCTATGTCTCTTTTTATAAAATGTGCAATTTATTTTACTTTTATTCCTGAACTAAATACAAAAGACGTTATCAAACAGAGTTCAGACGGCCAACTTACACCTAGATATTACCAGTCTCATCTTCAAGAAACCTTGATGTGCAACTCTAATCAAAATGAATATACGAACACTTTAGAAATTCCTGCAGATAGAGGTAGAAATGATATTTGGTGGATTGAGGAAGATGGCTCAAATTTAAACCATGTTATAAATAATCTTGCAGAAGTTATTTCTGTAGATGGAATGGAATGGCTACGAAAACATTCTGATGTAAAGAGCGCTTTAGAAAATATAGAAACTAAAAAAAATTTGTCCCTTTATGAGTTACATGATGCCATGCATATTTCCAAATGGCTAAACATTAAAGATAAAACAGAAAAATATGAACAGCTTTTTGATAAAGAAAATAAAAAGATAAGCTCAATACTTAAATAAAAATCTTTCGATATAGCGAAAAAGGATTAATGAGAACCTAAAGGGTCATGCTTCTAGATAAAACCATAAGGAGATTCTAATTGAATTAGAAGGAAGGTGCCCAAAAATCAATGATGTGGAAGGGATATATAAAGTAGCTGTGCTAACAAACTGATCCAAAAAGGCTATTATGGTATGTTGATAATGTTTTTGTTTTCCAAACCATATGCAGCCAGTTACTCTGCATATGGTTTGGTTTTTATCTAAATTTAAAGGTTTGAGATTGCTTAATAAAAAATTATGAATTTATGTAAAACTCTAACAATAAAGGTAAATAGTTAAAAAACGTTTAATAATTTAATTAAGACATTCTATAAGGAGTTATTCAATATCCATCTTCTATTTCATCCGCAAATCTACTCATCTCTTCTTGTATCCTTCCAGCAAAACCAGGTTTAGTGTAAATGTAAATATCCGGAGATTCAGGGCTGTCCATAAAAGCATTGATAATAAGTGTGGTTTTTTGCTTTTGGTAAACAATATCAAATCTACCTACCTCAAGTTCTTCATCATGTTCCATTCTCTCTAACCTATTTTGGACTTGTTTACATTCGGTTTCTGAGAAACCTGATTCAATCAAAAGGACTATGCGTTTCAAAAAAAGAGTAACATACTCTATATCAAAATTCATAGATGCTTCTTCAAGATTCTCAAATGTTTGTTCTGACATAACATTACAACCTCCAATGAAAATAATTGTAATAAAACTGTATCTTTAATTGAGTTCATTCCGTACCCCTATTTTACTAAATTGTTCATTTTTCCCGCAACATAGAATACGACCGTTAAGGACGGAACAGCACCTACCGTTTCGACTATGACGAGCAAGGAAACGTTGGGACCTTTATTACAGGAAACGGAGCCGGGGCTTCTTTCCAATACGACTCGACAGGCCTGGTACAACAGGTCCACGTCGGTCTGCAGGACGGAACGTCGATCTTAAGCGAAAGCTATACCTATGACGCTAATGGAAACCGGACGAAAATTGAATCCGGAAACGGGTCCAACGTAAACTATCAATATGATGAACTCGATCAGCTGACCAAGGAAACCTACTCCAATGGAACGGTCAAAGAGTACAGCTATGACGGATTCGGGAACCGAATTTCAGCCAAAGAAACAAACGGCGGACAAACCACAACCGTCGATGCCCAGTACAACCTGGCCAATCAGCTGACCCGTTCCGGCTCTGAAGCGCTCAGCTATGACCTCAACGGAAACCGGACAGAGGATGGCCGATACCAGTACACCTGGAACAGCCGCGATCAGCTGACCGCCGTTACGAAGAAAGGCGAATCCCAGCCGTTCGCCACCTATCAATACAACGAAGACGGCAAACGCATCCAGAAAACCGTGAACGGAACCGTCACGAACTATTTCTACGATGGGGACAGCTTAAACGTCCTGTACGAGACAAACGGCAGCAACCAGGTCGTCCGTTCCTACACGTATTCAGAAGGCGGCCAGCTGCTTTCGATGAAAAAAGGGTCAAGCCAATACTTCTATCACTACAATGCACGCGGGGACGTCATTGCCTTAACAGACGCTCAAAGCAATGTCGTGGCTTCGTACGAGTATGATGCATGGGGAAAAGTACTGAAAGAAGTAGAGCAAGATTCGGTAAAGGACAACCCTTACAGGTACGCAGGGTATCAGTATGATATAGAAACAGGGATGTATTATCTGATTGCCAGGTACTATGAACCGACACATGGTGTCTTTTTATCACTTGACCCAGAATCCGGAATGGAAGATGATCTCCTTTCTCAAAATGGCTACAACTACGCCCACAACAACCCGATAAAGTATTTTGATTCAGATGGGCGACAAGCCAAGTAAGTTACGGGCAGTGGAGGAGGTGGGGGTTTTTATGTTCCGACACCTAGAAGTGTTGCATCAATTTACACCAAATCAAATCTTAGATTAGGTCAAAAAATGCATAAAGCATATAAATGCAATAATGTATTGACTGGGGTTAGAGTGAAAGAATAACGATTACCGAGCGGGAAAAGAGATTTAGCTCATTTAGATTTGGTGGTGTCACCGCCAAAAGGGTATCGAGAGGTTCCGTGGAGAGAAATTTCAGCGGAGCTTCTTTTTTAGAGGCAGAGATTTATAGGAAATCGCCACTCGGTTTAATGCCATCCGTTTAATTAAAGGAAGCGTCATTACCAAAAGCAAATATAATGCAGCCGGCAACTATGAGACCGAGACCGAAGATGAAACAGGGAATAAAGCGATTAAGCAACTTCCGAAACCCGTTGCTGATAAACACTACCTTAGTTAGTTCAGTAAATTAAAAAAGGACCTATAAAACCGGTCCTTTTCTCACCCTATTCAAACAAAAACCGCAGTACCTCAGGGAGCCTCTCACGCCAGGCGGATTCATGGTGAATCCCGCCCTCAATGATCTCAAACTTCAGATTGTCCACTTTTTTCTTCAGCAGCTCATAAACTGGCAGACTTGCGTCTATGTATTGCTGGCTGTTTATAATGGCTGTTTCTTCCGCCGTTCCGATATCCATATAAAAGGCTTCGATTGAACGAAGATCGCTTTGCTCAATTTTCTTTTCAATTTCAGACTGGGTAAACCAGTAGGCGGATGAGAGGGATGCGCCTTTTTTGAAAACTTTCGGGTATTCACAGACAGCATAGGTCGAGATCAATCCCCCCATTGAGCTTCCCATGATGGCTGTCTTCTCTGGAATGGTTGGATAGCTTGCGTCAATCATCGGCTTACATTCCTCAGCAAGAAAGCGGATGTACTCCTTGCCTTCACCGCCCAATTCCTCTTGAATCTGAAAAAGCTTTTGACCAAGCCCGGGGCTTGGCCATGGACCGTATTCATCAAAGCGTCCAAAGCGCTCTTCATTGCAGTCAATCCCGGCCAGAATGATTTCAAGCCCCATTTCCTCGAGAACATCACCGGCTCTCCAGGATACGCCATATCCGGCATCCTCATCCTTGAACAGGTTTTGACCGTCATGCATGTAGAGAACCGGATACCGTTTGCCGGACGTTTTGTAGTCATCCGGCAAATACATGCGAACCTTTCTTTTACGATCAAAAGGGGTAATGGAAATTTCGAAAGTTTCGAGCATTTCCTAATTCTCCTTATTGAATAAGTAAAATTGGGTGCTCATCGGTCCAGTTTTGACAGCTGAGGCCACTATTTCTCTTCCTGCAAGGAGATCAGAGGCTTTTCTGCCTGCTAATTCCCGAGGAAAATGGATTTCAAGTGTTTCATTGGATTGATTGACTACAGCTGCCAGCACCTGCTGTTCATTTTCTTTAGCATAAATTAGCGTATTATTATCATTGTTTGCCTGAAGGATTTTAAATTCCCCTTCGTTTGCAAGAAGCGGGTATTCTTTGCGAAGCCCAAGCAGTTTTTTCACGAATGCGTGAAGCTCACGATCCTGGTCTCTTTCATCCCAGATCATGCAGGCCCTGCATCCCGGGTCGTTGTCACCGGTCATGCCGATTTCGTCTCCGTAGTAGATACATGGTGAGCCGCCGAAGCTCAGCTGAAAAGCGAACAGCTGCTTCACCCGGTCTTTATTTTCTCCGGCTAACGTCAGGATTCTGTCTGTATCATGGCTTCCAAGCAGGTTGAAGGCCACTTCGTTAATATTTTTCGGGTAAGCATGGAGGCCGTTTACAATTACATCTGCAAACTCCTGTGCCCGGATTTTCCCTTTTGCAAAAAAGTTCAGCGCGCCGTTCGTAAACGGGTAGTTCATTACCGCGTCAAATTGGTCTCCCAGCAGCCACGGCATGCTGTCATGCCAGATTTCACCCAGAATATAAACGTCCTCTTTTACGTCCTTGACGGCTTTCCGGAAATCTCTCCAAAATGCATGGTCTACCTCATTCGCCACATCGAGCCGCCATCCATCAATATCAAATTCCCTGATCCAGTATTGGCCGACCTCAAGCAGGTACTGTTTTACCTCAGGATGCTTCGTATTTAGCTTAGGCATACTCGGCTCATAGGCGAATGCATCATAGCCGGGAGTTTTCGCATCAACCGGAAACTCATACATATGGAACCAGTCTTTGTATTCAGAAGCTTCTCCTTTTGCCAGAACATCCTGAAAAGGCTCGAAAAAGTAACCGCTGTGGTTGAAGACGGCGTCAAGCATAACACGGATGCCCTTTGCATGTGCCTCTTTCACAAGGCGGCGGAACGTTTCTTTATCACCGAACTGAGGGTCGATTTCCATGTAATCAATCGTATCGTATTTATGGTTGGAGTACGCTTTAAAGATAGGAGTGAAATATACGCCGGTAATTCCAAGGTCCTTCAAGTAATCAAGGTGTTCCATGACTCCTTCAAAGTCTCCCCCGAAAAAGTTGGACGGTGTAGGCTCTGCACTTCCCCAGGGCAGAGCGCCCTCTGGGTCAAGGCTTGGGTTTCCGTTTCCAAATCTTTCAGGAAAGATCTGATACCAGACCGTATCCTTCACCCATTCTGGTGCCCGGAAAGCATCTTCTGAATGAAGATAAGGAAAGCAGTAGAAATTCGCTATATCATCAAGCGGAACTTCCTTGTAGAATCCTTTTTCTGTATAGACCAGAACTTCCTCTCCTGAAACGAGCTTAAAGCCGTACCGGAGCCGGCGGAAGGGAGGCTGAATTGCAATAAACCAATAGTCATAAAGAGCATCGGTTCCTGAGTGCTCCATGGCGCTCTCAGCGGCCATCCATTTTCCGTCTTCCCAGTCATAAGGATCTCCGTGAATAAGCAGGACTTTTTTTGCATCTTCTTTTTTTGTGCGGATGCGGATATGTATCGTTTTCTCATCATAAATATAGGCAAACTCATTTTTGGGTCTGTGGTAGATGGCTTCTTTTAGCATAAAAGACTCACTCCTTATTTCATAGAACGCAAACGCTTGCGCTTATTTTTAAGATAATTAAAGAGTATGTGAAAGCGCTATTAATGTCAATGTTGGACCTTTTGTGAAATGTGAAAAAATTTAAAAAAAACGCTTGTCAAAACTGAAATAGGCGCTATAATAAGATTTAGGTTGTGCAATCGTTTTCGCAAAATGCAAGCGCTTAAGTGTAAGCGCTATATATCGAACAGACCGTGCAAACGCTTGTACATACTGCCATTACTTTTTTACTAGCTTACTATAATAGGAGGGGTCAGAATGAAGAAAGTCATGTCTTTAATCATGATGGTAATACTTCTTGTCGGCGTATTGGCAGCTTGCGGACCAGACGCGAAACAAGGATCATCAGGAGAAGGTAGCAAAGAGGGGTCCGGAGAAGCAGCAAAGCCGGAAAAATTGGTTGTTTGGGAAGATAAAGATAAATCCAAATGGCTTGAAAAAGCAGCAGCTGACTTTGAAAAAGAAAACGGTATCAAAATCGAATTTAAAGAAGTTGAAATGGCAACAAAAATGCGTGATCAGCTTCGTCTTGACGGACCAGCAGGCACAGGTCCTGACGTCGTAACACTTCCTCATGATCAAATCGGCCAGGTAGCAATTGAAGGCTTGATTGCTGAGCTTAAGGTTGACAGTGCAGTAACAGACACATTCACTGAATCTTCTATTGAATCGCAAACATATGACGGCAAGCTTTATGGACTTCCAAAGTCTACTGAAACGCCGGTTCTTATTTATAATAAAGCGCTTGCAACTGAAGTTCCTGCAACAATGGAAGACCTTCAGGCAAAAGCAAAAGAATTGACTGCTGACGGAAAGTATGGGTTCCTTGCTCTATTCGATAACTACTATTTTGCAAACGCTGTTATCGGCGGTATGGGCGGATATGTATTCGGAGATGAAGGCGGCAAGCCAAACCCTCAGGATATCGGTTTAAACACAGAAGGCGCTGTAAAAGGTGCTGAATTCATTCAAACGTTCTACAAAGACGGTTTATTCCCTAAAGGAATCATCGGTGAGAACGGCGGATCAGCTCTTGACGGACTATTCAATGAAGGCAAAGCAGCATACGTTATGAACGGACCTTGGGCATTCCAATCCTACAAAGATGCAGGTATTGACATCGGTGTAGCTCCGCTTCCTAAGTTCGCAAACGGCGAGCCGATGAAGACATTTGTAGGAGTAAAAGGATGGCATGTAAGTGCTTACTCTAAAAACCAGGAGTGGGCTGCGAAATTTGTTGAGTATGTAACAAGTGAAGAAGTGGCAAAAGCGCGCTATGAGCAAACGTTTGAAATTCCTCCAGTAAAAGCTCTTGCTGAAGATCCAATCATTGCAGACAATCCGGAAGCAAAAGCAGTAGCAGACCAATCTGCAGTTGGTATTCCAATGCCGAACATCCCGGAAATGGCTGAAGTTTGGAAGCCAATGGCCGACAATCTTCAAACACTCGTAACCGGCAAAACTGAACCAAAAGCTTCCCTTGATGCAGCAACAAAAGCAATTCAGCAAAATATTGAAGCGAACCACTCTAAATAAACAGAAATTAGGGAGTAGTACCTCTTGAACAGGGGTACTGCTTCCCTTCTAAAAAACCGAGGAACAGGCTTTTAAGAAGCAGTAATCAGGTTAGTGCTTACTGTTTCCTAAGAGCCTGGCTCTTCCACATAATGCTCAATGACCTCCATATGCAGACATCTGTGTTCTGCTTAGAAAGAAAGGGGAATACCGACATGGCAGATTTAGCTTACAAACCAAACAAAGAACAGCCTGAGCTCGTTCATCAGTCCAGCCACAGGAAAAAGGCCGCAGCCCTTTCCATCATTCCAGGATTAGGTCAAGCTTACAACAAACAATATTTGAAAGCCGCTGTATTCTTTATCATTGCAGCCTCCTTCCTGTTTGTAACTTGGGATATGCTTGATATAGGGTTATGGGGACTAATGACACTCGGAACGGAAACTCCCCGGGATCATTCTCTCTTCTTAATGGTTTACGGAATTATTTCTTTGTTTATCTTAATCTTTTTAATAGGGTTTTATATTATCAATATCCGCGATGCATACAAAAATGGGGAAAAAAGAGATCTTAATATCCCTCTCAGCAGTTTAAAAGAACAATACAGAAATCTTGTAGATAACGGTTTCCCATACCTGATTATGACTCCCGGATTCATGCTGCTTGCATTCGTCGTTATTTTGCCGATTATCTTTATCGTCCTTCTTTCCTTTACAAATTATGATCTGTATCACTCTCCTCCTGCTAAATTAGTAGATTGGGTAGGGTTCCAGAACTTTGTCGACATATTTAAGATTGATATTTGGCGCCAGACATTCTTTTCAGTATTTGCCTGGACCATTGTCTGGACATTTGGTGCTACGACCTTGCAGGTAGCGCTCGGAATTTTCCTGGCCATTCTAGTTAACCAGAAGGATCTGAAAGGAAAAGCCATCATCCGGACAGTCTTAATTCTGCCTTGGGCGGTTCCATCTTTTGTCTCCATTCTGATTTTTGCCGGACTGTTCAACGAGTCCTTTGGTGCAATCAACATTGACATCCTAGCATTGTTTGGAATCGATCCCATTCCTTGGATGACAGAGCCGATGTACGCGCGGCTCGCCCTGATTTTTATTCAATGCTGGCTGGGATTCCCGTTCATTTTCGCAATGACGACAGGTGTTCTGCAGTCTATTCCTGAAGAGCTTTATGAAGCGGCTACTGTAGACGGGGCAAACACGTGGCAGAAGTTCAAAGGCATTACGCTTCCGCTTGTTCTGTTCTCAACAGCGCCAATTATCATTACACAATACACGTTTAACTTTAATAATTTTAACGTCATTTACCTGTTCAACGGCGGAGGTCCTGCAGTAGCGGATCAGAATGCAGGGTCCACAGATATCTTGATTTCCTGGATTTACAGGCTTACGATGACCTCTGCACAGTATTCGAAAGCGGCAGCCATCACGCTGATGCTGTCCACAATCGTTATTATCGTGGCGATCTGGCAATTTAGAAGAACAAAATCATTCCAAGAGGAGGATATGATGTAATGAGCACAAAAAAACAGAAAATAGTGAGACTAACGCTATCCTACCTCGTGATCTTGTTTATGTTCGCAGTTATCCTGTATCCTGTTGCGTGGGTAGTCGGTTCATCCTTCAACCCTGGAAACAGTTTATCCGGATCGACCATTATTCCGAAGGAGCCTTCATTGAAGCATTATCAGTTTTTGTTTGATATGACACAGAGCACATACTTATACTGGTATTGGAATTCTTTGAAAATTAGTGTTCTTACCATGCTTTTAACTTTGATTATGGTTTCCCTGACAGCCTATTCGTTTTCCCGCTACAGGTTTATCGGCCGGAAAAACGGACTAATGACGTTCCTTGTGCTTCAAATGATTCCAAACTTTGCAGCATTAAGCGCGATTTATGTCCTGGCTCTTGTAACAGGACTTCTTGATTCGCACCTAGGCTTGATTCTTGTTTACGTAGGAGGGCAGATCCCGATGAATACGTACTTGATGAAAGGGTATCTGGACACCATACCGAAAGAACTCGACGAATCAGCCAGAATGGACGGGGCAGGGCATCTGAGAATTTTCTTCCAAATTGTTATGCCGCTTGCAAAGCCGATTATTGCGGTTGTCGGACTATTCTCCTTCATTGCACCGCTGACAGACTTTATTATCGCAAGTGTCCTTCTACGTTCCGAAAAAAACTTCACACTTGCTGTTGGACTTTATGATATGGTTGCGAAGCAGTTTGGAGCGGAGTTCACAAAATTTGCTGCAGGATCAGTGCTAATCGCAGTCCCTATCGCCATTCTCTTCCTGTCGCTGCAAAAATATTTCGTATCCGGACTGACAGCTGGAGGAACAAAAGGATAAACACCGAGAAAGGGTCCGGAGAAAAGGGTGCACATTGCCCATTGTTTTCCCGGGCCTTTTTTTGAGGAAGAGGAGGCAAATGGCCGGGCTCCTGCTGAAAGACGTTGAGAAAAAACAAAGGGGAAAGCAGATCGTATGAAAAATCACGGTTTACTATTATGCATCCTGCTGTTTCTGTTCGTTCCGTACATTCCTGCAGCTGCAGCAGAAGAGGAAAGTTCGGGCTGGCAGGATGAGCGGATTTATTTTTTGATGGTGGACCGGTTTGCAAATGGAGATCCGAAAAATGATCTGGATGCAGACCGGGCAAATCCCTCTGCTTATCACGGAGGAGATTTCAAGGGAATAACGAAAAAGCTCGATTACATCAAGGACATGGGGTTCACAGCTATTTGGCTGACACCTGTCTTTGCAAACGAGGGACAGGGCTACCACGGCTATTGGATTTCTGACTTCCGGAAAACAGAAGAGCATTTCGGAACGCTGGAGGAATTCAAAAACCTCGTTAAAGAAGCACACAAACGGGATATGAAGGTACTCCTTGATTTTGTTGTCAATCATACAGGATATCAGCACGAGTGGCTGAATGATCCTGAAAAAAAAGACTGGTTTCATGAAAAGAAAGACATCACCAATTGGGAGAACCAGGATGAATTAGAAAACAATTGGCTTTATGGTCTGCCTGATCTAAAACAAGACCATCCCGAAGCGAGGGAATACCTTCTCGATACGGCAAAGTGGTGGATTAATGAGACCGATATCGACGGGTACCGTCTGGATACGGTCCGGCACGTCCCAAAGGATTTCTGGTCTGAGTTCGCTAAAGAAGTAAAATCAGTGAAAAAGGATTTTTTCCTGATTGGGGAAGTCTGGTCAGAAGACCCGGCATACCTGGCAGAATATGAGAGTACGGGAATTGACTCATTTGTCGATTATCCTTTTTATGAAGAAGCCTCCGAAATCTTTTCCAAGTCAGGGAAATCAGCCGGACCGCTTATGGATGTTTGGAATCGCAACGAGCATTATTATGAGTCGCCCTATTTGCTCGGGACGTTTTTAGATAATCATGACAATATCCGGTTTACAAGAAAAGCCCTTCTGAATCAGGAGGCGCCTGGGATCAGGTGGAAGCTCGGCCTCACCTATCTGCTCACTGCACCGGGCATCCCTATTGTTTATTATGGCAGTGAAATTGCCCTTGACGGAGCAGAAGATCCAGATAACAGGAGAATGATGGAGTTTCGGGCGGATAAAGAACTAATCACTTACGTAACAAAGCTGAATCGCATAAGAGACCATGAGACAGCACTGGTAAAAGGAAAGATGGAGAAGCTGTACGATCAAAACGGGATGACGGTTTTTAAAAGAACCTATAAGGATGAAACCGTAGTCGTTGCCATTAACAATACGGATCAAACGGCAGGGGCTACGATTCCATCGGGCGATCTTCAAACGGGAAGAGAATTACGGGGGTACTTGAATGGCGGACTGGTAAAAGAAGAAAACAACTCATATGAGCTGGTTCTGGATCGTGAGACGGCAGAAATCTATAAGCTGGAAGAGGTTTCAGGTCCTCATTGGGGGCTGATAGGAGCCACCGTATCCGTACCGGCCCTGTTTTTAGGCTTTTTGTTTTCTGCAGGAAAAAGAAGGAAGCGGATTTGATAACGATTTTGTTAATAACGATCGAATATGATATAAAAGGAAATAAACAATAGACCGGAACAGAAAAATGTAAGCAGTTACTTTAACAGACATTGGATTGTGGTGGGAGAGGAAGTGGGAGTATGACGACAATTAAAGACGTGGCTAAATTGGCTAATGTGGCACCTTCTACGGTGTCGAGGGTCATCGCAAATAACCCCCGCATTAGTGACCGTACGAAGGAACGGGTTCGGGAGGCCATGAAGAATTTAGGGTATCATCCGAATTTCATTGCGAGAAGTCTGGCAAATCAATCGACAGAAGCTATTGGAATTGTGCTGCCGAGCTCAGCGGATAAAGCGTTTCAGAACCCTTTTTTTCCGGAAGTTATCCGGGGGATCAGTAAAGCGGCCCATCAAAAACAATACGCACTGTATATGTCTACAGGGGAAACCGATGAAGAAATTTATGAAGGTGTTGTTCACATGGTGGAAGGCAAGCGGGTAGATGGAGTCGTCCTGCTCTATTCAAGTGTTGATGACAAATTGACACACTTCCTTCGCAAAAAACAGTTTCCATTCGTAATTGTAGGGAAACCATTCAAAAACATCAATGAAATTACTCATGTAGATAACGATAATTACCGGGCTTCAAAAGAAGTAACCGAGCATTTAATTGAACTTGGCCATAAGCAAATTGCTTTTGTCGGCGGCGATTTGAATTTAGTTGTCACCATCGACCGTCTGCTGGGATACGAAAAAGCAGTTCGAAATGCAGGGTTGCCGTACCAAGACGAATACATTGTCCATGAAGAATTCCTTAAAGAAGGCGGGCAAGAGGCGGTAATCGAATTGTTCGGTTTAAAGGAACCGCCAACTGCTTTAGTCGTTGCGGATGATCTGATGGCGGTCGGTGTTCTGAAAATGCTGTTCAAAATGGGAATTCGGGTACCAGAGGATGTTTCCGTCGTATCATTTAACAACATCATGATGGCGGAGCTTGCTCAGCCGCCTCTAACGACCGTGGACATTAATATCTTCCAGCTCGGATGCGAATCCGCAAGAAGCATTATTCAGATGATTGAATACCCAATGGAACCGGCAAAACGAGTCATCATTCCCCATAAAGTTATCAAACGCCAGTCCTGCAGAGCTAAGGAAGAAATAACATACAAAGAAGCGTAATAGACAAAATCCCGCTGCAGAAAGCGGGATTTTTTTGTTAAAAATCTCTCTTTTTATAAATTTGCACAGTGAGCAAAAACGAAAGTACCGTTATTCCAATTGCAGCGATCCCTAGATACAGCAATTGCTCTGTTTGAGAGAGTTTTACAATGGTTTGAAAGAACTCCCTCACCTGCTCACCTGCATAATCCATAAGCTTATAGCCTGTGAAAATCAGTAAAACCAGAATAAAACTGAAGGCTGCTAGCAAATATTTATTATCGAATTTATAAAAAAACGGAAAATAAAAGGAAGCCCCGATCATGACCAGCAGAATCCCTGTTAGAATCTCTGCCGGTGAAGCAAAATATAAATTTCCTGACATTATCCATGAATAGATGCTTTGAAATCCTGCAGCGGCGAAAGCTGTAATCAGTGTAAACAAAAATGTCCCTGTAAACTTAGATAGAATAATTTGGGTTCTGGAATAAGGAAGGCTCAACAAGAACATGTTCCCATTCTTTTTATGATCGCCCCAATGACAGTTGATCGCATAGTTTATCCCAATTATTCCAATCACAACGGCAAGACTGCTCTCCATTAAAAGATAGAAAACGGCAATCGCTATGTAAAACAAATGCAGCCATTTTTGCAGTTTGACATCCTTTAAAATCAGGTTATACATGTGCTTCGCCTCTTTTCGTATAATACATAATATCCTCAAGACTTGGCTTTTCAATCAAGACGTCTTTGCCAAGCAGATCCGCCACCTTCGCTGAGCTTTTCGTCAATGCTTCAAACCCAAAGTTAGTCCGTTTTAACCCGGTAAGTTCCCTTTTCACTTCCTCAGTGAGAGAATCCGGGTCTCCTTTCACAACCCCATAGGTTGAGAGAATGGAATGAATTTCTTCATTAAAAACAATCTCGCCGTTATGAATGAAGGTGAGGAAATCTGCAATCCGGTCAAGATCCGTCGTAATATGAGTAGAGAAGAATATAGTCCTCTCCTGATCCACCATAATGTCATACAAAATATCAAGCAGCTCTCTTCGGAATACAGGATCTAATCCCGATGTCGGTTCATCCATGATGATCAGCTCCGCATGATGGGATAACGCAAACATAAGAGACGTTTTCATCTTCATCCCCTTGGACATCCTTCCAATCCTCTTTCTCTGGGGTAGCTCAAACAAATCTGCGTATTTAACAAAAGATTCTTCATCCCACTTTCCATATGCGGGTGCAATAAATTTTTTCAGCTCTTGAATCGTCAATTCTTCATGAAACACATTGTCATCATAAACGAAGCCAATTCGTTCTTTGATAGCCGTCTCATTCTTTTCATGCTCCATCCCGAACATAGTAATTTCTCCGGAATCTTTTTGCAGGAGGTTCATCATCAGCTTAATGGTTGAGCTTTTTCCAGCACCGTTAGCCCCGATAAAGCCGGTCACATATCCTTTTTTAATTGTGAAGTTTAAATCCTTCAATGCAAATCCTTTAAATGCTTTTGATACATGGCTGAATTCTACTGCATTTTCCATTATTTCATCCCCCTGTATACAGTCAGCAGCATCTCTTGCATGTCGTCTGCCGACAAATTTTCGTTCATCCCGTCCTTCACAACTTCACGCATCTTTTCTTCAATCGCTTTAATTCTTTTTTCCCTTAAAGAAGTGTCCGTCTGAGCCGCCACAAAAGACCCCTTTCCAACGACGGAATAAATCAATCCTTCTTTCTCGAGTTCCTCGTAGGCACGCTTTGAAGTAATCACGCTGATTTGCAGATCCTTCGCGAGCAGTCTGATGGAAGGAAGTGCGGTTCCTTCCTTCATTTCGCCTCTCAAAATGAGCTGCTTCATCTGGTCGATTACCTGCTGGTAAATTGGAGTTTTGGAATTGTTTGAGATCAGTACTTTCATGGAAAACTCCTTCACAAGTGTATATATATAATATATACACTATGCACACTGAGGTCAACTAGAAAAAGGAAAAATCTTGGATGGAAACTTAAGCGATAGAGCTGAAACCAATGCAAAAGTCTAAATGAGATCCCATATGATCGGAAACTTATTATGTGGAAATAAACAGGGTTATCAGTAAAATAGGAACTTCATTTGAACCGGTTTTCGAAGCAGTTCCTCCGGTCCACCAGAGGTGTATGCCTATTTTTGAAACGGTGCATCGCCAGTTCCTCCGGCCCCCGTCACGGTAAAGCGACAGGGGGAGGAGGCAGATTGCTGTGCTCCTTACTCCCCCAATGGGTTGGAAGGGTGGGGGACGGAGCAAAATCAGTAGACATAATGGGGGACGGAGGCTGCCTCCGTCCCCTTTTTTCTGCAAAATGGGGGACGGAGCAGAGACCGTATTTTCCCTCTTGCGGCAAGGCTCCAATGAAATGGGGACAGAGGTTTAGCGCTTTAGCAGAGTGAAGGTCGGAGGCACTGCTTCCAAATAGCAGTTGCCCGGTAAAACTTACGTGTCAGCCAGGTCAAGCCGGTATATGGCGCCGGTGCCGGAGCTTTTCTGCTGTAAAGGAACGGGGGACAGAGACTTGACATCTTCAAGCCTTGTACACCAAGGCTTGGGTGAGAAGGTGCCAGAGCTTTAGCCTGTTAGCGAAAGTGGGGACAGGCACGGTGCCAGTCCCGTGCTGCTTTAACGCAGAGCGGGTCAGAGGCATGCTCTCTCAAACCGTTGCGGCACAAGGATTAGGAGAAAGGGTGCCGGAGCTTTAGTGCTTTATCAGAGTGAGGGTCAGGCACTCTGCGGTGCCTGGTCAACATTACATAAAAAAAGCCTTCTGCTGGTAAAAGCAGAAGGCTCCAATTCATTCTATTTATCCGTTAACTACGCGTCCGCCATTTACATGCAGAACCTGTCCGGTTACATAGCTGGAATCCTGGCTTGCAAGATAGACATAGCTTGCAGCAAGTTCTTCCGGCTGCCCCGGCCGGCCCATTGGAGTATCGGCTCCGAATTCAGCTACTTTCTCTTCCGGGAAGGTAGATGGGATCAGCGGGGTCCAGATTGGTCCGGGTGCTACTCCATTCACGCGGATTCCTTTTTTGACAAGGGATCCTGAAAGAGAACGGGTGAAGGAGGTGATGGCTCCTTTTGTAGCCGAATAATCGATCAGACCCGGGCTTCCTGCATAAGCAGTGATGGATGTCGTATTAATGATGGAGCTGCCTTCTTTTAGATGAGGAAGGGCGGCTTTTGTCAGGTGAAACATTGAAAAGATATTGGTTCTGAAGGTCTTTTCAAGCTGCTCCGCTGTGATATCTTCGAAATTTTCCTGCGGATGCTGTTCGGCAGCATTGTTGACAAGGATGTCCAGTTTTCCGAATTTAACGATGGTTTCACGGATGACTTGTTTGCAGAATCCTTCATCCCCAATGTCTCCATCGATTAGAAGACAGCTGCGGCCTTCGTGCTCTACCAGCCTCTTTGTCTCCTGTGCATCATTGTGCTCGTTCAGATAGGCAACGGTAACGTCAGCGCCTTCCCTGGCAAAGAATACAGCTACTGCACGTCCAATCCCGCTGTCCCCGCCTGTGATGATAGCGGTTTTGCCATCCAGCTTGCCGCTCCCTTTATAAAAATCTCCCGCAAATTTTGGCTGTGGATGCATTTGGGTTTCCTGTCCCGGCTGTACATGTTGTTCCTGAGCCGGCATCGTTTGTTTTTGTTCGTTTTGTCCGCTCATTTTTTCCACTCCTGACCTATTTCAGTATTTACTCATACTTGATGATTCCCCAAGATTGGAAAATAAAACATAAGAAAGAACCGGCATAGAGCCGGTTCCTCTTACATGACATTAAAATATCTTGCTTCAGGGTGGGAGACGACGATGGCTGAGACAGATGCTTCAGGCTCCATCATGAACCCGTCTGTTAGCTCGATTCCAATCGTTTCAGGACGGATTAGTCTGAACAGCTTCGCCTGATCATCGAGGTCGGGGCAGGCTGGATAGCCAAAGGAGAATCGCTGACCCTGATATTTGGCCGAAAAACGCTGATCCATCGTGAAATCAGGCGAATCAGGAAATCCCCAGCGGTCGCGGATCAGCTGGTGGGTCCGTTCTGCGAGCCCTTCCGCCATTTCCAGAGCCAATGCTTGCACAGCATGACTTTTTAAATAGTCTCCCTGTTCCTTAAACTGCTTCGCTGCTTCCCTTACATTCCGTCCCGCCGTAACGGCGAAGAAAGAGACATAATCTTCGCCTTCGCTTTCTTCCCGTACATAATCCGAAATGCATCGGTTCGGAAGCTTCACCTGCCGGGGGAAATCAAACGTTTCAATCGGGTTGTTCTGATCCTGATCGAAAATATGCAGCTTATTGCCTTCGCTTTGCGCCCGGAAAAATTGATAAACAAAGGCCGGCTCAAACCAGTTCTCTTCCTTGCCCTGCACTAAAAGCTCTTCAATCAGCTGTTTTAAAGCGAGCGTTTTTTCATCTTTCTTCGCATACAGTTCCTTGATCTTTCCCTTTACTCCCAGATGGTGCCCGAGAAGCATTTGCATATTGATGTAAGGAAGGATGTGCTCAAGGCTGATGGACTTTACGACATGGCGGTCACAGTCTGCCGGTTTAAACAGAGGTGCAGCACGGATCGTCTTGCGTTTTTCAAGAAGCGTTATGACTGCAGAGGAGGGCTCTTTTACAGCTGGAACGACTTCCGGAATCGCTTTTTTGACAAACTGACTTGGGTCCTGTCTAAGCCTGTTGGCAAGTGACAGTCCGTCCATGGCATCCTTTGCGTAAAGGACGGTTCCCATATATTCCGGTGAGATTTTGTAATCTGTAAATTTACGGGACAGGGCAGCCCCTCCAACCATGATTGGGGTTTCGATTTCAGCCTGCTTCAAATCCTGTGCGGTAAGCACCATTTGCTGGGCGGATTTAACAAGGAGCCCGGAAAGTCCGATGACATCGGGTTTTTCTTTACGGACTGCTTCGATAATTTCCTGGGGAGTGACTTTAATGCCGAGATCCACGACTCGGAAACCATTGTTGCTTAGAATGATTTCTACGAGGTTTTTTCCGATATCATGGACATCCCCTTTTACAGTTGCCAGCAGGATTTTGCCTTTTCCGCTGTCATCCTTTATTTCCATGTGCGGTTCGAGAAACGAAACGGCCGTTTTCATGACCTCTGCGCTTTGCAGAACCTCCGCAACAATCAGCTGATTGGCATTGAACAGAACGCCTACCTCTGCCATCCCTTCCATAAGCGGTCCGTTAATAATTTCAAGGGGGTCCGGGTATTGGGCGAGAGCCTTTTCCAGATCAGGAAGGAGGCCTTCCTTTGTCCCTTCCACCACGTATGAGGCAAGACGCTCTTCAAGTGACAGCGTTTCAGCAGGTTTTTTAACGGTTTTTTTCTTCTCTCTGTAAAAATTGGTGAATGCGGCAAGGTTTTGATCGGTCGTGTGGAAGAGCAGTTCTTCCGCCATTTTGACCTCTTCTGCCGGGATGCTCGCAAATCGTTCAAGTTTTTCTGTATTGACGATCGCGTAATCCAAACCTGCCTTTGTACAGTGGTATAAATAGACAGCGTTTAATATTTCTCTTCCGACCGGCGGCAGCCCGAAAGATACATTGCTGACTCCAAGAATGGTCAGGCATTCCGGCAATTCTTTTTTGATAAGCTCCAATCCTTTAACGGTTTCCGCTGCAGATCCTATATATTGCTCATCTCCCGTGCCGACAGGAAAGACAAGCGGATCGAAAATAATATCAGAGGGTTTCAGTCCATGCTTGTTTACAAGAAGATCGCAGGAGCGCTTGGCGATTTCAAGTTTACACTCCGCGGTTACAGCCATTCCTGTTTCGTCTATCGTCCCGACAACCAGGGCGGCTCCGTATTTTTTGACGAGCGGCAGGACCGCTTCAAAGCGCTCTTCGCCATCCTCTAAGTTGATGGAATTAATAATGGCTTTTCCCTGTGAATATTTCAATGCTGTTTCAATCACGAGATGGTCCGTCGAGTCAATGACGAGCGGAACCTTGATCTTCTTGGACACTTCCTGAATAAACTGCTCCATGTCTTCGTTTTCTTCCCGGTCAGGATCAGCGAGGCAAATGTCAATAACGTGGGCTCCGTTTTTCACTTGAAGTCTGGCGATTTCGGCGGCTTCTTCAAATTTTTGTTCAGCAATAAGCCGTTTGAATTTTCGTGAGCCAATTACATTTGTTCTCTCTCCGACAAAAAGGGGCCGCATGGAATCATCGTATACGAGTGGCTCAATTCCGGAAACGGCATGCTGGCTAAGAGGGGTGCTGATTTTTCTTGGAGACAAATCCTGCATAGCTTCAGCAAGGGCTTTGATGTGAGCCGGGGTCGTGCCGCAGCAGCCCCCGACAATGTTGAGCCAGCCTTTTTCTGCAAACCCTCTGATTTTTGCTGCCAGTGTGGACGGAGATTCATGGTAATTTCCTTCTTCATCCGGCAGTCCTGCATTCGGATAGCAGCTCACGGCCGTTCCCGCCATTTCTGAAAGCGTCCGGATATGGTCGGTCATAAATTCAGGGCCTGTAGCACAATTCAATCCGACTGAAAGGGGGTTCATATGCTCCAGTGATATATAAAACGAATCAATGGTCTGCCCTGCAAGAGTCGTACCCATCGGCTCAATCGTCCCGGAGACCATTAATGGAAGTTCCTTTCCGGTTTTTGCGAAGGCCTCTTTTATGCCTAGAAAGCCTGCTTTGACATTCAGCATATCCTGGCTCGTCTCCAGTAAAAGAAGATCGGATCCGCCTTCAATCAATCCACGGGCCTGTTCTTCATAGGTGGAAACCAAGTGCTGAAAGGTCGTTCCGCCTGTAACGGATAGCGTTTTTGTCGTCGGCCCCATTGAACCGGCAACATAACGCGGGTGGTCTTCAGCAGTAAATTTATCGGCGGCTTTTTTGGCAAGCAAAGCTCCTTTGAAATTGATTTCATAAGCAAGGTGGCCGAGCTCATACTCATCAAGCACGAGACTGGTGGCGCCGAATGTATTCGTTTCAATGATATCGGCTCCGGCCTCTAGATAGGCTTCGTGGATGTGGGAGATAAGGTCAGGTTTTGTAAGGGACAAATATTCATTGCAGCCTTCAAGGGCCTCGCCTCCGAAATCATCGGCTGTCAGGTTTGCGTTCTGAATCATCGTCCCCATGGCTCCGTCTAATACAAGGATTCTTTTAGTGATTTGTTCACGTATGCTGGACATTTGAAAACTCCCTTTCTGAACGCAGATTCTCTTTTTCATGAATGTATTGGGCGAGCTCTGCCGAATATTCAAACTTTAAAAACGGTGTAATCAAGTAGATGCCGTTAAAAAGATCAAAGGCGGCGTCGATCAATTCCTTTGCAATCGCAATGCCTTCCTTTTTAGCCTGGACCGCATCGTTTCCAGCAGCGGCCATTTTTTCACGGATGGAGTCTGAAAGCTTGATGCCGGGTATTTCATGATGAATAAATTCCGCATTTCTGCTGCTCGTCAGCGGCATTATGCCGATATACAGCGGTGCGGAAAGATGCCTTACGGCGTCATGAACTTCCTCCATCTGTTTGACCGAATAGATTGGCTGGGATATGAAATAGTCGGCCCCGCACGCTATTTTTTTCTCAAGCCGTTCAGCTGCCTTGTTCAAATGGCGGACATTGGGATTAAACGCGCCAGCCACAGTAAAATTCGTTTTTCCTCCTAAAGGCTTTCCGGAGTAAGATAATCCTTCATTAAATTGTTTAATCAGTGAAATCAAGTCAAAGGATGACAGATCGTAAACGGAGGTTGCTCCGGGAAAATCTCCGATCTTAGATGGGTCTCCGGTAATCGCAAGAACATCTGTAAGTCCGAGAGTGTGCAGGCCCATCAAATGGGATTGCAGTCCGATTAAATTCCGGTCCCGGCAGGTTATGTGAATAAGAGGGCGCATATGGTGCTTTTCCTTCAGCTGGGTGCCGACAGCTGTGTTACTTATTCTCGGAGAAGCAAGGGAATTGTCCGCCAGGGTGATGCTGTCTATTCCAGATTTCTTCAGTTGTTCAGCCCCGGTAAAAAATTTCTCAAGTCCAAGTGTTTTCGGAGGGTCGAGCTCAACAATGATGGACCGGCGCTCCTGCACGATTTTGTGGAGCGGAGGGTATTCCGGCTCTGGACTCTCCTGCACGATGATTGTTTTCCGGGCCTTCACTGATTTTTCGCTGATCGGATCGAGACCTCTCAAGGCATCCGCCATGGCTTTCACATGCTTGGGCGTTGTCCCGCAGCAGCCGCCGATCAGGCGGGCACCCTGGCTTCGGAACGCAAGGGCACTGTCACCAAAATAGTTTTCGTCCGATTCATAAATAAGGCGTCCTTCCTCTACAGAAGGAAGACTGCCGTTCGGGTATACCGAAAGAAACGCATGCTTTGGAAGGGGAACCTCCTCAAGAGATTCAAGCATATGGTAAGGACCGAGCCGGCAATTAAGTCCGACCACATCCGCACCAAGCTCTTCAAGCTGTTTTAAGCCGTCTGCAAGCGAAGTTCCATCCTGCAGAACTCCCGTTTCATGAAGTGAAACATTCGCGGTAACCGGTTTATTGGTTTCTTTTCTTGCAATCTCAAGAACCGCCTTCAGCTCCTCCAAATCATAAAACGTCTCAAGCAAAAGCCCGTCTATGTCTTCATTCAGGAGAACGTAAAGCTGCTCACGGAAGCTGCGCTTCAGCTCCTCCAGAGTGTGTGAGCTTTTCTTGAAGGCGCGGACCCCGCCCATCGTTGCGAGCACATAGGCCTGACTGCCGGCAGCCTGTCTCGCAAGTTTGACCGCCTGTGAATTGATTGTCCGGATATCATCCTCCAGACCATATCGGGATAGCTTGATATGATTTCCTCCGTATGTGTTCGTCTGGATGACGCGTGCCCCGGCTTTTATATAGGCTTCATGGATTCCCCGGATCTGATCGGGACTTGATCTATTCAGTTCTTCAAAGCACCGGTCAATCCCATGGGAGTACAAAAGGGTTCCCATCGCACCATCTGCTACTAAAATCTGATTTTGCAAATCATCTAGAAATCCCATGCGGGAATCCCCCTCCTCTTGAAAAATAAGTTTCGTTAGCTGTCTTTAGCGGAAATAGTCATTTGAATCCAGCAGAATGAAAAATAAAAAGCCTTCTGCAGAAGAAGGCTTTGACATTCGGACTTCTTCTTATCTTCCAAGCAGGCAGCTCAGCTGGATTTAGCACCTTGGCACGCAATCTTGCATGACCGGTTGCTGAAGCGTCATCGGGCCAGTCCCTCGGCTTCTCTTGATAAGAACGATATTCATTTAAAAATCGATTACTCCCAATTTACCTAATTTTTCGAAAATATTCAAGGGGTTAGCCTAACATTTTTCCTGCAAAAAGAAGTGAAAGGAGAAAACGGATGAGACAGACTCCGTCAGCCCCTTTAGGCACTCGAAAAATAAAAGAATGGTTCATTGCGGGGGATGTTTTGTCTGCTTCTTCTAATCTGTGCTGCATTTGGATAACAAAAAGACCGCGTTTACAGCGGTCCCGTCCTTTGATTATCTGTAATTAATAAACTGTACATCAATTGGGAGCTCCGCTTGCCGGATGGCAGCAATCACTTGCTGGAGGTCATCGCGGTTCTTTCCTGTGACACGGACCTGGTCATCCTGCACCTGGGATTTTACTTTTAATCCGGAATTTTTGATGATGTTATTGATGCGTTTAGCGTTTTCTTTATCGATTCCCTGAACCAGCTTGCCGCGCTGGCGCACAGTACCCCCGGATGCTCCCTCGACTTTGCCGTACTGAATATTTTTTACAGGAACCTCACGGCGGATTAGTTTGCTGATGAGGACGTCCTTAAGCTGTTCCAGTTTGTAGTCATCATCTGAAATCAGGACAAGTTCTTCTTTTTCAAGCTTGATGTCACTTTTGCTTCCTTTAAAATCGTAGCGGTTTTGAATTTCTTTAAGTGCAACCGCTATAGCATTTTGAACCTCAGGCATTTCGACTTTGGATACAATATCGAATGAATTTTCCTTTGACATGCCGATTCCTCCCATGTTTTCTTAATCCCATCTAAAAGGCCATCTGCCTTTATAACAGGCTCTGTCAAGCTGAATCCCTCTTCAGCATGAATCTTTTTTGGGAGGGTAGAACCTGTCCTGCGCCAGCCTGCTGATTCAGGCAAGAAAGATGAACCCGGCCAAAAACTTGGAAGAGGGGGAGCGTTTCCCATTCGGGGAGAAAATCTCCGCTGATGGAAGTTTCACTTTATGAATTGATTATAGTAGAATTAGACATGCCATACAACATGTACAAGGTACGGAAAGGACAGGTGACTTGTGAGAGCAGGCACATATGAACGTTTAGAGATTGACGAACGTCTGGATTTTGGCTATTTCCTGACAGATGGAGAAACGAGGGTTCTCCTGCACGACAGCGAGATTACGGAGCCAATTGAAGATAAAGAGTACATAGATGTGTTTCTTTTCCTGGATTTTGAAGACCGGCTTGCTGCAACGATGAAAAAGCCTATTCTTAAGGAAGGCGAATACGACTGGGTGGAAGCGGTAGACGCGGTGGATCATATGGGGGTATTCGTCAATATCGGCTTATCAAAAGATGCGCTCATAGCAAATGATATTCTGCCTGAATTCAGACCCATTTGGCCTGAAAAGGGAGACAAATTATACTGTACGATGAGAGTGACAGAGAATGGGCGGTTTTTCGCTAAATATGCGACGGAGGAGATTTTTGCTGAAAAGTTCGTGACAGCAAGCCGTGAAGCATTTAATAAGAGCATTTCCGGTCACGTTTACAGGCATATTGCTGCCGGGTGCTTCTTTATTTCTGTTGAGGGGTACAAAGGATTTATTCACTCCAGCCAAATGACGAGAGAACCGCGACTTGGTGAGCTGATAGAGGGAAGAGTAATCGACGTTAAAGAAGATGGCTCTGTCAACGTATCCCTTTTGCCCAGAAAACAGGAAGCGATCAGTCCTGATGCAGAGAAGATCCTGGACTACATGGGATTGAGAAATGGTGCTATGCCATATTGGGATAAGTCTGACCCGGAAGACATAAAAGAACGGTTTGGAATGAGCAAAGCCGCCTTTAAAAGAGCCATCGGACATTTAATGAGAGAAAATAGAGTCTACCAGGAGAATGGCTGGACGTACTTTGTAAAAGAGCAATAAGCCAATATGGCTTTTGCTTTTTTTTATGGGTGGTTCTCATTGCCCGCAACTGAAGAAGCGAGCGGCTGCCGGCTGAAAGATTTTTTTGTGATTTTAAACTATGTCCGCTTTATTTCCCCGTAAAAATGACGATAGAAAAGTGTAATCATAAATAGATAAAAGGGGAGTAACAACTTTGAGAAAATACATAGCTGCTGCTGCAGCGGGCTTATGCCTCATGCTTTTAGCCGGGTGCATGCAGCAAACTGTTCAGAGCAAGGCCGAGAAAAAGATAAAGATAGGGATTATGCTCTCAGATGTCGGTCTTGGGGATCAATCTTTCAGTGATTCAGCATTCAGAGGACTTCAAAAATCAAGGGATGAACTAGGCATCCAGTTTGATTACAGGGAGCTAAAAGACTCTAAGACCTATGAAAAGGGCTTGGAAGATTTAGTGAAGTCTGGAAATGATGTAGTCGTTGGACTTGGATTTATGATTCAGGAGGATCTTGAAAAAACGGCCAAAAAATATCCTGAGCAGCGATTTATTTTGATTGATGCTGTATCAGAACTGAAGAACATTACTTCTCTTACGTTTAAAGAAGAGGAGGGCAGTTATCTGGCGGGAGCACTGGCAGCGATGAAAACCGAAACAGAGGTGCTTGGATTTATTGGCGGAGCGGATGTTCCGCTGATCCGCAAATTTTTGGATGGCTTCCAAAAGGGAGCATTAGCGGTTAACCCTGACGTCCAGCTTAAATCCGTTTTTGCAGAGAACTTTGGTGACGACAAGCTCGGCGGGGAGCTGGCCTCTGATTTAATAGAAGAGGATGCTGATATCTTATACGCAGCAGCAGGTTTTACGGGAGTAGGTGTCCTGAAGGAAGCTCAAAAGCAGGGAGTTTACGGCATCGGGGTCGATAGCGATCAATATTTCTATGCTGAAAAAGCGGTCATTACTTCCATGATGAAAAATATAGATGTAGCCATATATGAAATGGTGAAGGATTACAAAAAGTCAGGCAAGCTCCCGGAGGGGCATATCGAATTTGGAATCGCAGAAAAGGGTGTTGATCTTTCTCCGGTGAGGATTTTAGAGCTGTCAGAAGAGGAACGGAGCAAGCTTGATAGCATGAAGGCAGAATTTGGAGGTGCGGCAAAATGACGATCAGAAAGCGCCTCCTCATCAATATACTCGGGATGATGGCATTAGCCGCTGCCCTGATCCTCTTTATCATTGTCAGCATGCTGTCCATCCAGTCCTCCAATCAGGACTATGTGCCGATTATGATGGACGTCCAGCAGCTTGATGCAGACATGAACACGTTGAAGCAAAGCATCAGCAACTTCTCATTTTCTTTAACAGATGCGCAGCGGGACGAATCGCTGCAGGGAATGAAAAATGCAGAAGAACGCATAGCAAGCATCGAAAAAAGGATGGGCGAGGTTCGGGAAGCTCCTCTATTTTTGAAAGTAAAACAGAAATATGAGATTTGGAAGCCGGAAGCTGCAGCCGCCCTGGAATCAAGAAACCCGGCAGAGGCAAAGCGGCAATCCATCCGTATAGAAGGAATTCAAAACGACGTATACATGCTGAATGAAGAATCCATGGCATATTATGACCGGCTCCAGGAAGAATTGAAAAGCCAGATTGCGTTCGTAATCCTGTCGGCTGCAGTGGGGAGCATTCTGCTGTTAGCTGTCTCAGCCGTTATGGCAATACGGATAACATCCCGCATCACCAAGCCGCTGAAAAAGCTTTCTGAGAATGCAAAGCAAATCACTGAAGGAAATCTCTTGGTAGAAGCCGTTTCTTATAAAGGCAAAGATGAGATCGGGGTGCTCAACGAGGCGTTCGGCCAAATGACCAACCAGTTAAAAGCGCTCTTGTTTTCAATCGACAGTGTAAGCAAAGATGTGGAGGGATTTGCGAGGCAGCTGGAATCGGAAACCCGCTCCTTAACCGAAATCAGCAACCAGGTAGCCGTTTCCACGGATGAACTTTCCGCCGGCTCCCAATCGATTTCAGGGGATTTGCAGGATGCAGTCAACTTAATTGACGATATGGATCGAAGCTTCCAGAAAAATGTGGAAAGAAGCAAACAGGTGCTTGTCCATGGGGAGCTTGCTCAGGAAGCGGTTCATGGCGGAAAAGAGGCCATCCAGAGTCAGAGATTGTTAATCAAAAGCAATCTTGATGCAAGCAGCAAGATCCAGCAGGCCACAAAGGATTTTGCCGGGTATACGGCTAAAATTGAAGACATGGCAAAAGTTGTTTCTGGAATAGCTGACCAGACAAACCTTCTCGCACTAAACGCAGCAATTGAAGCGGCCCGGGCAGGTGAAGCCGGGAAGGGCTTTGCGGTCGTAGCAGAGGAAGTGAGAAAGCTTGCTGAGCAATCGGCGGCCTCAACCCATCACATTTTTGATATGGCCAAAATGATTAAAAAAGGAATTGGTGAGGTTTCAGAAGCGGTGGACAATGGGATGAACCTTGCCTTCCGGCAGGAGAAATCGATGGGAGAAACGAGCCAGACCTTTATGGATATTGAAAAAGCAATGGCTAAAATTGCTGATGAACTGGATTCGCTAAGCTCTGGACTGAACCACTCTAAAGATCTCGGGGGCAAAGTCCTTCATAATGTAGAGAGCATCAGCGCTGTGGTTGAACAAACGGCCGCAGGCAGTGAGGAAATATCTGCTTCCACTACAGAACAGCTCACAGCCTTTGAGAAAATGACGGCGAAGGTAACAGAACTAAGGGTCCTCACAGATGATTTAAATCTAACTCTTGCCCAATTCAAGATTAAATAGTCTATTTCCCCGGGACGGTTGACCGTCCCGGGTTATTTGCATTTTGAACTATTTTCCAGCTTATGCTTCATACAGTTAGGGAATAGGTATTCGTATATAACATGTTAGGAGTGGACTTGTCCATGCTGATTCAGTTTATCCTGGGGGCATCATCAAAACTATTGAGCAAGCTATTCAGCTTTGCTACTGCTTCCTTTCTGGGACGGGTTCCGTCAAAAGATGATTCAAAAATCAGCCTGATTGGAGTATTATCCTTTTATTGGCTGCTCGTTTTAATTACGTTTATTTTTCCAAAAGCAGCCCATAGCCTCATTCCCTTTGCTCCGGATGACGAGAATATCGTCCGGCTGCTGGCTGTCATCTTATTAATTGCTATTCCTTTAATTAACGGATGGATGACTACCAGGGTGGAAAACTACTCTCCGGAAAAACGTCCGTTTGCGAAACAAATTATTATGGGATATCCGATTACAGGAATGATGGGAATGCTCGTTGTTTCTCTCGTCATCACCATTCCGATTGTAAAAGCTCCTTATTTTTTCTATTTATATCACCTTGATACAATCAAAATCATGATAAAAAAGGGACAGTTTGACCATGTGTATGAGCAAATAAAAGACATTTTGCCTGAATGCTCGCTGCGGGAGGAGGATCCGCCGAAAATCATGCAATATCAGTTTAACTTCCTCACATGGGTTCAGAGTAAAATATTTCACGTGCATATGTCGAAGGATATGAGAGTGCTGAAAGGCGAGAATGAGGGAGACTCTTTTCAAATTATCCTTCACGCAACGGATATCGCCATTACTTCAAAAAGAAAAACAGCCGCAAAAATCCGGTCCATCCTTGCTGAAGAATTAAACGAGGAGTACTTGTATTTTTCGTGGGATGACCCTTCCCATGAAGTGGAGGATCAAATTCTTGAATACAAAAATGATTTGTTAACCAATCAAAGGGTCAGCAAAGATGAAATTGAAAGCTTAGCCGAAAAAATCAAGGAAACCGGGCTTTCGCAGGAAGAGTGGAACTCTATACGAAGACAAATATACAAGCTGCAAATGGTTTATTATGACCGTCAGACAAGTAATGGAAATCAATCTGTTCCTCCTGATTATTTAATGGCTTCCAGAGAATAATGCAAAAAGACAGCGGATTGTCGTCCGCTGTCTTTTTACAGGTGATCTGTTTTTTTCGAGAATTGTTTTTTTCCGGCCTTGCGGTTTTTATCGGCCATCATATTTTTCTCATGATGGCGGGCATTGTTATCTTTAGCTTTCTTGTCGTTATCGCTTGTATGCGGCACCCTTTTTCCGCTCCTTTCAGGTGGAGATGATGTTAGGATAACCGCCGTGCATTAAGAATATGTCACAAGTCTTTATTCAGGAAAAACAGAGCAATGGTTCCGGGACCTGAATGTGAACCAACGGCAGAACCAATCATACTGATCATCACTTCTTTTGGAGAAAATTCCTCCATGATCATGTCTTTCAGTTCCTGAGCGGTTTCGAGGTCATCTCCATGACTGATGGCCATCACCTGATTCTCCAGTCCCTGTCCGCGTTCTTTCATCAGTTCGATCATGCGGCGGAAAACCTTCTTTCTGCCTCTGATCTTTTCCAGAGGAATCAATTTTCCACCCTCAACATGCAGAAGGGGTTTAATGTTCAAAAGGCCCCCGACAAAGGCTGACGCTTTACTGACCCGTCCCCCTCTTGCAAGGTATTCAAGGTTGTCGACTGTGAATAGATGCTCGATATGCGAAGCGAAGTCTGTGATGGAGGATTCGATTTCTTCCAGCCCTAATCCTTTTTCAGAAAGCTCGACAGCGCGTCTGACCGCAAGCCCGTATCCAAGTGAAGCGCACTTTGTATCAAGGATCGAGAGAGTAAAATCCGGATACTCTTCCTTCACTTCATTGGCCACCATAACAGCTGTCTGGTAGGTCCCGGAAAGCTCGGACGAAAAAGCAGGATAAAAAGCGGTTTCGCCTTTTTGGGCCAGACCGGTGAAAACCTCTTTAATGGTTAACGGGTTGCATTGAGAGGTCTTCGCCATTTTGCCGTCTTTCATTGCATCGAATACGTCTTTGGAACGAATGGTCAGCAAATCCTCATAATCTTCGCCGTCCAAGTGTACTCCCAGCGGAAGCAAAACGACGCTTTTATCTTCGAAAAAGTCCAATGGCAGATCGCTTGCGCTGTCCGCTATTATTTGAACATTCATTATGTACACCTCGGTTTTTTTCAATTATTTACTATTTTACTTCACTTTTATCCCGTATTAAAGCTTTTTTAGCAGGATCATGAAATTGGGGGATCTTCCATATACGAAGGTCTGCCGCTAAAGGGTCAAAAAGAAACGATAAACAGAATGAATTCATATCACATTTTATCCGAAAGGGGAAACAATAACAAACATTGTATTTGAATGCAGTGATTTGGGGTAAACCATCACTATGAACAACGTCTCGGGAGGGATCCAATATTGGTTAGAGAAGAATCTATGAAAATCATCGTCGTCGTTTTCGGGGCACTCCTTAATGCCATCGCGCTAAACCTTTTTTTGATACCCGCAAAAGTATATGCAAGCGGATTTACAGGGGTCGCGCAGCTGATTTCCAATGTCTTGACCCGCTACACTCCGTTTAGCATCTCAACGGGTGTCCTGCTGCTTTTGCTGAACATACCTGTTTTTGTTATGGGATGGAGGCAGGTTGGAAGGTCTTTTACCATTTACAGCATCATCAGTGTTGCAGCAACTACTGTATTTCTGGGATTTATCCCGTTGGTGCAGATTTCTGGAGATATCCTGCTTAACGCTGTATTTGGAGGAGTTATTGCCGCGGTCGGGGTAGGTTTGACGCTGAAGTACGGTGCCTCTACCGGAGGACTTGATATTGTAGCGATGATCCTTTCCAGAAAAAAAGACAAACCGGTCGGAACATACTTTTTTATGCTCAACGCTGTCATCATTTTTTCAGCAGGCATTCTTTTTGGCTGGGAGAAAGCGCTCTATACGCTGGTGGCGCTTTATGCATCCACCCGTGTCATTGACGCCATTCATACGAGGTATGAAAAGCTGACGGCTATGATTGTAACGAAAAGAGCTGAAGAATTGAAAAAAGCCATTCACGGGAAGCTTGTGCGGGGAATTACAGCCGTCCCGGCAAAGGGCGGTTTTACCAATGAATCAAAAGAAATGCTCATGATGGTCATTACCCGCTATGAGCTTTATGACCTGGAGAAAACGATTCAGGAAGTAGATCCAACCGCCTTTACAAACATTGTGGAAACCAGCGGCATCGTAGGATCGTTTAGGAAAGATTGAACAGGAGGAGAGAGGGCAGATGAGAAAAGGTCAAATTGTTCTGCATACAAAAGCTGAGTGCAAGACGGATCATGCCATCCTTAAACTAATCCTTGAGAATCAATCGGATCAAAGCAAAACGTTCACTTTTTTCACAGGCAGGAAATATGATTTTACTGTTTCAGACAGCGAAGGGAAAACCGTATACAGCTCCTCTAAAGGGAAAATGTTCACCCAAGTGATCCAAGAGCTTACAATTGAACCCGGACAAGCAAAAGAATATCAGGAGACATGGGAATATAGCGACGCTTTTCGCGGAACATTTACAGTCAAAACAGTATTTCTTGGGCAGAGTATGGATGAAGAGAAAATCCATGGGAATAGAGAAGCCGCCATCCATTTGTAAAAAGGAACCGCCATATTTCAGGCGGTTTCTTTTTTTAACGGCTATCAAGCTTCTGCTGAAGATCACGAAGCTGCTGTTTCTCAGCATCCGTCGAATTTGCGTAAGCGGAGGACAAAGCGTTTTTTGCCCGCTCCATCGAGTCCTGATCGTGAGGAGAAGCTTCAGATACGTTCTCACGCGCTTTTTGAAAAAGTTTATTCCCCATCTTAAAATCCTCCGAGTGAGGCGCCGTCCGCTTTTTCCTGCTTGCGCGAAACTTGTTCCTCGGCCTCGGCCATCGTTAAATGATAAGGAATGCGTTCGTCATGCTGAGCAACCGCATTTTTTCCCTGATGAATAAAACGCTTTGATTTTCCGCTGCCCATCATTACCAGCTCCTCAAGTTAGAGTGAAAAAGGGACTCCCTAAAAAGAAGGGAATCCCCTTTATAATGGCCTGCGGCGCATTTTTTATAGATGGGAAAATGCACTTATAAATCCAATTCTTTTTTTAGGTAAACGGCAATTCCATCTTCCATATTCGAGACCGTTTCTTTATTAGCCGTTTCTTTAAGGGCATCAATCGCATTTCCCATGGCAACTCCATGTCCGGCAAATTCAAGCATTTCCAGATCATTATCCTCATCCCCGAACGCAATGACGCGCTCAGCGGGTATTCCGTAATAATCCGTTAATTTTTTTAACCCGACAGCTTTATTAATCCCTGCCTTGATAATCTCAATAACATGCCACGGAGCAGCCCATCTGCGGTGCTCAACGACTTCAGCATGCACATCGGACAGGTACGAACGGATTCGATCAACATTGCCTTCCTCAGCATGGATCAAAATGCTTGTGACGTCCTCTCCCAATGTTTCATTCAAATCGCCAATCGTCATCTCCGGATCACCCATGCTGAATACGTCCAGCAGACGCTCATCATGCTTATGAAAATACACGCGGTCCTTCACTTCTGCCAGCATATTATGTACACCATGTTGGTCGGCCGTCTGAATGATCTCCTGCACGACATCCAGTTCAAGCGTAGTGTGGAACATTCCCCATCCATCATCCTTCGGGTGATGGACAAACGCACCGTTAAAATTCACAATCGGCGTATCCAGTCCGAGTTCCCTGTAATACAGTGAGCTGGACCGGTATGGTCGGCCGGTCGCAATGCAAACAATATGTCCAGCCGCTCTCGCTTTTCCAATGATTTCCTTCGAGTAGCCGGAAATGGTCTTATCATCTCTCAGCAAGGTTCCATCTAAGTCCAATGCAATCAAATAAGGTTTATTTTCCATAAAGTCTCCCTTAGTCATCATTTTCTCAATCCTATATTTATTATATCAAAAATATGTCGATTGTAACGAATCAGCAGCCAATCGATTTAGCTGCCCCATTTTTTCAAACCATTTAAAAGCATGGTACACTATAGCTGGATAAAGTGTTTGCATAACAAGGAGGAAGCTGCGTGATCTTAGTAGAGAAAACGACCGCAGGAGGAATACCCGTCCTGCACGTAGTAAAAGATGAATTAAAGCATGAACCAACCCCATTCGTTATTTTCGTACATGGATTCACAAGTGCGAAAGAACACAATTTGCATTACGCCTACCTTCTTGCAGAGCAGGGAGCAAGAGTTGTTCTGCCTGAAGCACTCTACCACGGGGAGCGGGCAGAGCCCCTTGAACCGATGGAATTGAACGTTCGTTTTTGGGACATCGTAATGAATACCATTCACGAACTGAAGCCCATAAAAGAAGATTTTGTCCAGCAGGGCTTGGTCGACGAAAACCGGATTGGACTTGCAGGCACATCCATGGGCGGGATTGTAACCCTAGGCGCACTCACTCAATACGACTGGATCTCTGCCGGCGTCAGTCTGATGGGAAGCCCTTATTACGTTCATTTTCTGAGAAAGCAAGTGGAATACTTGCGGGAAGCGGGCAAAGTCCTCCCCATCTCTGATGAAGACCTTGAAACGAAAATGCAATCGCTTGAACAATATGATTTGAGTTTACATAAAGAAGCCCTTCATGGCCGTCCCCTTCTCTTCTGGCACGGAGAAAAAGATCAAGTCGTTCCTTTTAAACCGACCTGGGCATTCTACGAAGAACTGAAAACTGCATACGAAGCTGAACCCGAAAAAATTAAATTTATCCGGGACCCAAATGCCGACCATAAAGTATCCAGAGAAGGCCTCCTCGGTCTCGTAAATTGGTTTAATCAGCACCTGGATTTGAGCAGTCAAGTTTAAAAACAGCTTAAAGTCCGTTATAATTCATAAATAAGCACTTTGAAGGAGTGAAGCAAAATGGAAGAAGCACTAAAAGAAAATCTAATGGGCGCACTCGAGCAAGTTGTCGATCCTGAACTTGGCGTCGACATCGTTAACCTGGGCCTCGTTTATGACGTGGATATGGATGAAGAAGGCAATACAGAGGTTACAATGACCCTCACCTCTATGGGATGCCCCCTCGCCGGAACAATCGTCGATCAGGTGAAAATTGCATTGGCTGACATTCCGGAGGTAAAAGATACGGAAGTCAACATCGTATGGAATCCGCCATGGTCCAAAGACCGCATGTCCCGTTACGCAAAAATCGCACTTGGAATTACCTGATACCTACCACCTCTTGCCTGCGGGCAGGGGGTGGTTTTTTTGATTCACAGGAGAAGAAATGTATGTGGGAGAAGGAGGATGTCAGGGAAACCGTGAATGCCTTACGAGAAGAGTGGAGGTCTTTAAGGCGGGTTGTTGATGGCAGATAATGCGCCTTACCGTGCAGTTTGTCAGACAAGAATGTCAGACAACGTGCTTTATCCCGTAGATGTCAGACAAGAATGTCAGACATCACGCTTAACCCCGGCCAGTGTCAGACAAGAATGTCAGACAACGCACCCCAAACTGCCAATGTCAGACAAGAATGTCAGACAACGCGCTCCATCCCGCCCAATGTCAGACAAGAATGTCAGACAACGCACTCCATCCCTCCCAATGTCAGACAAGAATGTCAGACAACGCGCTTCATCCTGCCAATGTCAGACAAGAATGTCAGACAACGCACCCCAAACTGCCAATGTCAGACAAGAATGTCAGACAACGCTCCCCAAGCTGCCAATGTCAGACAAGAATGTCAGACAACGCGCATTCTCCCCGTCCAATGTCAGACAAGAATGTCAGACAACGCGCATTCTCCCCGCCAATGTCAGACAACGCTCCATAACCCCACCCTCCAAATCCTAATTGTCTCAACTTAATAAAAAGTGCCTCATCCCTGCTGTAAAGGAGTTTAGCAGCTAATCTGCCAAAAAGCGCGAAAAAAATAATAAATATACAGTTGATTTTATTTATATGCGTATTTATAATTGGAACTAATTAATTTTGGATAAGGGTGGTGGTAGTTTGAATATAGGAATTACAGGATCTACTGGCTATGGGGGGGTTGAGCTTTATAGATTGCTAGCGAATCATCCTTATACAGAAAAATGTATACTATATACATCGACTCAAGGCGGGAAGCTTTATTCGGATGTTTATCCTCATTTGAGCGGGATTCAGGAGGACTCTTTGATTAACGTTGAGGAGGCGGAAGGAATCGATGTCATGTTTGTAGCGGCGCCTCCTGGTGTTTCGTCGGAATTAACTCCGAAGCTTGTGAAAAAAGGCATGAAGGTTGTGGATTTGTCGGGGGATTTCAGGCTTAAGGATCCTAGACAGTATGAGGAGTGGTATCATCGTCCACCGGCAGCGGATGACCTTCTAAAAGATGCTGTGTATGGTTTATCCGAGTTGAATAAGGTGAGCATCTCTTCGTGCAGGATTCTTTCTAATCCAGGCTGCTATCCGACGGCCTCTCTTCTTGGTTTGGCTCCGCTTGTGCTGCAGCATGCAGTTGACCCTTGTTCAATTGTGATTGATGCTAAATCAGGTGTCTCGGGAGCCGGCAGAAAGGCGGGGCTTGGAACGCATTATTCTGAGCTGAATGAGAATTTTAAAGTTTACAAGCCGGGTGAGCATCAGCACATCCCTGAGATTGAGCAGCAGCTTGGGCTGTGGATGAATGAGCCGGCACTTATCAGCTTTTCGCCGCATCTTGTGCCGATGACGAGAGGGATTATGGCAACGATGTATATAAAAATGGCAGAGTCCATAACGACCGATGAATTGTACGAAAGCTATGATTCTTTCTATAAGGGTGCTCCTTTTGTTCGAGTGCGGAGGCCGGGGACCTATCCGCAGACGAAGGAAGTGGCTGGGTCCAATTTTTGCGACATAGGAGTAAAAGTTGATGAACGGACAGGGCGGGCGGTCATTATATCTGTTATCGATAATTTGATGAAGGGTGCAGCGGGGCAGGCTGTGCAAAATTTCAATATAATGAATGGCTGGGATGAGCAGACCGGTTTAAAGCTTTTGCCCATGTATCCATAAAAATTCAGCGGGAGTGTTGAGTGTGGAAGATGTAATGGAGGCGGCCGTTCTAATCGAAAAACATGGGACAGTCGTTTCGCCTAAGGGGTTTAAAGCCGATGGGGTCCACTGCGGCCTCAGGTACTCTAAAAAAGATTTGGGAGTGATTTTGAGCGAGGTCCCGGCAAGTGCTGCGGCTGTTTATACGCAGAGTCATTTTCAGGCAGCCCCCCTCAAGGTTACGCAGGAAAGCATGGCTGCAGGACGGAAGATTCAGGCCATCGCTGTGAATAGCGGGAATGCAAATGCCTGTACCGGGGATCAGGGTATAGAGCATGCATATAAAATGCGGAGGGCCTGCGCTGAGCAATTCGGCATTCGTGAGGAGCTGACTGCTGTTGCTTCAACTGGGGTTATTGGAGAGCGTTTGGCTATTGAGAAGGTTCTTCGTGGAATGACTCTCCTGCATCCCTCCAGCTGTGAGGACGGCAGTGAGTCATTTGAACGCTCTATTTTGACGACAGATACGGGAGTAAAGCATGCAGGGGCAAGGCTTTCCATTGATGGAAAAGAGGTCTGGATCGGCGGGGCAGCTAAAGGGTCCGGCATGATCCATCCAAATATGGCTACAATGCTTGGGTTTATCACAACGGATGCGGCTATTGAAGCGGAACATCTTCAGGAGGCTTTGAGTGAAGTTACGGATGTTACATTTAATCAGATTACCGTTGATGGGGAAACCTCAACCAATGATATGGTCATGGTTCTCGCAAATGGTTTGGCAGGAAATGCTCCGCTTACCCCGGAACACAAGGAGTGGAACCATTTTAAAGATGGGCTCAAGGAAGTTTGCAAAGAGCTGGCTAAACAAATTGCGAAGGACGGGGAAGGCGCAACGAAGCTGATTGAGGTTCAAGTCACTGGAGGAGCTTCTGTTCAGGAAGCAAGGGAGGCAGCTAAAAAAGTCGTTGGTTCAAGTCTTGTGAAGACAGCGGTTTTCGGAGAGGATGCAAATTGGGGACGCATTATTGGGGCACTTGGACACAGCCGATCCGCAATGAATCCCGGGCAAACGGAGGTATGGCTGGGAGAGCATTGTCTTTTCCGTGAGGGAGAGCCCCAGCATTACAAGGAAGAAGAGGCGGCTGGCTATTTGAAGAATCAAACGATCGTCATCCGTGTGAACCTGGCTGCCGGCGATGCTGAAGCGACCGCCTGGGGCTGCGATTTGACGTATGATTACGTCAAAATTAATGCGAGCTACAGAACGTAAAGGAGGGATAGAGTTGAAGCAAACCATCGTAATCAAATGCGGGGGAAGCATTATTTCCGAGCTGTCTGAATCTTTTTTTTCCTCCATCCGGAATTTAAAAACTGCCGGATGGAATGTTGTCCTTGTTCATGGGGGTGGTCCTGATATTACAAATGCATTGAAACAGATGCATATAAAAACGGAATTTACTGACGGCCAGCGAAAAACCACGAAGGAAGTGATGGACGTTGTTCAGATGATTCTTGCCGGGAAATTAAATAAGCAGCTGGCAGGAGAGTTTTTAAAAAGGGGGTTGAATGCGGTTGGTCTTTCGGGACAGGATGCAGGAATTCTTTGCGCCGAGCTGCTGGATGAGGAAAAGCTGGGGCTGGTGGGCACAGTCACGGCGGTGAAGACAGAATTCGTTGAACTGCTTCTTAAGAATGATTACCTTCCAGTTGTTGCCCCCCTCGGTTTCACAGATGATTTTGAGCCGCTGAATGTGAATGCTGATGCGGCCGCCGCGTCCATAGCCCGTCAGCTAAATGCGGAAAAATTGATGTTTGTTACGGATGTGGACGGCATTCTCCGTGAGGGAAAGCTGATCAGGGAAATGGATGCTGAGCAGGTCCATACCTTAATTGATAACGGGGTTATTTCAGGCGGCATGATTCCTAAAGCGGAAGCCTGCCTCCGTTCTCTTTCGGAAAATTTGACAGAAGTTATGATAGTGAACGGCAAGAAAGCATTTCTGGAGGACAATCAATTCAAGGGAACGAAAATAGAGTACAAAAAGGAGGCGGCTGCTGGATGAGCTCTTTATTCCCTACATATGCAAGGTGGGATCTCACGATAGAAGAAGCTGAAGGCGCCTGGGTTAAAGATGCTAATGGCAAGGAGTACCTTGATTTTGTTTCAGGGATTGCCGTGTGCAGCCTGGGTCATCGATTTGGACCTGTTCAAAAAGCCTTATCTGAACAGCTCGAAAAAGTCTGGCATGTATCGAATCTCTTCGGAAACCAGCTCCAGGAAGAGGCTGCAAGTCTGCTGACGAAGAATTCCTTTGCGGATGCCGTCTTTTTTTGCAACAGTGGCGCGGAAGCAAATGAAGCTGCGATCAAGCTTGCTAAAAAGCATACGGGAAAAGGGACGGTCGTTACATTTAAGCAGTCCTTTCATGGCCGCACATTTGCAGCGATGGGTGCGACCGGGCAGGAGAAAGTAAGGAGTGGTTTTGGGGAGATGCTTCCTTCTTTTGAATATTTGCCTTATAACGATGAAGAAGCTCTAATGGAATTACAGGGAGATCATTATGCAGCAATTATGCTGGAAGTCGTTCAAGGGGAAGGCGGAGTTGTTCCGGGGACGGCTGCTTTTTTAAAAAGAGTCGGGGAAGCGTGTAAAAGGTTGGGCTGCTTATTGATCGTGGATGAAGTTCAGACTGGAATTGGCCGGACCGGTACCCTTTTTGCTCATGAGGGTCTGTTATCACCGGATATTGCCACGTCAGCGAAAGGTCTTGGAAACGGCTTTCCAGTAGGGGCTATGCTAGGTACAAAAGAATTGATCAGCAGTTTTCAGGCCGGCTCACACGGGTCAACATTCGGCGGGAATTACCTTGCTATGGCCGCAGTAAAAGCTGTGCTGGAAACGGTATTAGGTGGTGGCTTTCTGGAAAAAGTCCGCCATATGGGGGAATACCTTAGACGTGTTCTGGAAAAAGAGCTGGATGGGCAGCCAATGCTTGAGGAGATCAGGGGAAGGGGAATGATGATTGGAATTGTATGGAAAGAGCCGGCAGGCGAGCGGATTAAAGAAATGAGGGACAATGGCTTGCTGGTCCTGCCGGCAGGTGAACATGTGATCCGGCTGCTTCCCCCAATCAACTGTACGGAGGAAGAATGCAGGAAGGCTGCATCTATTATAAAAAAAGTACTGGGAACTCACTCTAAAACCATGGTTTAATTTTTTTTACCTAGTTGTGAATAAAAATACATTATAAGGAATTTATATACAAAGCGGAGGTGATTCGTATGAAGGGATATATCAAGCTTGAAAACGGTCTGCAGCTGGAAGGGGAACTTGAAGACGGAACGCATTTGGATGCAGAGGGAGAAGCTGTTTTTTATACAGGGATGACGGGCTATCAGGAAGTGTTGAGCGATCCTTCCTACCAGAATCAAATCCTCATATTTACTTACCCCCTAATAGGGAACTGTGGAATCAACCTGCAGGACTTTGAGAGCAAAAAGCCTCAAATTAGTGGGGCTGTATTTTATGAGTGCACTGAGGATTTTTCCCATTATGAGGCGGTATCCAGTGTTAAAGCTTATTTGAAAAAGTGGGGCATCCCCTTTATCCATCATGTGGACACCCGTTTTCTTGTAAAAGAGATCCGTTCTTCAGGTACGATGAACGCCAAAATTACGGCCCATCCAGTGGATAACGTTCCGCCTATAAAACTGCCGGACCATGACGGGGGAGAAGCTGTTACCCACGGAGAAGGAAAGCTTCACACCGTTTTAGTTGATTTTGGACTGAAAAAATCCATTTTAACAGCTCTGCTTAACCGTGGTCATCAGGTTACCATTTTACCCTATCATAAGCTGGATAAGGTTCGTGAACTCAAACCAGGTGGAATCGTATTTTCAAATGGCCCCGGAGATCCGAAGCAGCTTGCTGGGTATTTGCCGCTCATTAAACAGCTCGCTGATGAATTTCCGGTGATGGGCATATGTCTTGGCCATCAGCTGCTTGCGTTAGCCTATGGTTTTGATACCGAAAAGCTTGACTTTGGGCACAGGGGGGCTAATCATCCGGTGGTCGACAGGCTGAAGGGAAAGGTGTTTATGACCTCGCAGAACCACAGTTTTGTCGTCAAAAGAAAAGCGGGCAGTGAAGAGCTGTCTGTCCGTTTTGAAAATATTAATGACGGGAGTATTGAGGGGCTGTTCCATCCGGATAATAAGCTTTTAACTGTCCAATTTCATCCTGAGGCCAATCCTGGTCCAAAGGAGAGCGAATGGATATTTGACGAATACACATCAATGATCAGCCAAACGGGGAGCGTTGCAATTTATGCCTAAGAATATTGAGATTAAAAAAGTGCTGGTAATCGGTTCGGGACCGATTATCATCGGCCAGGCCGCTGAATTTGATTACTCTGGGACCCAGGCATGCCTTGCATTAAAGGAAGAAGGCTGCGAAGTCATTTTACTTAATAATAACCCCGCTACGATTATGACAGACCCCGATGTAGCAGATACGGTTTATTTTGAACCTATGACAGCTGCTTCAATTGAAAAAATCATTAAAACAGAAAAGCCTGATGGTCTGATTGCTTCGGTTGGGGGACAGACAGGACTGAATTTAGCTCTTGAGCTTGATGAAAAAGGAATCCTTGAAGCACACTGTGTTAAATTGCTCGGATCTCCTGCAGCTTCAATTAAACAGGGAGAGGACCGGGACCTTTTCAGAAAACTTATGCATGATATGAAGGAGCCAATTCCGGAAAGCCTGATTGTCCATAATGCGGAGGAAGCCCTTGATTTTGCTGATGAGATCGGTTATCCGATTATTATACGGCCTGCGTATACGCTCGGCGGAAAAGGGGGAGGCATTGCCTCTGCTGAAAAAGAGCTGAAGGAGATGCTTCGTCACGGCCTGGAAGCAAGCCCCATCCGGCAGTGCTTAGTTGAAAAAAGTATCGCGGGCTTTAAGGAAGTGGAATATGAGGTGATGCGTGATGCAGCCGGAACGTCGGTTGCAATTTGCAGCATGGAAAACTTCGATCCGGTTGGCATTCACACGGGCGACTCGATTGTCGCCGCGCCATCCCAGACTTTGACCGACAAGGAGCATCAAATGCTTCGGACCTCAGCTCTGCGCATCATTGGTGAACTTGGAATCATTGGAGGCTGCAATATTCAATTTGCCCTGGATCCAAACAGCAGGCAATACTTTGTCATTGAGGTGAATCCGCGTGTCAGCCGATCCTCTGCCCTTGCCTCAAAAGCGACCGGGTACCCCATCGCGAGGATCGCGGCAAAGCTCGCACTCGGCTATACGCTGGATGAATTAAAAAATCCGCTTACTGAAACAACCTATGCCAGCTTCGAACCGGCACTTGATTATGTCGCCGTAAAGTTCCCGAGATGGCCTTTTGATAAGTTCAAAGATCTGGACCGCAGGCTTGGAACGAAAATGAAAGCGACAGGTGAAGTGATGGCTCTTTCAAGGAATATGGAAGCAGGTTTTTTAAAGGCACTTGATTCTCTTGAACTCGATACGGTGGGCGCTTTTATGCCTGAAATCATGAAGCTGGAGGATAAGGAACTTGATAGCCTGATGGCCAAGGCAGACGACAGGCGTTTCTTTGCAGCAGCGGAGAGAATGAGAAGAGGAGCGGGCATTGAATTTATTCATCAGCTAACGAAAATTGACCGTTATTTTCTCGGTGTCATCCAGTCGGTCTTAAAGATTGAACAGGAGATAAAGCTATCGCCTGATATGGATCAAAAACAGCTTTCATCCTGGAAGGAAAAAGGCTTCTCTGATGTCGCAATTGCCTTTTTATCAGGACGGCATGAAACCGAAATAAAAGAGCTGCGAAAGCAATGGGGAATACATGCGGTATACAAAATCGTTGATACTTGCGCAGCTGAATTTGAAGCGAGAACGAACTATTTTTATTCTGTGTATTTTGGAGAACAGGATTACGTTCCTGTGAAGAATGGGAAAAAACGGATCGTCATTATTGGTTCTGGTCCGAACAGAATCGGCCAGGGCATCGAATTTGATTACAGCGCTGTACATGGAATAAAAGCTTTGAAAAACTCGGGGTGTGAAGCCATTATGATAAACAGCAATCCTGAGACGGTCAGTACAGACTATGAGCTCGCGGACCGTCTATACTTCGAACCCTTAACCTTTGAGTATGTGATGAATGTCGTAGAGCATGAGAAGGCAGATGCGGTCATCGTTCAATTTGGCGGGCAAACGGCCATTAATCTTGCACAAAAGCTGGAAGAAGCCGGGGTAACTCTGCTTGGCACGGATCACCAAACGCTATTTACGCTTGAGGATCGCGAGGCATTTTATCGGCTGCTGGATTCCTGCGGCATTCCGAGGGTAAAAGGGATGGCTGCGCAAACGGCAGAAGAAGCGATAGCAGCAGCAGGGACGATCGGCTTTCCTGTGCTGTTGAGGCCTTCCTATGTAATTGGAGGCAAGGGGATGGCGGCGGCAGAAAATGAAAAGGAGCTGGCTGCGCTGCTTAAGAAGGCAGACGAGGCAGCCTTCCCCATCCTTATTGATCAATTTGTACAAGGAAAAGAAGCGGAGCTTGATCTCGTTTCTGATGGAGAAAACGTTTGGATCCCGCTTATAATCGAACATATTGAACGGGCGGGTGTTCATTCAGGAGACAGTATGGCTATTCTCCCGGCGCAGTCTTTTTCAAATACTCAGCTTTCAGCATTACGTGACTATGGAACGGCGATCGCACGGCAACTTTCCTATAAAGGAATCATGAACATTCAATTTATTATTGAAGAAAACAGGATTTACGTCCTGGAAGTAAACCCCAGAGCAAGCAGGACAGTACCTGCAGTCAGCAAAGTCGTTCAAGCATCGCTTATTGAAGAGGCAACGAAGGCGCTGCTTGGAGAAACGATAGCAGAACAAAATTGCACTGTCCCTTTCACTGCTGTGAAGTTCCCGGTTTTTTCAGCTCATGCTCTGCATGATCAAAGCCTTGATCTTGGACCTGAAATGAAATCCACTGGGGAAGGGATGTGTATAGGAGGAAATCTGGAGGAAGCTTTGAAAAAGGTGTTTGATGATGGAAAAGACAAACCGCTTCTCGTGGATTTTGAAAATCCTGAAGACCGGCAGCTGTCATCCTGTATCTTATACAGCCCCGCAAAAATGGAACATATCCGAAAAACAGCTATTGCCTATGGACAGCAGGTTATTACGGATGAGGATACGTATAAGGCCTTTTTAACAGGACAATCGGCGGCTTCATCTGAGCCGGTTCCCATTATTAGCGGAAAGGACGTGGGCACATGCACACTGTAACAGCCAATAACAGCCGCACAATAAAAGGGCTCAGTTTACTGTCACTCCTGGAGCTGGATGGAGATGTCATTCACGATCTTCTTCAGGAAGCAGAAGCTTTGAAAAAAGCACCGGTTGAAACCTCTCTTTCGGGAAAGACGCTTGCCATGATTTTTGAAAAATCCTCTACAAGAACCCGGGTGTCCTTTGAGGCGGGTATGCTGCAGCTCGGGGGGCACGCCTTATTTTTAAGCAGCCGCGATCTGCAGCTTGGGAGAGGGGAATCGATCGAGGATACAGCAAAGGTATTATCCGCCTATGCAGATGCCATCTTGATTCGCACATTTGAACATAAAAAAGCCGAAGAGCTGGCCTTCCATTCTAACGTACCCGTTATTAACGGCTTAACGGACCAATTTCATCCGTGCCAGGCGCTCGCGGATCTATTAACAATTAAAGAGCTGAAAGGGACATTTAAAGGAAAAAAAGCCGCATATATGGGAGATGGCAACAACGTAGCACACTCCCTCATGATAGCCTGCGCCAAAATGGGAATGGACTTTGCTCTGGCCTCACCTGAGGGGTATGGTGCAGATGAGGCCATTATAAAAAATGCACAGAAAACAGCCTGTCATTCTGGAGCCAAGCTTGTTTTTACAAACTCTCCGGAGGAGGCTGCTGCCGAGGCAGATATCATTTATTCAGATGTCTGGACGAGTATGGGGCAGGAGGAAGAAGTGTTGAACCGTCTGAAAGCCTTCGAAGGTTTCCAGGTGAATGAAGCTTTGATGAAGAACGCCAAGCCGGATGCCCATTTCCTTCATTGCTTGCCCGCACACCGGGGGGAAGAGGTGACTGCTGCAGTCATCGATGGACCGAATTCGGCTGTTTTTCAGCAGGCGGAAAACCGTCTGCATGTCCAAAAAGCGCTTTTAAAAATGATTCTCGCCTAAACCGGATATACTAAACATGAACCTTTATCCCGCTTTAAAAGCAAGCCGCAGAAAATCAGCCGGGATGAAGTCCAATTGTTCACTAAGCAACCAGACATCAGAGGGAAGTACCTGTCTGATGGATGTTTCATTTCGAGGAGGGTTTTTCCATGGGTCAGCAGCACCGATTTCGCGAAGGGCAGAAAGCGCCGAATAATGGTGTTTATGTAGAGGTTGGAGAAACAGGAGATAATGTTATGAATCCGAAGCAAATTAAGCTTAAGGCTGGCGGCCACTTTCCTGAAACTTCGAACCATAACCGCCAATGGACGTATAAAAGGAAGCCGTGAACTTCTCAGGTGAAGGCTGCCGCTTAGATTGAAAGCTTAACTTCAGCAAAAAAAGACCTTCAGCAGGAAGGTCTTTTTTGTGTTGAAATGCTGCAGCTCTTCCTTCAATGATGAAATGCGCTTTTCTTTACATTAATGATGGCTGCTGACAGGCTCATCTGGAATAAAAGCGGCAATGGCGTTAATCAAGATAGCTGCTCCTATAGACAGAATGGTAGCTGTCATAAAGTCGTAAGCGCTTCCTACCATGGAAGACGTTACATAAGTAAGCATATGTACGAGCAAGAACGACCAGAAAAACGTCCAAAAATAACGCAAATTTTTCCCCTCCATTTGCACACAATTCTCAAATTATCATACCACACATATTTTATACAATAAAGATACCGGATGAAAACATTTGTGACAAGGATTTGTCGATTTCCCATCGAATTTCCTTAATAGAGAATAGGCTCCTTCCCATACTAATTGTTTGTTTATTTCATAAGATATTGCGGACACAATTCTAAAACAGATAGGCGGTGAGCAGCATGGAAATCTATGATCGCTTTTTTAAATTTGAATCCGAATGGACAGTCATTCATACTCCATACCAGCCTAATGGTTTTGGCGTCTTCCTGTTGGGTGATAAAAATCATTTTGTGGATAGCGATTCCAGCTTTTGGATGCAGCATCTTGGGCGTAAACAGCTGCTCGCCGCATTAAGAAAAGCCGGCTTTACCATTATTCAATCTAATCTGCATGGCAGCCATTGGGGATCACCTAAAGCGGGAAACCTGGCAGAGAAATTGCTGCATCTGCTGCCGAAAAAAGAAATTTTAAATGATAAAGTTCATATTCTGGCAGAGGGGACCGGGGCTCTGGCAGCAATGGATCTGATGCAAAGATGTCCCGAACGGATCCGGTCCATCGGTCTTTTCAATCCTTGCCTGGACCTGCAAGGCTATTACCGGGATGAAAAAAACAATAAGCTTTTCTATAAACGCCTTACAAGGGAGATTGCAGCAGCCTATGAGGTGGAAGAAAAAGAATTAGAATCGATTCCTTTAAGAAGTTTGCATCCATCAGAATCCAGAGTGCCTGTGAAAATATGGGACAGGATGAGCGGTACGCCATTTCCATATCAAAAGCATAGCAAGGTTTTTGAAGAGTTGCGCAAACAGCAGGGCTCTCCGATTGAATTGATCCTGCACCTTGGGGAACAGCCGTACCGGATTCATCAATCTGTCATCAAATTTTTTACTTTGCACCAAAAAAACCTTTAACCGAACCGGCACTTGAGGCATAAGGTAAGATAATGACTTCTCAAGGAGGAATACCATGAAGCAGGCAGCTGTTTTAGGAGCGCAGACGTTTCTTGGATTTGCATTATGCGGAGAGCTGGTGGAAAGAGGGGTCCCGGTAAAAGCTGTTTTTGATCAGCCAGGGAATAAGCATGAAAAACGGACGATGGAGGAAAAGTGGCTTACCATCGGAAGGAATGCTCTCTTTACACCGGTTTGCAGGGAGGACCACCCCAATTTAAAGGAATGCGGGGTTGTCTTTAATCATCCGGAAAACGTTATTGAGGTTGAAGCCTTGCATGTAATCAGCATGATTTTAACTAATGGGGAAAGAGCGGCTGGAGAAAACGAAACCCTGATCTACCTTGGCTCGCTTTACGGCCCTTGGCAGCCTGCCACTGAAGAACTGAATCGCTGGGCAGCATCTGATTTTACGTTTCCTCCTTTTAACGATGACCCGGGTTTATTTATAGAGGATGCAGCAGCAGCGGTTATCGATATAGCGTTCGGGGAAGGGACCAAGGGACAATCCTATTATCTCCCGGGAAATGGAGTAAGGGCAGATAACCAGTACCCGCTCACACAGAAGACTTCTCTCGAAAAAGGACTTGAACAGCTGCAAACGCATATGGAGCTTTACCCATTTTTGTACGGCTCCTAAAGCGCTTGTCTGATTCAGGATTTCATCATATAGTAATAGGGCATCCGCTGGACAAGCGGGAATCTTTATAGCCGAAGGAGACAGATCAATGGAACAGCACCCAAAACAAATGGAATTCATGCAGATTGCAATGAAGTATTTTCCAGAGGCTAAACAGCAGCTGGATGGGCTTGGACTTGAGCTGTCAATGGAACATGTTCAGCCGTTGCTTGGGCTTTTCAATAAAGTAATGGCCGAAGCCTATGAAATGGGCAAGAAGGATTCAGCAGAATAAAGGAAAGGCTTGATTCAATAGTGGATCAAGCCTTTTTCCGCGCTGCAAACGCCTTTCATGCAGCCTTCCGCCATCCGCTTAGCCAAGGGGCATTAATCGTTCAGTTTCTTTTTGATTAAGTCGAGCATCGGACTAAGGTTTTTAAGCATGGGCTTCATATCTTTTAGTGAACCCATAATATCACTTACCTGCATCATGATGGTCATATAATCGGCATCGCCGGCGTCCGTTTCTTCCGTCTTGGCTTCTGTCATTTGTTCCGGAGAATCTTCTTTTTGCTTTGCCTGGTCCTGACGGCCGCCGAACATGAGCTGATCAAACCTGTTTTTTTGAGGATTAGCCATTTTTTTCACCTGCCTGAACTTCCGGTTCTGATGATACCAGTCTATGTAAACAAGGTAAATGTGAATGGACGATTGCAACAGAATGATTGAAAAAAAAAGAAAGATACGCTAAAATTAGGACCAAGTCATAATATTTGATGTTAAAAATTAGATTGGCCGATTGAGCTCACAGAGCAGATGCTGATCCTGCATAAAAAACGCAAATCGGCGGACAAGAGTCCAGTTAGGCAAAAAACTAATAATAAAGGGGCTGCACATATGAATGCTGGAATTATCGGAATTGGCCGGTATATCCCTGAAAATGTGATTACTAATCATGATCTTGAGAAACGGATGGATACGTCAGACGAATGGATCCGTACCCGTACTGGAATTGAAGAAAGACGCATAGCAAGCGATGACATTGATACATCTGACATGGCGTTTATGGCCGCAGAAAAAGCATTGGAGCACGCAGGGATTTCAGCACAGGAACTGGATATGATTCTTGTCGCTACGGTTACTCCGGACCGGCCTTTCCCTTCCGTAGCCTGCCGCATTCAGGAGAGGCTCGGCGCAAGACAAATTCCTGCGATGGATATCAGTGCTGCCTGTGCAGGATTCATGTATGGCCTTGTAACAGGTAAGCAGTTTGTTGAAACCGGAGTTTATAAAAATATACTTGTTGTAGGTGTTGAAAAGTTATCTAAAATTACCGATTGGGAAGACCGGAACACGGCCGTCCTCTTTGGAGATGCCGCCGGTGCTGCCGTTTTAGGGCCTGTATCAGAAGGAAAAGGAATTCTCTCCTTTGATCTTGGTGCAGACGGAAGCGGTGCCAAGCATTTGTATCAGGATGAATTTATCATCATGAACGGACGGGAAGTATTTAAATTTGCGGTCAGACAAATGGGTGAATCCAGCGTGAAAGTATTGGAAAAAGCAGGGTTAGGCAAGGATGATGTGGATTTTCTTGTCCCGCACCAGGCGAACATCCGCATTATGGAGGCGGCGAGGGAGCGGCTGGATCTGCCTCCTGAAAAAATGTCTAAAACGGTCAACAAGTTTGGAAATACATCAGCGGCTTCTATTCCATTAAGCATTGTAGAAGAGCTGGAAGCTGGTAAAATAAAAGACGGAGATCTGCTTGTTATGGTAGGATTTGGCGGAGGCCTGACATGGGGCGCCATTGCCATGAGATGGGGACGGTAGTTCGTTAATCTATTCTAATCAAAAAAGATGAGGTGTCTTGGAGATGGAAAAGAAAAGAGTCGTGGTTACAGGACTGGGAGCTGTCAGTCCTTTAGGTTTGGATGCAGAAACTTCCTGGGCCAATGCAATAAAAGGAATATCAGGAATTAAGCCGCTCACCCGGGTTAATCCGGATGACTATCCTGCAAAAGTTGCCGGGGAAATTACGGATTTTGATCCTGAGCAGTATATGGATAAAAAAGAAGCGCGGAAAATGGACAGGTTTACTCAATATGCAGTAGCGGCTTCCTTTATGGCAGTTGAAGATGCAAAGCTTGAAATTACAGACGAGAACGCACCGCGTGTCGGGGTATGGGTTGGCTCCGGAATCGGGGGCATGGAAACATTCGAAACGCAGCATCGGATCCTTATGGAAAAAGGGCCAAAGCGCGTAAGCCCGTTTTTTGTTCCGATGATGATTCCAGATATGGCAGCTGGACAGGTTTCCATTGCACTTGGAGCAAAAGGATTTAATGCCTGTACGGTTACAGCATGTGCTACAGGAACAAACTCCATTGGGGACGCCTACCGGGTCATTGAACGCGGTGATGCGGATGTTATGATTTCAGGAGGAGCAGAAGCCCCGCTTTCCCAGATGGCTTTTGCAGGATTCAGCTCAAGTAAAGCTCTGTCAACCAATCCCGATCCAGCCAAAGCAAGCCGTCCATTTGATGCGGACCGTGATGGATTCGTAATGGGTGAAGGTGCTGGTATTCTTGTTCTGGAAGAGCTTGAACACGCTCTGGCCCGAGGAGCAAATATATACGCGGAAGTCGTAGGCTATGGGGCAACAGGCGATGCCTACCATATTACAGCACCTGCTCCAGGCGGGGAAGGCGGCGTACGAGCGATGAAACAGGCGATTGAAACCGCAAGCCTCAAGCCGGAAGATGTCGACTATATCAATGCGCATGGCACAAGCACACAATACAACGATAAATTCGAAACGCTCGCCATTAAGGAAGTTTTCGGCGATCATGCGCAAAAACTGGCCATCAGTTCAACAAAGTCCATGACGGGACACTTGCTCGGAGCTGCTGGCGGAATCGAAGCCATATTCTCCGTGCTTGCGATTAAGGAAGGAATCATTCCTCCTACCATTAATCTGGACAATCCGGACCCGGAATGTGATTTGGACTATGTTCCGAACGAAGCGCGCAAGAAAGAAGTCAACGTTGTTTTAAGCAACTCACTGGGCTTCGGAGGACATAACGCGACCCTGCTGTTTAAGAAATATCAATAACCATAACCGCCGATTCTTTTGAATCGGCGGTTTTATTTAGTGGGCTGGGAGGTGCCTGACCCTCACTCTGGTAAAGCGATAAAGCTCTGGCACGATCTCTCCAATTCCTTGCTGTTCAAGGCTTCAGGAACATAGGTCTCTGACCCCGCCTGCGGTGAAGCAAGTGGGGACTGGCCCCGTGCCTGGCCCCGCTTTCGCTGCCGCACTAAAGCTCCGGCACCTTTTCCGCCATTCCATGTTGCTTAAGGGCTGAAGGAGTCATGTCTCTGACCCTCACCCCTTTCCAGCACTAAAGCGCTAGCGCAGCCTGCCGCCCACCTTTCTCCGCCGCAGACAGAACACCCGATTCATGCAGCGATTCCAGCCGCAAGATTACTATAGCCTTTCCACCCCATTAAAATTCTCCTGTGATGCCTCCCGTTTTCATCTGTTCATACATACCTTAACTAAGAGGTGATGGCAATGGGTGTGATCCGGACAGATCAATGGTTTGAGGAAGCGGTTCCTTTGAATGAACTGGGGAAAAAGCTAAAACCCTACTTTCCTGACCGAAGTGAAAAGACGCTTATTCAATATTTGCTTACTTTTGGGCTATACAAAAATCCGGAATCTGCAAAAAAAACCGTTCAGGCATTAAAAGAAGAAAAAATGTGGGCGTATGTGAAAAGAGAGGTGGAAGACTTGCGCAAAAAATGGGAGGGACCTAATGTGCCAGTATTCCTGCTCCCGGGAGATTTATCAAATGCCAAGATTCAGCGTGAATATGGAGGAAAATCAGGTCTCGCATTTTTTGATAAGCTTTTTCTTTTTCTTTCCCCGGACGTTCCGAAAACGGCGATAAAGGCATTACTGATCCATGAGTATCATCATATTTGCCGGCTTGAAAAAAATCCAAAAAGAGAAAAGGATTATACGCTGACAGATGTTGTGATTATGGAAGGGTTGGCAGAGAATGCGGTGCGTGAAATCCTGGGAGAGGATCAAGCGGCAGGATGGACCAGGCTGTATGCGGAGACGCAGCTAAAACAGTTTTGGAAGAAGCATATTCTGCCGAACAAGAAAGTAAAACAGGAGGACCGGCAGTTCGATAAACTGATGTATGGATTAGGAATGTATCCTAAAATGCTAGGGTACACTGCAGGCTATTTTGCAGTAAAGAAATATATGGATAAAAATGGAACTGATACACATGCCCTTTTTACAGTGCCTGCCGAAAGGATCATCCAAGACTTGAAAATAGAATAGAAAATGCGTCCATAATCTGAAGATATTGGAATATTTTCAGGTTGTCCTGCCTATACTGATTGACAAACAGAATTTGAAGGTGAGGGGTAAAACATGTTGTTTCTTCATGATGTTTGGGTCAATTGGTTTGAGGGAGAAGAAAATGGATATAACGTGTGCCATTTTCACGAATGGCGAAAGGATGATAGCGTTGAACTGCTCGATCAGGTGCCTCTAATAAAGGTGAATCAGCTGCTGTTCCGCTATATAGAAAATGATCTTTCCGAAATTCCGCAAAGCCTCCTGAAAGACATTCATCAAAAAGCCTACATCCGGAAAAATCATGAACGAATTCAACTGGATTACTGCTTCGTCGTAACGGATGGACAGGGGATCATTGCTGTGGATACGATCGGCTACAGCATCCCTGTCCGAAAAAGCCGATTAATCCCCCGCCAGGAACAGTTGGTTTATGAAATGGTGAAGGATGTGGAACCGGGTGATTATCCTTTCCACGGTCCGCTGCATGGGGAGGAAAAAGAGTTTCACATTCTATCGCTGGGGCCTGATCACATGAGAGGACTGACAAGAAAAGAACGCCAGCTGAAGCAGCTGCTTTTTATGGCGCTGGATCAGCTGCAAACTACTCAGAACACAGCTGAAATAAAATATTGGTATACTGAATGGAATCCCCGCGAGTACGAGCAAATCAAACACCTTGCCTTCCATGATGTCTTTGAAAAGCTCTGTTCAGAAACCATGAACGGCTGGTCGGCCAGACATAAAGCTCTTTGTGAGAACCTTGTTAAAGGACAGCCTTTTTTTGAGAAGCTATGGGAAACGGAGCACGAATCAAAAGTAAACTAAAGAAAGCGGACAAGCCCTTTATCTTACTCCTTTAGCAGGAGTAGAATGAGGGGTTTTTCTATCCCAATATCCCTATACAAATCATGGAAAAAGTGCGTTATACTACCAGGTGAAGCGCTAACATCCTTTAAATCGTTAACGCAGCAAGGGGGATTCTTCATTATGTCTGTTTCAGGTAATCATGCCAGTACAAAGCGCATCACGGGGAATATTTTTAAAGGATCAGTAGGGAATCTGATTGAGTGGTACGACTGGTACGTCTATTCAGCCTTCGCCGTTTATTTTTCGGCTGAATTTTTCCCGCAGGGTGATCCGACCAGCCAGCTGCTCAACACGGCTGCCATATTTGCTGTTGGATTTTTGATGAGACCGATCGGAAGTTTATTATTGGGGAGGTATGCGGACAGGCATGGCAGGAGAGCAGCCTTAACTTTGTCCATTACGGTTATGGCTGCAGGCTCTCTCATTATCGCATGTACGCCGGGCTACAGTTCAATCGGTGTTATGGCTCCGATTATTCTTGTGCTGGCCAGACTCCTTCAAGGCCTTTCGCTGGGTGGAGAGTATGGGACATCCGCAACTTACTTATCAGAAATGGCAAGCACGGGCCGACGCGGATTTTACTCGAGTTTTCAGTATGTTACACTTGTTGCCGGCCAGCTTACAGCTCTTGGAGTTCAGATTATTCTTCAGCAATTGCTCAGTGAAGCAGATATGAGCTCCTGGGGGTGGAGAATTCCGTTTGTCATTGGGGCAATGGGGGCACTGGCAGTTTTGTGGCTGCGGCGGACCATGGATGAGTCGGAGCAATTTGAAAAGATGGGAAAGAAAAAAAAGTCGAATGCCGGTACACTGAAAGCTCTCTTAAAGCATCCAAGGGCAGTTCTTACGGTTGTGGGATTAACCCTTGGGGGAACAGTCGCGTTTTATACATATACCACTTACCTGCAAAAGTTTATGATCAACACGTCAGGAATTCCTAAAGAGACGGTCAGCTGGATTAACTTCTTGGCGTTATTGATCTTTATTGTCCTTCAGCCGCTTGCCGGGGGACTTTCAGACCGAATTGGCAGAAGACCTTTACTGATGGGCTTTGGAATTCTTGGAACATTGCTTACCGTTCCGCTGTTCCTGCTTCTTGAGCAGACATCCAGTCCAGTCGGTGCGTTTTTGCTTATGATGGCAGGACTGATTATTGTAACGGGGTATACTTCTATAAATGCCATTGTGAAAGCAGAGCTTTTCCCGACCCAAATCAGGGCTCTCGGCGTAGGGTTTCCATATGCTGTTACAGTAGCAGTCTTTGGGGGGACAGCTGAATTTATAGCCCTATGGATGAAAAGTATGGGAGTGGAGTGGCTTTTCTACGTATATGTAGCTGCTTGTATTGCGGTCAGCTTCATTACGTATTGGAGAATGAGCGAGTCATCAAAAGATTCTCATCTAGAGTCAGAATGGAAAGCTGAAAATAGTAAATAAAGAAAAGAGGCTGGGACATATCTAAAAATATAGTCATTAAAGCCGAATTTTTCTTTTGAAAAAGCTCTGTTAAACTCGGCTGTTGATTGCAGTTAGCAGGCATTCGCTTATCCATGGGCGGGCGGTGAGCCTCCTCGCCGCTTTGCGCCTGCGGGGTCTCACCTTTCCCGCTGTTCCCGCAGGAGTCTCATGCCTTCCACTCCAAACATCAGGTGGTAATAAATCAACATCATACATGAACAAAGCCTTTGAAAAAAACATGAAAACGAATAAAACCGAACGATTACGAAGCTCTATATCAGAGTTTCAAATAATAGTTCGGTTTTTTTGATTAACCGGGAACCTTTTGTCTCAGCCTCTTTTTTCTGAGAGAAAGGGAGGGTTATTTTCGTTTCCTTCCTAATCCCATCGCATTTTCCATTTTTTTCAGCATTTTATTTGCTGCACGGTTTGCGCGTTCTGCTCCATCATCGAGAATCCGGTCCAATTCGTCCGTTTCCATTAATTCATAATACCGCTTTTGAATTGGAACGATTTCATTGACGACGACTTGGGCAAGGTCTCCCTTGAAATCTCCGTATCCTTTGCCTTCATATTTTGCTTCAAGTTCTTCTGTACTCATTCCTGTAAAGATGGAATAAATGGAAAGGAGATTGGAAACACCCGGTTTATTTTCTTTATCATATTTCACAATCCCTTCAGAATCGGTGACTGCGCTTTTGATTTTTTTCTCAATTTGCTTCGGCTCATCGAGCAGAGTAATAAAGGATTTAGTGTTCGGATCGGACTTGCTCATTTTTCTGGCTGGTTCAGCCAGGGACATGATGCGGGCTCCGACTTTTGGTATGCGCACTTCTGGAATAGTGAAAATGTCGTTGTACTTGCGGTTAAAGCGCTCTGCTAAATCCCGGGTCAATTCAATGTGCTGCTTTTGATCTTCGCCAACAGGAACAAGATCTGTTCCATAAAGGAGAATGTCCGCTGCCATAAGAGGCGGATAGGTTAATAAACCGGCAGCAACGGCTTCCTTGCCTGACGATTTATCTTTAAATTGCGTCATGCGCTCGAGCTCGCCGATGTACGCGACGCATTGAAGCATCCATCCCGCCTGAGCGTGTGCAGGTACTTCTGACTGAATAAACAGAGTAGCTTTTTCAGGGTCAAGCCCTATGGCGACATACAAAGCAGCGAGACTGCGAGTGCTCTCCCGAAGCTTGGCTTTATCCTGATGCACGGTTATAGCATGCTGATCGACGATGCAGAAATAGCTGTTGTAATCATTTTGAAGCTCGATAAACTGCTTCATGGCGCCAATGTAGTTGCCGATTGTGACAGCTCCGCTCGGCTGAATTCCGGAAAAAATTGTTTTCAATAGAAACCACTCCTCTTAATACGTAATAAAAAAAGGCCCATTCATCCCTGAAAAGGGACGAATAGACCGTGGTACCACCCTGATTGCTCTCCAAATTAGAAAAGCCTCTTAGCATCCTTTAACGCAGGAATACGGCATTGCCTACTGATTGCTGTTCGGAATGCGGCTCAAAAGTCCATTCAGCGAAGTTCATTGTCTGTTTCCAGCAACCACAGACTCTCTGAAAATGAAGGATTCGCCTACTTCTCTCTCTCTCAGCCGATGCATTTAACTGTTTCATATTATAAAAAAGAATTGCTTTTCGTGCAAGCTAAGCGTAAAAAAACCCCAGACAAACGAGCATAACACCTGTTAAAGAAGCGCCTGCCAGCATAATCGGAATAAAAGGCAAGGAGAGCAGCTCAGAGAACGGCCTCATTTCATCTGCTTCTTCTCTGCTTAAATCTCTGCCTCCGGATTGAAATGTTCTTCTGAAGCTGTAGGTAATTCCATCAAAAAATCCGCCCTGGGCCACCATGATAAACAATGCGGTGAATAAGAATGCTCCGCCAATGAGGAACAAAAGATTAATCAGGGAGAGCAGTGTCACAGAGCCATACAGTAAGATGGAGATGATCAATGAGGCAGCAAGGCCGCCAACAAATAAAATAAAACCGATTTTCATTTGCAATCCCTCTCTTTGCACTATTCATAATACTAGTATCGCCATAATATTTTTATCTAAAATCATTATTGAACAAAAATAGCATCAAGGAATATATTCCTACAATTATACCCAATTTCTATTATACATTACAACATAATACAGAAGTTTACGGTAATTTTACAACTTTACTTTAAAGCAGCAGCGAGTAGGCAGGGATTGTGTAAAAAGCCAATATAAATAAAGGGTTTTTAGGGCTTACTAACTACTAAACTAGGCTGGAATTCTTAATTTTATTTCAATATTGTAAACTTTTTAAAAAAAACACATGTACAAATATTCAAAAACTTGTATAATAGTCCTTGTAAGAATTCTCAGAAAATAAAAGGGAGGTCAACTTTGTGAAAAAGACTAAATTTTCACTACTTTTAGTACTTACTCTGGTACTAAGCCTATTCTTATCTGCATGCTATGGCGGAGGAGGAAACTCAGCTAAACCTTCAGGCGGCGGCAGCGAAGGGGAAAATACAGAAAAACCCGCAGCTGACGTACCACAGGAAATCACAGTTCTTGAGACTTCTGCTATTCCTTCATTAGACAGTGCACTTGCAGAGGATACAATCAGCTTGTCTATGCTTAACAACGTAGGCGAAGGTCTTTACCGCACGGATAAAGATCAGCAGACTGTTGACGGAGTGGCAAAAGGCGATCCTGAATGGAACGAGGACGATACAGTCGCTACGGTTAAGCTGAATGAAAATGCTAAATGGTCGAACGGTGATCAGATTAAAGCAAGCGACTTTGTATTCGCTTGGCAGCGTGCTATTAACCCTGAAACAAAATCTCCTTACGGTCCTTATATGATGTCTGGAAAAATTAAAAATGCCGCTGAAATCGCAGCAGGCGAAATGAAGCCGGAAGAACTTGGAATTAAAGCTATTGATGATACCACTCTTGAAATCACACTTGTTAAACCAATCGCATTCTTCAAATCCCTAATGGCATTTGCTACGTTCTACCCTCAAAACGAGAAATTTGTTACTGAAAAAGGGAAAGAGTACGGTATGAATGCTGATAACCTCGTATTTAACGGACCTTTCGTAATGTCTGACTGGGGCGGTAATACGAAAGAAAAATGGACTATGGAAAAGAATGACAACTATTGGGATAAAGATAACGTAACATTGACAAAGATCAACTTCAACGTTGTTAAGGATTCCGCCACAGCAGCAAATCTTTTCGACAGCGGTGAAGCAGATGTCACTGGAAAGCTGTCTTCTGACGTTGTACCTCAATATGAAGGCGACGAAAACCTGGTTAAATGGCTTGAGCCGACAATTTTCTGGTTGAAGCTGAACCAAAAAGACGAAGCTTTGGCAAACGTGAACATCCGAAAAGCAATTGCACAAGGCTTCAACAAAGAAGACCTCGCTGCAAGCATCCTGAACAACGGATCTGTACCGGCAAATTATGCTGTACCAAAAGAATTTGTTAAACATCCTGATACGGGTGAGGATTTCCGTGAGGCAAATGGAGACATGCTGACATACAACCTTGAAGAAGCTCAAAAGGCTTGGGAACAAGGCTTGAAAGAAATCGGCAAAAAAGAAGTTACACTTGATTATATCGGCGGAGACACAGACTCTGCTAAGAAAACAGATGCTTATATGAAAAATCAGCTTGAGAAAAACCTTCCAGGTTTGAAAATCAACCTTAAGAGTGTTCCATTCTCCGTACGTCTTGATCTTGATACGAAAATGGAATATGACATTCAATTTGCTGGATGGGGTCCTGATTACGCAGATGCGATTTCGTTCTCTGACCTATGGATCACAGACGGCGGATCCAACAGAATGGCATACTCTAACCCTGAGTATGATAAACTTCTGAAACAAGCAACAGGCGAACTGGCTGCAGAGCCAGGCAAGCGTTTTGAAGCTCTTCAAGCAGCTGAAAAAGTCCTGATGGACGATGCTGGTCTTGCCCCGGTTTACCAGCGTGCAGCTAACGTACTGGTTGCTCCTAAAGTTGATGGCTTTGTCTATCACTTAAATGGACCAGAATATTCTTACAAGTGGATTAAAGTTACAGAATAATAGAAGTTTGACAGGTTAAAAGAAAAAAAGAGAAAAGGGAGTATACGCTAAATCCTATACTCCCTTTTCTCTCCATTTATTTTGTCGAATAATGAATAATTCGGCGGTATCTTAGTGTTTCCAGGAGGTGCGAGCATGGTTAAATATATTGCACAGCGTATTTTATTTATGCTGATTACACTGTTTATTATTACTTCGGTTACGTTTTTCCTCATGAAAATTATACCGGGTACTCCGTTTACAAATGCGAACAAACTGTCACCTGATCAGCTCGAGATGTTAAAGGAGCAGTATGGGTTAAATGAACCTCTGCCTGTTCAGTACACAAAATATATGGTGAGTGTTGCAAAAGGAGACCTTGGTACTTCCTTCACTTTTGATAATACTCCAGTAACTGCATTAATCTCCGATCGGATAGGACCATCTGCAACAATTGGGTTTCAGGCAATGCTGTTAGGCGGTTTCCTTGGGATATTTCTTGGGATAATTTCCGCACTGAGACAAAATACTTGGATGGACTACGGCTCTACTCTGATTGCTGTCCTGGGTAAATCTGTACCATCCTTCGTATTTGCGGCACTGCTCCAATATTTTATCGTCGTAAAATTAGGTTGGCTTCCAGTTGCTTTCTGGAATGGACCGGAGTACAGTATTTTGCCGACAATTGCCCTATCCATTTTTCCGCTATCCATTGCAGCCAGATTTATGAGAACAGAAATGATTGATGTATTAAACTCGGATTATATAACGTTGGCAAAAGCAAAGGGGTCTAACTACTGGGAGGTTGCGTTTAAACATGCAATGAGAAATGCCCTCATCCCGGTTGTAACTGTGCTTGGGCCATTGGCAATCAGTTTGATGACCGGATCTCTAGTAGTAGAGAAAATTTTTGCTGTGCCAGGAATTGGTGAACAGTTCGTTACATCGATTAATGTTAATGACTATCCGGTTATCATGGGGACGACTATTTTGTTTGCAGCTCTGTTTATCCTCATCATACTTGTTGTGGATATTTTATATGGAGTCATTGATCCACGGATCAGGGTAGCAGGAGGGAAGAAATAATGGCACAGCCTAAAGAAGAGTTTGATCAGAAATCGTTTCAGCCAGTACAGGTTGATTCTCGTGAAGCAGAGGTCATTAATAAACCAAGTCTGAGCTTTTGGCAGGATTCCTGGCTGAGGGTTCGGAAAAACAAAGCAGCTATTTTAAGTTTGATCGCTCTGGCATTGCTTATCATGATGGCATTTTTAGGACCTTTCGTCAGCGGGAAGGATTTCGATACGCAAACGGTCTCACATAACAATTTACCGCCACGGATTCAGGGTTTGGAAAATATTGGCTGGCTCCCTTTTGACGGTATGGCAGAAAGAAAAAATGGTACAGAATACAACGCATATGAACTGAAGAAAGTAGATGAATATTACTGGTTTGGAACAGACGCTCTCGGACGGGATCAATTCACCCGTATTTGGAAAGGGACTCAGGTTTCGCTTTATATCGCTTTCTTAGCAGCAGCCATTGATATGGTAATTGGTGTTGCATATGGTGTAATCTCCGGGTACTTCGGAGGACGTCTAGATTCCTTCATGCAACGGATTATTGAAATTCTTGTAGGTATACCAAACCTGGTTATCGTAATCTTAATGATCATTGTTTTAAAACCAGGTATCTTATCCATTACAATCGCGTTAACGATTACAGGATGGACGACTATGGCAAGGGTCGTGCGTGCTCAAGTCATTAAATACAAGAACCAGGAATTTGTGCTTGCATCCAGGACTCTCGGTTCTTCAAACCTCCGGATTATGATTAAACATTTGTTGCCAAATCTTGTAGGAGTAATTATCATTAACACAATGTTTACTATACCAAGTGCCATCTTCTTCGAGGCTTTCTTAAGCTTCATCGGGCTCGGGCTGAAGGATCCACTGGCATCTCTTGGAACCTTGATTGATGATGGATATAGAACGATGAGGCTGCACCCGCATCTGTTGATATACCCTGCAGTCATTATGAGTATTATTATGGTTAGCTTTAATATGCTGGCAGACGGTCTGCGCGATGCGCTGGATCCGAAAATGCGCGATTAGTAGAGGCAGGTGGAAAACATGGAAAAAATGTTGGAAGTTAAGGATTTAAATATATCTTTTCATACATTTGGAGGAGAAGTAAAAGCGATCCGCGGTGTATCCTTTGACTTGTTTAAAGGAGAGACGCTTGCGATTGTTGGTGAATCGGGCTCTGGAAAATCCGTTACAACAAAAAGTATCATGAGGCTTCTGCCGGAAAGCAACTCTGAATACAAAGAAGGTCAAATTTTATTTAATGGCAAGGATTTGACTAAAGTCAGCGAGAAAGAAATGCAGAAGATTCGCGGTAAAGACATTTCAATGATTTTCCAGGATCCGATGACTTCCCTGAATCCGACAATGAAAATCGGACGTCAGATAATGGAACCGATTATTAAACATCAAAAAGCCAGCAAAGCAACAGCGAAGAAACAAGCGATTGATTTACTGCGCCTTGTTGGGATTCCGAATGCGGAAGCCCGTTTTGAGCAATACCCTCATCAATTTTCCGGCGGGATGAGGCAGCGTGTCGTGATTGCTATTTCGCTTGCCTGCAATCCGAAGGTGTTGATTGCGGATGAACCGACAACAGCTCTTGATGTAACCATTCAGGCGCAAATTCTTGAATTGATGAAGGATTTACAGAAAAAAATTGACACATCGATCATTTTTATAACCCATGATTTGGGAGTCGTTGCAAACGTAGCTGATCGTGTAGCGGTTATGTACGGCGGAAAAATAGTGGAAATCGGAACGGTAGACGAGATCTTTTACAATCCGAAGCATCCGTACACGTGGGGCCTTTTGAGCTCTATGCCAAGTCTTGACGCAACAGAAGAAGAACTTTATTCAATACCGGGAACTCCTCCAAATCTGCTCAATCCTCCTGCGGGAGATGCCTTTGCATTGCGGAGCGAATATGCGATGCAGATTGATATGGAGAAGGAGCCTCCGTTTTTTAAAGTGTCCAACACTCATTATGCAGCAACATGGCTTCTGCACCCGGACGCTCCAGCTGTGGAGCCGCCTGAAGCTGTCCGCAAACGGATGAAAATGTTCCCTGCAGCGAAGGAGGGGAAATAAGTGGCTGAAAAATTACTTGAAGTAAAAAACCTGAAGCAGTACTTTAACATAGGGAAGCCGAACATGGTAAAGGCTGTAGATGACTTATCCTTTGAGATATTTAAAGGGGAAACGCTTGGACTTGTTGGTGAATCCGGCTGCGGAAAGTCTACGACGGGCAGAACGATTATCCGGCTTTATGATGCGACAGACGGCGACGTTATTTTCAATGGCGAGAACGTTCACGGGAAAAAATCCAAAAAAGAACTAAAGCAGCTTAACCGTAAAATGCAAATGATTTTTCAGGATCCTTCCGCTTCCCTTAATGGCAAAATGAAAGTAGTAGACGTTATTGCCGAAGGAATTGATATTCATGGGTTGGCGAAAACGAAGAAGGAGAGGCTGGAGCGCGTTTATGAGCTGCTGGAAACAGTCGGATTGAACCGTGAGCACGCCAACCGCTATCCTCATGAATTCAGCGGAGGTCAGCGCCAGCGTATCGGAATTGCACGTGCTTTGGCTGTAGAGCCTGACTTTATCATCGCTGATGAGCCGATTTCTGCTTTGGATGTTTCCATTCAGGCCCAGGTTGTGAATTTAATGAAGCAGCTCCAAAAGGATAAGGGGCTGACGTATTTATTCATCGCGCATGATTTATCCATGGTTAAATACATCAGCGACCGAATTGGGGTAATGTACTTCGGAAAACTGGTTGAGCTGGCTACGGCTGAGGAGCTGTACAGAAATCCTATTCATCCGTACACGAAATCATTGCTTTCCGCCATCCCGCTGCCGGATCCGGATTATGAGCGCACCCGCGTCAGAAAGACATATGATCCTTCTAAGCATAAGAGCCAGCCTGGCGAAGAGATGGAATTCCGAGAAGTGACACCTGGACATTTTGTTATGTGTTCCAAAGAAGAATTCGATCAATACCAAAAACAGTATTCTGCTACAGTATAATAGAATTAGAAAATGCGCCGGTACAGCCTGGCGCGTTTTTTGGTTTATGTACCAGATGAAGCATTGTGGAATAAAGTGGGCAATGGATTACCTGAGGACTGCGTCAAATGTCTCATTTTGTCATTATAAACAGGGTATCCACTATCAACCTATCAAGAACTTCCCTATACTTAAAGAAAGAGATAAAAAAAAGGAGGAACCGGATTGATTAAAAAAGTAATGTTAAAAGTTGCCGCAGCGGGATGTGCGGTGGCCATTGCAGGACCTGCCTTATCTGCTGCAGCAGCGGAAAGCAAGCCGCTGGCCATGAGTGAAATCGCAATCCCTGAAAAAAAACTCCCTCAGCATATGCCCAGGTTCGAGTATGACTCAGGGTACAGCTTCGAATACCCTGATGCCGTTAGAGGAATCTATGTGACCGGATCCTCTGCCGGAGGAGAAAAGATGGATTCTCTGCTGAAAATGATGGACGATACAGAATTAAACAGTATGGTGATTGATGTAAAAGATGATCATGGCAATTTGACCTTTAAGCCTGATAAAGAATCTTCATTTTATGACGTCAGCCAGTCCTACATAAAAGAACCAAAAGAAATGATGAAAAAGCTTGAGGAACATAAGATTTATCCCATCGCCCGGGTCGTGGTTTTCAAAGATTCGGTTCTGGCAGAACAAAAACCGGAATGGTCCTACAAGGAGAACGGAGAAGTTTGGGAAAACGGCGGCGGTGACAAATTCGTCAATCCGTTTGTCAAAGAGGTGTGGGAATACAACGTAGAGGCGGCAAAGGAAGCTGCTAAAATGGGTTTTAAAGAAATCCAGTTTGATTATGTCCGTTTTCCTGAGGGGTTTGAAACGAAAGATAAAAGGCTGACTTACAGCGAAGGAGATTATCAGAAAGACAGCCGTGATAATACTCAAAAACGGGTTCAGGCTGTGACGGACTTTGTAGAATATGCCCGCAAGGAATTAAAGCCATATGGCGTGAAAGTATCAGTGGATATATTCGGCTATTCTGCTACCATTCCTGAAGCTCCCGGAATCGGCCAGAATTTCAGCAAAATATCAGAAAATGTGGACGTGATCTCTTCCATGATCTACCCGAGCCACTGGGGACCTTACTTTGGGATTGAAAAGCCCGATACAGAGCCCTACAAGCTTGTTAAAGAATATACAAAGGTGGAAAACAAAAAATTGGCTGAATTAAAAACTCCTCCAATTTCGCGGCCATGGCTCCAGGATTTCACTGCATCCTATCTAGGATCGGGAAATTATATTAAATATGGAAAATCGGAAGTGGAGGCGCAGATCAAAGCGCTGAATGAAGAAGGAATTAATGAGTTTCTGTTATGGAATGCCGGCAGCCGCTATACTAAAGGGGTGGATTACACTCCCCTGGAAAAATAAAAGAAAAAGACCGCAGGCTGCACGCTCAGCCTGCGGTTATTTCCTCTTTACCCGATTCCATCCTTTTTGTGTATTCACTGATTGCTGATAATACTTGGCTCTCTCTTTCCCGCCAAATAACCCTGATCCAATCCCGTTGGCGATAACTCCCATCGTTGCCGTTAATCCAATAACAAATAATGAGAACAAAGCAAAGTCAGTAAAGTAGGCAAGCATATTCGTCAGCTCCTTAAAATCATTATACGTTATTATAATGGAATTTTCAGTTAATTATGTGAAGTGTACATTTTTATGTTTATGCATGAGGCAAATGGGTAAATTATCTATACAACTACAAATTAGGAGAGAATGAATGAATTGGTATGAGAAACTGAGTCAGTACTTTCCAATTGAAGAGATGAAGTCACGTGAGCATATAGAGGCCCTTTTGAAAGAAAAGGGAGATATTTACTATAAGGATGAAGGTCCAAAGCATGTTTTGATGTTCGCAGAGCTGGAGGATTTCCTGTTTATCGATTACATATATGTCTCCAAGGACGCCCGTGGAGAAGGTTTGGGCCACAAACTGATTTCCAGAATGAAAGAAAAGAACAAGCCAATCATCTTGGAGGTTGAGCCTGTTGATGAAACAGATCTTGATACGGCAAAGCGGCTGAAGTTTTATCAAAGGGAAGGGTTTCATCACGCAAGCTCTATCGGATATGCAAGAAAGTCTCTTGCCACTAATGAAGTGAACCACATGGAGATCCTATACTGGTCTCCTAACGACAGGCCTGAATCAGAAATTTTTTCCGCAATGAAGGAAACCTACAAACAGATTCATACGTATAAGGATAAGGAATGGTACGGCCGTTCTTATGAAGATGTATCAGATGTGCTCAAAATCAGAAGCGATGACGAGCTCAATGATATTTTCGATGAAGAGAGCTAAATGAGAATGTGTGTTTAAATGACACGCTGGGCAGTGCTTCTTTGAAATTTCTTTCAGATATCCTGTTTGAATATTTCCATTTTCATTTTTAACAATGGATAAGTTGATTGAGTAGGAATTGTAACGAAGTTGTCAAAGTTTTGCTGAAAAGATATTCACTAACTTACTTTTTTATAGTATAATGAGCAATAGATATTACTTGTTTAAAGTAATTTTATTTTAAACTATGTACAGAGGAGTGAAATTAAATGGTAACATTGTATACATCACCAAGCTGTACTTCATGTAGAAAAGCAAAGGCGTGGCTCGAAGAACATGAAATTCCTTATACTGAAAGAAATATTTTATCCGACACCATGTCCATCAATGAAATTAAAGAAATTTTGAGGATGACAGAGGACGGAACGGATGAGATTATTTCCACCAGGTCTAAAATATTCCAAAAATTAAACGTAAACCTTGAGAGCATGCCTCTGCAGGATCTATATCAGCTTATCCAGGATTATCCGGGTCTTCTGAGAAGGCCGATCATGATTGATGAAAAACGTCTTCAGGTGGGATACAATGAAGATGAAATCCGCCGCTTTTTGCCTAGAAAAGTCCGTACGTACCAGCTGCGTGAAGCACAGCGCTTAGTAAATGAATAAACCAGAAGCCTTCCGGACCGGAAGGCTTTTTAAGTGTTTAAATTCTTCTTTTTCGTTATAATACCGCTTATAACAAAGATGAGAACCGTAAAATACGGAATCGCTTCAAGAAACATCGGCCGGTCTGCGAGGAACTGAAGCTGGTCTTCATGAGAAATCATTTTGCCGGCCGTATAAGCAAGCATCCCGCCGCCAACATAGAGTAAATAAGGAAACCGATCAATAAGCTTTAAGACAAATTTGCTTCCCCATATAATAACCGGAATGGATATGAAAAGTCCTGTTACGACAAGCATCGTATGTCCGTTGGCGGCACCGGCGACGGCAATCACGTTATCGAGCCCCATCAGCACATCAGCAGCTACAATCGTCCGTACCGCTTTCCAGAGGCTTCCATGGCTTTTTACATGTTCCTCATCTTCATCTCCGCCGCACATTAACCCGAATGATATATACAGCAGAAAAATTCCCCCCGCCAGCTGAAGGTAAGGAATGGTAAGCAGGTAAACTGCGACAGTCGTTAGTGCGGTGCGCAGGGCTATGGCTAAGAAGGTTCCGATAATAATGGCTTTTTGTCTTTGTTTCTCGGGTAAATTTCTGCTTGCCATGGCTATTACGATGGCATTATCCCCGCCTAGAATCAGATCAATGCCAATAATCATGAATAACGATATGAGAAACTCCTGCTCCATCCAATACCCCCGTTTGCTTCACTAAATAGGCTTGTGCTTGTACCAAATATATGAATTCCCCTCCGCTTTATGCCTTCTCGTGGGTTAATAACTGTTTTCATCCATTTCAGTGTTTTTTTATTTCATTTACAGCCGATTTATCATAAAATAGGAGTACAAGATTCTCATGGCGGGTTGACTGGCATGAGAAGATTGTGGTAAGCATTAAGGCGGTTAAATAATACAGCTTTGGGGTAAAGTGTAGGAAAGTGCAACTATCGGGGGTTTAGTTGTCCCTTCAACATCAAAAATAGAAGGGAAGTGTAATCCATGGAAATTGAACGCATTAATGAGCACACTGTGAAATTTTACATTTCCTATGGCGATATAGAAGAACGCGGTTTTGACCGGGATGAAATCTGGTACAACCGTGAACGCAGCGAAGAATTGTTCTGGGAAATGATGGACGAAGTACATGAAGAGGAAGACTTTATGATGGAAGGGCCGCTGTGGATTCAGGTTCAGGCAATGGACAAAGGTCTGGAAGTTGTAGTTACGAGAGCACAGATGTCGAAAGATGGACAGAAGCTCGAACTGCCGATAAGCGATGATAAATATCATGAGATCCCTGTTGATGAGAACATCGACAGTTTAATGGATGATCATTTCTCCAAATCCACTGCGGAACAGGAAGATCAGCCGCCGCAGCTTGAATATGTGATTCATTTTAATGATTTTGAAGACTTGATTTCTTTAGCGAAAACGGGCCTTTCAGGGTTTACAAACAGTCTTTATGCATTGAATTCACACTACTTCTTGTATACAGAGTTTACAGATGAGCAGGCTGAAGAAGAAATGGATAATCTCCTGAGCATTATTGCAGAATATGGCAGCCAATCCAAAGTCACGGTGCACAGACTTGAGGAATATGGAAAGAAAGTTATGGGAGAGCATGCCCTTCATACCCTCCGCAAACATTTCGCTTAATTTCCTGAGCCGATTTCATAAGGAATCGGTTCTTTTTTTTGCACGTATAAGGGCTCTGAAAAAATCAATCGCCCTTCTCTTTGGTTATCATTGAATCTTTTGGGGAATGTAATTCGTACTATAGTATATGCTGCAGAAAAGTCAGGTGAAAAGATGAAAAATTTTATACAGGTCATTATCTTTGCTGTATTTATTACCGGAGTTATTTTATTAACAAAAAACTATTGGGGCGACTGGATTCTGGGTTCATTGAGCATTATTTTTACCCTGTCCATTGTCTTCATCGGATTCGTTATCTTTATGGAAAACAGGAAGCCGAATCAGACATTAACATGGCTCATTGTTCTCGGCGCATTTCCGATTGTCGGGTTCTTATTTTATATGCTTTTCGGACGGAATGTGAGAAAAAGAAGGCTTTTTGAGAAGAAAGGGTTAATTGACCAGCAGGTTTATCTGCAAATTGAAGGAGAACATCAAAATTATCATGAGAAAGCAGAACAAATGGGCGACCACCAGAAGCTTATGTTTAAGCTTGCGCATAACCTTAGCCACAGCCCTGTTTCCTTTGCCTCTCAGACTAAAATCTTAACGAATGGAGATCAGAAGTTTCCAGCCGTACTGGAGGAAATCAAAAAAGCGGAAACCTACATCCATTTGGAGTATTATATCGTCCGCCATGATGAAATTGGAATCCAGCTGCAGGAAGCGCTTATAGAAAAAGCCAAAGAGGGCGTTGAGGTCCGATTCCTTTACGATGCAGTTGGGAGCTGGAAGCTTTCGAAGGCCTACATAAGCAAAATGCACAGAGCCGGCATTGAAATGGTGCCTTTTCTTCCAGTCCGTCTTCCATTCCTAAGCAACAAAATCAATTTCCGAAATCACCGGAAAATTGTGATTATTGATGGAAAAATTGGATTTATGGGCGGACTTAACGTTGGAGATGAATATTTAGGAAAAGTGGATTTTTATGGTTTTTGGCGGGATACCCATCTTATGGTTATAGGGGAAGAAGTACGGACACTCCATATGATCTTCCTGCAGGATTGGTATTACATGACGGGTAAAGAACTGGATACAGAAACGTATCTTCAGGCCGATCCAGACGAGTATCCTCTGGGCAACGGCGGTGTGCAGATGATTGCCGGGGGCCCTGATAATAAGTGGGAAAACATTAAAAGCCTGTTTTTTTCGATGCTTGTATCCGCTAAGGATTCCATATGGATTGCATCCCCGTATTTTATTCCCGATGAAGACATATTGTCCGCGCTGAAGGTCGCTGCTCTAAGCGGAGTAGACGTAAAACTGCTCGTACCAAAAAGGCCGGATAAAAAACTTGTGTTTTACGCTTCAAGATCCTATTTTGCTGAACTGATGGAAGCAGGAGCGGAAATTTACGAATACGAAAAAGGCTTTATGCACAGCAAAATCGTAATTGTGGACTATGAGCTTGCATCCATTGGAACAGCGAATATGGATATGCGGAGCTTTCATCTGAATTTCGAGGTCAATGCATTCCTGTACAGAACGGACAGCACAGTCACCCTCGTGGAAGAATACGAAAAGGATTTAAAAGAATCCAAAAGACTTGAAATGGAAGATTTTATAAAGCGCAGTTTTTTCCAGAGAGTTTTTGAATCGTTTGCCAGGCTGCTTTCACCGATGCTCTGAATTAGAGTCAAGCCCTTTTGTCTTTGAATAAACTCCTCTTAAGACCTTTAATAACAGGATCAAAGCGGCTGTATAAAAAGTCCTGCTGAGAGTTTATAAAAATGGAAAAACCCCCGGCAAAACTAGGGGGTTTTCTTTGTTGATCCGTTCAATCAGCGTAGGCAACCCCAATCTATATGGAGAACCCTTTAAAACGAAATTACTGATCATCAGAGGAACACAGGAAACGCCAGTCTCCAGCTGAAAAATTCACTTTTTGGACAGCAAAACACAAACTTGCAATTTGGAAAGGAATCGGGCCCTTCTCTGAAGAATGAGTAGGGGCTGAACGATTGCGAGGAGGAATTATATTGCTGACCGCTTTAATGAATACGAAGATTTTTTCATTAATCAGAAAGACCTACACGTTTGAAGAACTGGATCGGCTGCGGTCGACCCATTCTTTTTACTGTCCGGCATGCAAACAGCAGATGGAGCTTAAGCTTGGAAAAATTAAAAGGTACCATTTTGCCCACCGGAAAAAGACAGCATGTGAGAGTTATTCAGAGCCGGAAACCGAAAGGCATTTGGCTGGAAAAGAGGATTTATATCAATGGCTGGAAAAAGAAGGGGAGGTTCAGCTGGAGCCGTTTCTTCCAGAAATCCGCCAAAGGCCGGATTTGCTCTTCACCATGAACGGCAAAAGATATGCCATTGAATATCAATGTTCTGTGATTCCGCGAGAGCATGTGGCGAGCAGAATCCGCGGGTATGAAAAGCTGAACATACAGTCCATCTGGATCCTTGGCTCCAATCAGCTTAAGCGGCTTGGCCCTTCAGAATACCGGATCCCCTCATTCTCCTGGCTCTTCGCCAGACATTTTCCACGTTCTTTCACCCCTTACCTCCTGTATTATTGCCCGGAAAATAAACAGCTTCTACGCCTAAATCACCTGTATCCATTTTCAGGACAGATTTTCTTTGCTCATGCTGTGTCCTTTAGACAGGGTGATTCTCTAAAGCACATTCTTCAAAATCCTCCTGATGAAATTCTGCCAGACCGTTGGCTTAAGAGCAGATTGAACCGCTTCAGAAAACGTTTGCCCCCAAAGGAAATGACAGCCTTCCAACAAATGCTTTATGTAAAAAAACGGGTCCCCCTCGCACTTCTCCCTTCGATTGTTTTTATTCCATCTTGTTTTGATTATTGCTTTGAAACAGAGCCCTATCTATGGAAAACAAGCCTTTTATTATGGGCAGAAGAATGCATTTCATTTACCGTACAGGATGCAGCGGAATACCTGTTCCAGTTAGAGAGGGATGGAATTGCTGTCAGGCGGCAGCTTTCGTTTGCAAACCCTTCAAATCAGGATGTGGTGGAAGACCTTGGATCCCGGCTGCTTAAAGCAGGATTTTTAGTGTTTATGGAGAATGAAAAGAGGTATCGGATAGCACCCGTCATATGGACTGACCGGATTGAAAGGATTTTGGATTCTGATACTGAGTTTTTCAGGCTAATTTCTGGCTGCCGGCATAACCTATAGACAAGCGGCGGCATATTAATTGACTTCATATGAGAATTTAGACAAGATGAATGAAAGGCTCTCAAAGCCTTATTAAAAAGGGGGATAAAACATGTCCGAACAGCAAACAGTTAAAAAACTGCCTCTTAGAAGTGAGATTGCGGCTGAGGATACGTGGAGACTGGAAGATATCTTTGCAGCAGATGAAGAATGGGAAAAAGAGTTTGCGGAATTAAAGAAATTGATCCCTAAAATGGAAGATTATAAAGGAAAGCTTGGAGATTCCGCACAATCTTTATTCGAAGGCCTTTCCTTTCAGGATTCTGTAACAGAGCGTCTTGGCAGGCTATATACATACGCACATATGAGATATGACCAGGACACGGGAAATTCCCATTATCAGGCCCTTAATGACCGTGCAGCAACCCTGTATACGGAGGCTGGCAGTATTTCTTCTTACATGGGGCCTGAAATTCTTGCAATGGATGAGGAAACATTAAAAAAATATGTTGATGAAAACGATGAATTAAAGCTTTATAAGCATGCACTCGAGGAAATCAACCGTGAACGTCCGCATGTCCTTTCTGCGGAGCAAGAGGCACTCCTTGCCCAGGCTTCTGAAGCGCTGCGTGCGTCCAGTGATATCTTTGGAAAGCTGAACAATGCTGATATGGAGTTCCCGTCCATTAAAAATGAGAATGGAGAAGAGGTCGAAGTGACACACGGCCGCTTTATCACTTTTATGGAAAGTGAAGACCGAAGAGTGCGCCATGATGCCTTCAAAGCGGTTTACGACACGTACGGTAAATTTAAAAATACGCTTGCGAGTACGCTTTCCGGAGCTATTAAAAAAGATAACTTTTACGCGTCGGCAAGAAAATATGAATCCGCAAGGCAGGCAGCATTAAGCGGGAACAACATCCCGGAGGAAGTGTACGATAATCTCGTGTCTACCGTTGAAAAGAACCTCCATTTGCTGCAGCGTTACGCAGAACTCCGCAAAAAGGCTTTAAACCTTGATGAGGTACACATGTATGACCTTTACACTCCGCTTGTTCAAAACACAAAAATGGACGTTTCCTACAGTGAAGCAAAGGACTACATCCTTAAAGGTCTGGCGCCTCTTGGAGAGGACTATCTCAGCGTTTTAAAAGAAGGCTTTGAAAACCGATGGGTGGATGTACACGAAAATAAAGGAAAGCGAAGCGGAGCCTATTCCTCAGGCACGTATGGAACCAACCCTTATATATTGATGAACTGGCAGGATAATGTGAACAATCTGTTCACGCTGGCTCATGAATTCGGCCACTCTGTCCACAGCTATTATACGAGGAAAAATCAGCCTTATCAGTATGGTGACTATTCAATCTTTGTAGCTGAAGTAGCATCGACAACGAATGAAGCGCTTTTGAATGATTATTTGCTGAACACCATTGACGATAAGAAAAAGCGGATGTATCTTTTGAATAATTACCTTGAAGGCTTCCGGGGCACCGTTTTCAGACAAACGATGTTTGCAGAGTTTGAGCACAGCATTCACAAACGCTCTCAGGAAGGGGAGCCTTTAACTCCTGAACTGCTGACGAAAATGTATTACGAATTAAATAAAAAGTATTTTGGAGAAAACATTCATGTCGATGAAGAAATCGGACTTGAGTGGGCACGCATTCCCCATTTCTATTACAATTACTATGTTTATCAGTATGCGACCGGCTTCAGTGCAGCAGCTGCTCTCAGCAGGCAGATCCTTGAGGAAGGGGAGCCTGCTGTTAAACGCTATATTGAATTTTTAAGTGCCGGCAGCTCGGATTATCCGATTGAAGTACTGAAAAAAGCAGGAGTCGATATGACATCCTCCCGGCCTGTAGAAGAAGCATGCAAAGTATTTGAAGAGAAACTGAATGAACTGGAAAAACTGATGAACGAATAATTAAAAGAGACTGGCCCATCAGGTGCCAGTCTCATCTTTTTTAGGCCCTGCTGCATTGGGCTGTTGATTGCATCCCCGCTGCTTTGCGCCTGCGAGGTCATACTTTTCCCGCTGCTCTTAGCTCAGAGTCCCATGCCTTCCGCTCCAAATCAACAGAACCTTCAACAGGGCTCTTATCCAGATAAGACAGCAATTGGATAAGGCAGCTTGAAAATGGAGGCTGCCCGCTTTATTTTTCTAAAGCTAATATCCTTTGAATGTTTTTTTTCGGGTAAGAACATAAATTCCGGCAGCTATGCTGCCAAACAATATGAGGGAGGAGACCAGCACAGGAATAAGGTTCATTAATCCGAGCAGGTGAAGAAAGAATGCCCCTCCGAATAAAAGCAGCAGCCCTGAAAGCATGATAGGATTCACTAAAATCACCCCCGTCCTTTTTTATATGTAAGGGTGCTGGGAAATATGTTTGTGACAAAATTGTGAATTTGGAACTAAGCACTTGTCAAAACTCGACATATTCTGATATACTCAGGGTGTGAAATTGATCACATAACAAACATTTACCCCTTTGTTTGACCGTGAAAAATTTCTCCCATCCCCTTTGTTGTCGTTAAGACATACAGAAAGAGACCATGCTTATCCCGGCATGGTCTTTTTTAATTTAATTAATAAAGAAAGCGGTTACAATGTTGTGGTACACTAAATAAAAAATCCTTAACTAAGGAGGCGGGCAGTATATCCGAATGTCCATTTTGCCGGTTGTCACAAGAACAGCAGGTCCTAATAAGCAATGAATTGTGTCTGTTCCTGCAAGTTCCTCAGGATGTATTAATCGGCTCAGGCGTCATTGTCCCTGTCCGTCACCGGCCTACAGTGTTTGATCTTACAGCAGAAGAATGGGAAGCAGCATTTTCTCTTTTGAAGGAAGCTAAGGCAGTGCTGGATGAAAAATACCATCCTGATGGGTACAATGTAGGCTGGAACAGCGGAGCAGAGGCCGGTCAGCATATTATGCATGCACATATGCATGTTATCCCCCGGTACAAAGATGAGCCATATGCAGGGAAGGGAATCAGGCACTGGTTAAAGAGCGGGCAAAATAAAAGGGCCTTCTTAAAAGGTGAGCCTACTAGATAGCTTTTAACAAGCTAAAAAGCCGCCAGCCCTTAATATGGGGTGGCGGTTTCTTAGTCTAATGCTCTCCAAAAGGTTCCGTGCTTTACAGGCACACGCTCTACTTTTTGAGCGAGCTGGTATTTTTTCATTTCGCGCTCGGTTTCCTCGATGCTCATATTATATGCAAGAGCAATTTCTTTTGAAGCGACAAAACGGAAATATGACAAGAAAACGGGCAGCGGCGGCGGTTCAGATGGTGGCGGCGCTTCGCCGAGCATCTCGAAAAGAACCTCTTCGTACATTTCGTACGGGTAATACCCGGCGATTTTTAAGCCTTCATCTTCAACCCGTTCATTAAAGAACGCAATCGTCGGCATTTCAATGACTTCCATCTCCGCTGTAATTTTCATATCGCACTGAAGTGCTTTTACAGCACTTTCTGAATGAAGGTCTTTAATAAATTCATCTTGATCCAATCCTGTAATGCCGGCAATGTCAATTAGCACTTTTTCATCTGATACATCCTGCTTCTCTGTAAACAGCACTTCCTGAAGCTTACGCAGGAAACGGATCCCTGATTTCCTTCCCTGAAGTTCGGCTGCTTTAATAGCTACAGACGGTGCATAAGGGGAGGAAATCGGGTTTTCAAACCAGATCGATCCATCACAGGACATTCCGGTTCTGGACGCGGTTTTTTCCCATGAAGCGGCCATGTTCTCGGGCTTTTTTTTCTTCATTGCATGAAGTGCTGCAAGGTTTCCACTGATGATATGCTTTAGTGTGAAAAAGCGTCCGTATCTCATTAGCAGTTTTTTTATAACAGGCTCAAGGGCCCAGCATTCGGGGCAAAGAGGGTCTACGAACAAATAAATTTCAAGCGGTTTTTTTGCATTGCCGTGGCAATGAGAGAAAAAATGCCCGATATTTCTTTTTTCGCCAGAAGGCATTAATCCCATTCTCCTTTCTTATCAAGAGCACTACCAGAAGTATTTACCATATGATGTGCAGTTAATGTAAGCCGCTCGAAAAAGAAAGTGCGTATGTCTCCATCTAAACCAACTTCATCCATTGCTTTGTCCATGCATTCGAGCCAGGCTTCTGCCCGGTCTTCCGTAATAGGGAAAGGAAGGTGACGGGCCCTCAGCATCGGGTGGCCATGCTCCTCTGTATAGAGGGGCGGCCCGCCCAGATACTGGGTCATAAACTGCTTTTGCTTTCTCGCTGTCTCGGTTAATTCATCAGGGAAAATTGGAGACAGCAAGGGATGTTTTTCTACATTGGAATAAAAAGCATCAACAAGCTGAGAAAGAAGCTCTTTTCCAATCGCTTCATACGGAGTTGCAAAAGAATCTGCCATGTTGATAACTCCTTTATGTTAAATTCTCTTATATTGAGTAAGATTAGTATGTGCTAATAGCCTTAAATGGCTATACACCAATGCTTTTTAGAACCATTTGGCTAATGTAATAAGCTTATTTTAACAATGAGGACGGCATATCTCAAACAAATCGCATTGAGGGTTAACTGAAAGTTCTTTTTTGCACAAAAAAATCAGCCCGTAAAGGACTGATTGGCTTATGCAAAATAGGAAGCTGAAATTTTTGCTACATAATTTCGCGTTTCTGAAAAAGGAGGAATTCCTCCATATTTATCAACGTTTCCCGGCCCTGCATTATAGGCTGCTAGAGCCAATTTCACATCACCGCTGTATTTGTTCAGCATTTGTTTTAAATACTTTGTACCGCCCATGATATTTTCTCTGGGATCAAAAGCATTTTCTACGCCAAGCCCTCTCGCTGTTGCCGGCATCAGCTGCATCAGACCCATGGCGCCGGCCCCGCTTCTGGCCTGAGGATTAAAGTTGGATTCCTGCTGAATGACCGAGCGGATCAGTTTAGGATCTACTCCATACGTTTCCGCAGCATTGGCTATAATGGCTTCAATTGAAGCAGGACCAGCAGGCTGCTTTATGGAGGATGCTTTTACTTCATTCAAAGAAATCGGATGCACCACGCTTGCCGGCTGGTAAAGACTTGCCTGCTGCTCTCTGATGGATACAGAGGGTTCTTCGGGTCCCCCTGTATAATAACGGAGCATCGTATCCATCAGACTGCTGAACATCGTGCTGGCAGATTGGCTTTGTTCTCTTATTCCAGGCTGGTATCCCGGGGCGCGGAGGTTTTGTAGTTCCATCATGTTCTGAAACTGTCTTATATCCATATGCTATGGTCTCCTTTATTTTTGAGCTTTATATGGGAAGCTGGTCAGCAGTGCTGTGATCCTGTTGAACGCCAGTTTTTAAACGGAATACTTCCGCTCATAGAAACGGCGGACTTTGTTTTTCGTTTCCCGGACAGGGATTTGATACATTTCAAGAAGCCGGCTAAAATATAGTTCTCCTGCTGTCGCTTCCTCTGCTTCAAATTCCAGCTCAAAGTCTTCTATTGATAAGTATCGGCTCTGATCAAGAACAATTAAGCCTTCCTTTTCTTTTTTTTCAGCCCGCCACGTTGTCAAAGAACCGAAATAACGGATCGACTTTTCTTCAATTTCCAATAGTGCAAGCTGTTCTTTAACAGGCCCGTCTGGAATTTGGTGCTCTTCCATCAATCGTTCCGCTTCTTCTTCTGTTAAAACCTGCTCGGTTTCAAGAAGACCTGTTTCAGCCGGCTCTTTAAGTGTAAACACCCACTGTCCAGCTTTAAAACGGGTTCTTAAGGCCGCTTGCCTTTCTTTTATCTGGAAGTTCTCCGTATCAAAATAATGGTTGGTTTGTTCTTTAAAATCAGCCTCGTCAAATTCAAATGCCTGAATGAGCCGTGCGAATTCTTCTTCTGTTAACATGTTCTTAAACTCGATTTCAATATGCTGTGACATGGTGAATCCTCCATAAAAGGTTGATGGTTCTATTATCTCTCTTTCTTTTCATGAGAGCAACGGAGAAAAAGAATAATTGAGAGATATGAAAAGGACCTTCCATTTTATTAGAAAGGGGACAGTATGGTAAAATGGATGTGCAGGTTTGCATTGGAAGGAGTTTAGGAAATGAACAAACGAATTGAAGTGATCGAATCTGGATTTGAAAGCGGTAAATTAGTCCTTAAAGGAAGCTCTTATGATGGAGATGCTTCAGCACTTAAAGCAAAAGGACAAATTCTGGCGGATTCTGACCATCTCGCTTTTATATACATATTGGAAGACGCTGAACAGTTTACATACTTCAGCATTCCGGCCGGCTGCTGGGCAGAGATTGAAAAAGCGAGAGCCGGTGATTTATCTGTTTGGGCAAGCATTAATCAGCATGAGCTCGAACTTGAGGAATTCTTTAATGAACTTCGTGAGCTTGTTCAGAATATAGCAGGAAATGCCAACTATGGGGATGAAATGGAAGGGAAAGTTTCTGAAGTGTTCGCTTCATTAGCGTAAGGTCCATACATTTCATTCTGGGGGCGATGGAGATGGAAGAGAGAGAATGGGAGCTTTTTTTAGCTCCGTATCAGCAGGCAGTGGATGAATTAAAGATTAAGCTGAAGGGATCAAGATCCGAGTATGAGCTTGAAAGCTCACACTCGCCGATTGAGTTTGTAACCGGAAGAGTAAAGCCGATTGCAAGCATCCTGGATAAAGCGAAACGTAAAAATATTGCAGTGAATAAGCTGCATAGTGATATGCAGGATATAGCCGGTTTAAGAATGATGTGCCAGTTTACCGATGATATCCGGGTTGTAGTGGATATGCTCAGAAAACGTAAGGATATCGAGATAGTAGAAGAAAGAGACTACATTTCACACAAGAAGGAAAGCGGATACCGTTCCTATCATGTTGTAGCCCGGTATCCTGTTCAGACAATATACGGAGAAAAGGTCATCCTCGTGGAAATTCAGATTCGGACGCTCGCTATGAATTTTTGGGCAACGGTCGAGCATTCACTTAACTATAAGTATAAAGGGAATTTTCCGGAGGCCATTCAAACCCGCCTTCAGCGAGCTGCTGAGGCGGCATACCGGCTTGATGAAGAAATGTCTCTTATTAAGGGAGAAATCCAGGAGGCCCATGCAGTATTTTTAAGAAAAACGGAAGCGAGAGATACCGAGTAGAAGCCATACGATATGAAAAGAAAAGGGGCCTGGAACATGAGATTTGCGATTACGTCCAAAGGCGATAACAAATCCAACACGCTGATGCAGAAAATGAGGACTTACTTGAGCGATTTTGATCTTGAATACGATGAAGACCGCCCTGATATTGTCATTTCCGTCGGCGGCGACGGCACCCTTCTTTATGCGTTCCACCGATATCGGAGCCGTCTTGATAAAACCGCCTTCATAGGAGTACATACCGGCCACCTTGGCTTCTATGCAGACTGGGTGCCGGATGAAATTGAAAAGCTCGTCATTGCGATTGCAAAAACCCCTCATCAGATTGTAGAATACCCGATACTTGAAGTGATCATCCGCCACAATGATGGTGGAAAGGAAGCGCGCTATCTGGCTTTAAACGAATGTACAGTAAAAGCGATTGAAAATTCCCTGGTGATGGATGTCGAGATAAAAGGACAAAAGTTTGAAACGTTCAGGGGAGACGGCCTTTGCATTTCCACTCCTTCCGGCAGCACAGCCTACAATAAGGCGTTGGGGGGAGCCATCCTGCATCCATCCATCCGGGCCATTCAGATTGCCGAAATGGCCTCAATCAATAACCGCGTTTTCCGTACGGTCGGCTCCCCGCTCATTCTTCCGGATCATCATACGTGTATGCTGAAGCCCGTTAATGATGTGGATTTTCAAATTACAATTGATCACCTTACGCTGCTTCATAAAGATGTGAAGTCCATTCAATGCCGTGTAGCTAAAGAGAATGTCAGGTTTGCCCGCTTCCGTCCTTTTCCTTTCTGGAAGCGCGTAAAGGATTCTTTTATTGGGCAGTAAACAGTTTCAGCTTGAATGGAAGGTTTCAAAAGAAGACAGCGGAATGATTCTAAGAGAATTTTTGAAAACGAAGCAGCTTACAAAAAGGGCGATCACCGATATTAAATTCAGCGGCGGAAACCTGCTTGTGAATGGGGAAAAGGAAACGGTCAGACGGAAGCTTTCAGATGGTGACCGGGTATCGGTCCTTTTTCCGGAAGAAAAGCCGAGTGAAGGATTAGTGCCTCAGAAGATTCCGCTGGACATTGTGCACGAGGACGAGCATTGCATCGTACTAGCTAAACCTGCCGGCATGGCCACGATTCCGTCCCGTTTATATCCGGATGGAACGCTTGCGAATGGGCTGCTTCATCACCTTCAAAAACAGGGGCTGTCTTCCACCATTCACATCGTAAACCGGCTGGATAAGGATACGTCAGGCCTGATGCTCGCCGCTAAGCACCGGTTCAGTCATTCTCTTTTTTCTGTTTTGCAAAAGCAGGCGGGCATTCAGCGGACTTATACAGCAATCGTTCACGGAACATTAAAGCAGGAAGCAGGAATGATCGACGTACCCATCGGCAGAAAGCGGGATAGCATCATTGAAAGGGAAGTCAGGGAAGACGGACAGCGTGCGGTCACCCATTACAAAGTTTTGGAAGGCAAAAAAGAGTACAGTCTGGTGGAATTAAAGCTCGAGACAGGCAGAACCCATCAGATCCGCATACACATGAGCAGCATCGGCCACCCGCTGGCAGGGGATACACTGTATGGAGGAAGTGGAGCCCTTATGGGAAGACAGGCATTGAATAGCTCAGTTCTCACCTTCCTTCATCCTTTTTCCAAACAGAAAATGAAATTTGAAACGGCCCTCCCCGAAGACATGAGGAAGTTTTGGGAAGAAACGGATTCTTTAGAATAGAAGCCCCGGCACATGGTGACGGGGCTTTTTGCGGGAGTTTTAGCAGGATTCGTAAAAAGCTATTTAGTACAGGAAAAAGCCAAAAAGAGCGGGATTCTCATTCTGCGCAGATATTCCTCCTGATTGGAAAAATAAGCAGGGTCGGGTTCAGGTTCCATCAGGTGATTAATCTTAAACCCGGCATTAGAAAGAGCGGCAAAATATTCCCCGGTCGTCCGGTGATACTTGACAACCTTCTGCCCCATCCAATTTTCAACCCGTCTGCCGCTATGAAAATAATCATCTACAATCCAGTCATTCCGCTTTTTACCTTCTAAAGTGCTTTTAAATGATGAAGTAAGCAGTGGATGCTGAAGGCTGAACACGAACCTGCCTTCTGGTTTTAATGTCTTAAAAATCGAAGAGAATAATGCATCAACGTCACTTGAATAATGAACCACAAGCTGAGAGATCACCAGATCAAACGCTTCTGGAGGATACGCGTACTCTTCCATAGAGCAAAGCTCTATTTTCCCCTTGCTGCCTTCTAATACGCGGATGGCTTCATCAAACATATTTTGTGAACCCTCAATTCCAAGATAGGAAAGGCATCCTTGACCGAGCAGGTGAATGCCAATTGACGCATCACCGCAGCCAATATCAAGCACCGATTTTCCTGTGGGTCTTCCAATTAAATCCAGTATAGCGGGGGTTTCAATGCTTATATTCGGACTATCTGTTCGGTATCTTCTTCTCATGAACTGGCTGAAAAACATTTCTTCGTCATAAGCCTGCGAACCAAATTTCTCTGTCATTGCAATTCCCCTTCCTTATACTGGATGCATCTAGAAAAGTCTACTTCAACCCCTCTTTATTTACAAGGGGAATTGATAGTATTGCAGCTAAACCAAGAGGTGACTAATTTTGTTCGGACGAGAAAGAGCCTCATTCCCCCGGAAAGCGGTCCAGTTCAGTTGGAAAGCACACCACTTCTCCCATTACCGGTTCAAAAACAAGCTAAACGGATCCGCCCCAGTACTTATCAGTCCCCCCGAAACCGTGATTCGTCAAAGGGGAGGGAGGATGATACAGAGATCGTATCCATTTCCGGATAGCGGATAGCGGTTAAGCTTCCCCCAAAGACTGCACCGGTATCAATATTGATCGTCCTATTCAGCACTCTCGGCTGTCTGACTGGTGTATGCCCATAAACAATCCAAGGGTCTCCAATATAATTGAGGGCCCAGTCTCCCCGTTCTGAGAGGCCGTTTTCCAGGATTCTTCCGGTCACATCCCCGTACAGAACAAATTCTTTAATCCGCTTTGTATAGCGTCCGATGTCTTTTTCCTTAATTCCTGCGTGGGCAACGACTAGTTTGCCTCCGTCATGCACCTGATAAATAGGTGCTTCCTCTTGAGACTCCCACGGCTAAAGCCGCAAGCCCTACACCTTACGGTGTGACGGGTGGGATTCTTGAATGACTAAACGTTCGCAGTCCATTTCTGTTTTGAACAGCCTTCAAGACAAGGGCATCTCATTGCCCCTCCTAAGACAGTGCATATAGCATCTTAGGCTGGTTGACTATGACCGCCAACCACAGGTGCATAGCGAATATTCATTGCACCGACTACATCTCTATGTTTTTCGAATCCGC
>NZ_JBNILJ010000005.1:0-211633 GCF_050107635.1 Metabacillus sp. 113a | reverse complement strand
CTGCGGTAGAAACAAAATAGGAACGTGTCCATAGACTCGGCAAGTGTTGAAGGTGAGGAAATTCCTCTCTCAACTTTTTAGAAGTCACTCCTTTGATTTTTGCCATAATATCAGCAGGACTAAGCGTTGGTAGTGCGTTAAGAAATATATGCGTATGGTCTTTATCGCACTCTAAAGAAACAATGACAATTTCCAATTCTTCACATACTTCTTGTACCAACTGTTTAAATCGTTCCTCTACATCAGTACGAAGGAATATTTTTCTTCGATACCGAGGACAAAAGAGAAAATGATAGTTGAGCAATGATACGGTTGTACTTGTTCTTCTATATTCATTCATAGGTTTATTGTATCAGTTTTATTTAAAAACTGATTCAATGCGACAATAAAAAAAGAACAAAACATTTCGGATACTTGAAGCACCACAAACCTTACGGTTTTCAGTGGTACTCCGTATCCGACCTCACTTTCATCCCACACCTGAAGGAATGGGCTTTCCCGTTCGGAAAATCTGTAAAAGCAGCATGTTCTGATTGGCCTTTGCACCTCCCGCCTTACAGCCTTTCGTTCCTGTTTTCCCCGCTGGAAAGTTTTTAGCATTCTCTTTTGGCTAGATCCATCCATTTTTGAATGATAGCTGTTTTCGCATCCGCATAGGCATTCATATGTTCCCACTCTTGTTGGCTGAGCACCCATTTATATTGGGCATATTCTGCTCTTGCCTCTTCATTCCCTCTCAATAAATCCCTGAAAATCAGGTGGTCCTCCCACCATTCTGATCGAATTGGAACGATGTGGAGATGGCAAAAACGCTGATTATGAGGGATATAGGAAGGGATATCTTTTTCTTCAGTTCCGATGTAAAAACGCCTGAAAGGAATCTCTTTAGTGTAAACCGGCATGTAAATAAATTCACTGTTCTGAAGCAGCCTGACTGTTTTATCTAAATCCGCTTCATCGTGAAGCCCGGCCATTACGTCTATGATTGGCTTGGCGCATAATCCACTTACAGAGGTACTTCCAATGTGTTCGAATCTCGGTTTAAGGCATCCAATCAATTCCTGAAGTCTTGCTTTTATACGTTCAAAATCGGCCGGCCAGCTTTCCCGGTATGAAACAAGCTCAATTTTCATCGCTTTATATATCCTTCTTTTAAATCCCATACCCGGACAGACCTGGCATTCACTTTTCCTCCTTCAGCGAACAATCTGATTCCTCTGCTCTCTTTATCAGGATAAATCCTTGAAGTCATGACCGTTTCTCCGCCGTTTATAAACACCTCAATGGACGATCTGTCAAGAAACAGATGCACAGAAAGAGTTTTTGAACGGGTAAGCTCAGCTTCCCGCAAGCCTCCGCCACCTCCTTTCCCGCTCCTCTCTCTGTCCAGCGTAAGCTTGAGAGAGTTTAGATCGGCTTTAAGAACGGTTTCTTCATTTTCTCCGCATCTGACTTTTATTCCAAATGACTCCAAGGCTTCGTCATCAATGCAAAACTCGGCTGCGATTTCTGCCATTTCCCCAAAGCCAATCGTGATCTCGTCTTCAATGATTGTATCCTGCATTGAAACTGTCTGGAAATCTCTTAAGGATTCGAGCTCAGCAACAGGGTTCATTAGCAGCCTTCCTTCTTTGCTTAAAGAAAGAACCCGGGGAATTGTCAGCGCCCCAGCCCATCCATCGCTTTTAGACGGCATGTCCTGCTCCCACATATCCATCCAGCCTATCAATATACGCCTTCCGCTATCATCAAGGAACGTTTGAGCTGCATAAAAATCGTGTCCTTTATCCAGTTCTATAAAAGAGCCATCTGTATAAGAAAAAGTCTGTTCGTTAAATTCTCCTACAAAATAGCCTGTTTGCTTCAGATTTGCATACAGCGGACCTTCCTGCTCCATGCCTTCCGGTGAAATTAACAGGATATGCTTCCCGTGGAGTTCAAATAAATCAGGACATTCCCACATATACCCCAGATTTTCCCCTTTATTTTCAGCAAGCACCCCGCAATACTCCCATTCAAGCAGGTTATGGGATTTGTATAAAAGAACATTCCCCATTCCATTCTTCTGAGAGCCAAGGACCATATACCAGGCTGTTCCCTCTCTCCAAACCTTAGGGTCTCTGAAATGGCTTGACCCTTCAAGAGGAATTTCCTCCAGCACAGGATTCTCCTTCTCTTTTATAAAAGTTATTCCGTCTTTGCTTCTTGCGAGGCACTGAACCTGCTTCAGTTCCTTTTTCTCCTCATCCAGCCATACATTGCCCGTGTAGATTAAGGTTAGCATTCCGTTATCATTCACTGCACTGCCGGAAAAGCAGCCATCCCGATCATATTCCTCGTAAGGAGCCAGTGCAGGCGGCAGCTGCTCCCAATGAACAAGATCCTTGCTTTTCACATGCCCCCAGTACATCGGGCCCCAGTCTGCACTAAATGGATGATGCTGATAAAAGACATGATATTCGCCATTGAACTGGATGAGCCCATTCGGATCATTAATCCAATTAGAGGGTGAAGAGATATGGTATCCAAGTCTATAGCCCAATTTGCTGCTTTTCGTCCCTTTCTCTGACACTATCCGGTCCGCTTCTCTAAGCTTGTCTGCATATTGTTTATCCATCGTTTATCCCCCTTGAAGATCACGTCATCTTTCTATCATCTTCGCACGGATTCCAACTTTTTTCTACGAAAACATCAAGTACCCTTAACATGCACGAAGATGAGAAAAAATGACATGCAAAAAGCCTTGATTCTTAGAGAATCAAGGCTTTAAATAGTCAAGTCAGAAAATTAAAGTTTTACAACGTTTTCTGCTTGAGGTCCGCGTTGACCTTCAACAACGTTGAATTCTACTTTTTGGCCTTCTTCAAGAGTTTTGAAGCCTTCGCCTTGGATAGCGCTGAAGTGAACGAATACATCGTTGCCGTCTTCTAGCTGGATGAATCCGAAGCCTTTTTCTGAGTTAAACCATTTTACTGTACCTGTTTCCATGTTGGTACCTCCAAAAATTTATTTATGCTCATTTCCATTTTACCTGTGTAAATAAAAAATTCACATACAATAAGCAGCATCCCTAAAGTGTCACGTGAGATACATCCCTATTGTATGTGAACTTCAATAAAGGAGATGGAACACTTTAACTTTACATATATCATCATACTATATTTAAATAAAAAGTACAACCTTACAAATAAAATAATTGAAAAAGGAAGGGACAATTCAGTATGAAATGGACATTTTTTGCTTTGTTGATTTATGCCTTGTTTTTTGCACCCGGTCAGGGCGGGATGGAAGACCCGATCTTGCAGGCTTTTCTATCAGGTGAATTCGGCAAGCTGGACCCTCTCGTCACTATGGTTTTTTCATTCCTTGGCATCTTTCCTTTTTTTTGGACCGCTCTTTACTTCCGAAGTGATCAGTATGCCGTTCCTGCCTGGCCATTTGCACTGCTGTCTTTTGGGCTGGGAGCCTTCGCTCTGCTTCCTTATTTGTTTTTCAGAAAGAAAGAAAAGAAAGCTCGTCCGCGGGTCCAAAACATTGGCTATGCCCTTTCAAGCAGATGGGCCATGCTCACTCTCCTGCTGATTACACTATTTCTTTACATATACGGGCTTTTATTTGGAAGTTTCAGCGGATATAAGGAAGCTTTTTTACAGTCCAGCCTCGTCAGTGTAATGACAGTGGACTTTCTGCTGCTCGTCATTTATTCCTGGTGGTGGATCAGGAAAGAAGCGCCTGGGAAAGAATGGCTTTGCTTTTTCCCTCTCTCCGGAGCACTTATTGCCTGTGCCATTTCATTAAGAAAAGACCGTCAGCGCTGACGGTCTTTATTGTTTACTCAGTATTCTCTGTTTCAGCTAGCACGCGGTTAACGCGCTTCTCCAGCATTTTCATCCCGCTGCCGCCTGCCTGAAAGTGACGCAGATTTCCTTCTTTGTCGAAAACATAATAAGCAGGTACATATTGATTTTCAAAGGCATTAGTAAGACTATGTTCACTGTCAACAAAAATTGGCTGGTGAATGCCATGCTCTTCAGCCGTTTTCTTTATGGCTTCCATATTTAAATCATCTTCCGAGCGGGGCATATGGACAGCTACCACATTCAGTTTTTCCTTATAGTCATCACGGAATTGATTCACTTGAGGCATAGCTTCTTTGCACAGGTGGCAGCTTACAGACCAGAAATGGATCAATGTAGGCTTTTCCCCTGTGAGATCTTCTTTTGTCACTTGGCCGTTCAGCCATTCTGTTGCGCCGTCTAATTCCGGCATTGGTGCACGAAGTTTCATTGTAATCCTCCAAGTCGCAGTATAGTAAGAAAAAGGCCTAACCAGCAGTTAGACCTTCTCCTATTTGATTCTCTAACCTCTTATAGAGTGGATTGTCCTGGTTTCCAGTTCGCCGGGCAAAGCCCGCCGGTTTGAAGTGCTTGAAGAACACGAAGTGTTTCATCTACATCGCGTCCAATGTTGTTGTGGAACACGGTTTGGTATTGAAGCTCTCCTTCAGGATTGATAATGAAAAGGCCGCGAAGTGCTACTCCCTCATCTTCAATCAAAACACCATAATCGCGTGAAACGGAATGGTTTGTGTCTGCAGCAAGCGGATAGCGAAGATCTCCAAGACCGTTATCTTTACGGTCTGTGTTGATCCACGCAAGGTGAGTATGAATCGTGTCTGTAGACAAACCGATTACTTCAGCATCCAAATCTTCAAATTCATCATAGCGATCAGACATAGCTGTGATCTCAGTTGGACAAACAAATGTAAAGTCCATTGGATAGAAGAAAAGTACTGTCCATTTATCGTTTTTCATGTTTTCCTCAAGACTGACTTTGCCAAATTCCTTGTTCGCCATTACAGCTTCCATTTCAAAACGGGGTGCTTGTTTTCCTACCATACGTTCTGCCATAGTAAATCCCTCCAGTATGTATTGAAGCAATTGAGAAAAAAACAAGTCCTTTCTCAACAACTAATCATTTTTTACATTGCCTATTATAGCAGATAGCTATTTTTAGTCAATATTAAATGATAATGAATTTAATTAGCTGCTTAAATTTGCGTACTCTTTTAGATATTCCCCAACTTCTGTGAATAATAACGGTTATTGTTTTAAATGTGAAAAAACCTATGGTAAACTTGTCAATGAATTTTCTGAATCAAGAGCATAATAAGTTTAACATGGCGGATGAAGGGTAACAAAATGATTAGCTTATCTACTAATGTGTAAGTAAAGAAAGGATAATGCAAATGGATATTATACAAAATATTGATTGGGCTGGACTGCTGACCAATGCAGGAGTCATCGTATTAAAGCTTGTCGTCATTCTAGTTGCGTTTTTGATTGTCAAAGCGATTGGAAAGCGAATCATTGAACGGGCCTTTCAGAAAGTGCAGAGCCGTCAGCAAGTTTCACCCGGGCGGGCAATGACGCTTCAAAGTCTTTCATTGAATGTATTTGGCTACATACTGATTTTTATTTTTGTCGTCATGGTCTTCCAAGTATTTGAATACGATGCAACAGCCCTCCTTGCAGGAGCCGGAGTTATCGGCCTTGCCATCGGATTTGGAGCACAGGGTCTTGTCAGTGATGTTGTGACCGGTTTCTTCCTGCTTCTTGAAAGGCAGCTTGACGTTGGTGACTACATTACAACAGCCGGCTTCTCGGGGATTGTTGAACAGGTCGGTCTCCGCACCACCCAGATTCGGGGCTTTGACGGCACGCTGCACTATGTACCGAACCGTGAAATCACTAATCTGAGTAACCATACGAGAGGAAATATGAGAGCGCTTGTGGATATTGGAATCTCATACGATGACGATATTGACCGTGCCATTAAGGTTATGCAGAATGTCTGCGACCAAGTAGCCGCTGAAATGCCAGCAATTGTCGAAGGACCTAACGTGATCGGCGTTCAGGCACTTGGCGCTTCTGATGTTGTAATCCGCGTTATAGCGAAGACAGAGAACGGCGAACAATGGGGCGCGGAACGTGCATTAAGAAAAGCCTTTAAAGAGGCATTTGATGCAAACGGGATCGAAATTCCGTTTCCTCATCAGGTCTATGTTGAGAAAAAGGATCCTGCCGCCAGCAGAGAGCATTGAAAAAGAGCCTGACAGGGCTCTTTTTTACATGCTGTCTACATCCATAATTTTCCAAAATATTTAATGATTGCTTTACTATCAGGCAAAACCAGCAGGAGCCGGTTTTGCTACTGATTAAAACGGTGCTGAACCTGCTGGCAGATTTCTTCTGCCGATAATCCGCTTGCTTCTATTACAGATCCTTCCGTTACCGTGTTGCTGATTCCCATTACGTTATTGTCCTGGCCTGTAACAATGCAGCAGTCGCATCCTTGAGCGTCTTCTTCACTTCTCAAACTGACAACGTCATACCCCATTGAACGTAGTGCTTCCTCTACATTGGTTAATGATTGTTCTACACCTATTCTTGGCATAAAAACACCTCCTGTCTGATAAGGTGCCACAGACAAGAGGTGTTTATTCCAATATTTAGGATTTAAAATCAAAATAATCAACCATCGTCCGCAACGCTGTTTCCATTATAGATTCCTCGGGCTGGAGCTTGCTGTGATGAAGACCGTAGGGAGAGCCTGCGCCAAGCCAAAACATAAAGCCCGGAATTTCTGACAGAAAATAACCGAAATCCTCTCCTGTCATTGCTTCCTTGCTCTTTTCGAATGCAGCATAAGGAAGCTGGTCAGCGAACGCAATAAATTCATGAGTGAGCTCTGCGTCATTGTATACTTGATGATACATCGCCCCATAATCAATGGTTGCCTCACAATGAAAGGCAGTTTCCAGTCCCTTTACAAGAGCTTCAATCCGTTCCTTTACCCGTCCCATTGATGCGACGGACAAAGTCCGGATCGTGCCTTCCAGCCGGGCCTTCTCTGCTATAATGTTCTGCACCGTACCTCCGGTGATTTTACCGACTGTGATGACAGCGCTGTCGAGGGGGTCTACATTCCTTGAAATTATCGTCTGGAACTGTCCGACTAGCTGGCTCGCTGCGACAATCATGTCATTTGCAGTATGAGGATAGGCTGCGTGCCCGCCTTTGCCCTTTAAATCGATAAACAGCTCGGATGTGTTGGCAAACAGCAGTCCCGGCTTAGTCGCGATTGTGCCTGCCGGCAGCTCAGGAGCGATATGCAGCGCCGTTATAAAATCCGGTCTCCACATACGAAATTCTTCGCTTTCCATCATCGGCTGTGCTCCTCCAGGACCCTCTTCTGCAGGCTGAAATAGTACCACCAGGTCATCGGCCATCGGATGTTGAATAAAATGCTCTGCGATCCCAAGACCGATTGTCATATGCAGGTCATGCCCGCAAGCGTGCATCATTCCTTCGTGACTGGATGAAAACGGATAGCCGGTTTCCTCCTGGATTGGAAGTCCGTCGATATCGGCCCGGTACCCCATCACTTTCGAAGGATTCGTCCCTTTCACTTTCACGAGAAGCCCGGTCCTCCATTTTTTTAATTCAAACCGGCCCCCGGGAAGGTGTTCAAAAAAACGCAGCAAATAATTTTGAGTTTTATATTCCTTAAAGCCCGGCTCGGGTATTTGATGAAGATCCCTGCGGATGACAGTAAGTTGTTCAAGTGAGAGCATGCATAATCAGCCTCCAGAAAGATATAGCAATGCGCGGGTGTCCGGCACCCGCGCATTGCTTCTTTAGCTCCTTAAAGCTGGCGAAGCTCTTGTTTAATTTCAATTTTAGATTTTGTTTTTTCGTCAATGTCTTTAATTTTTTTTGCGGGTGTACCGGCTACTACTGTGTAGGGGGCTACATCCTCCACTACGATTGCCCCGGCAGCAACAACCGCTCCTTTTCCTACAGTTACACCTTCAAGAATGACAGCATTAGCACCTACCAGCACATCATCTTCAATGACGACCGGCTTTGCGGATGGAGGCTCGATTACCCCTGCAAGAACGGATCCTGCGCCAATGTGGCAGTTTTTTCCGACTGTCGCTCTACCTCCCATAACAACGTTCATGTCAATCATCGTACCTTCGCCGATCACAGAACCGATGTTAATCGATGCGCCCATCATGATGACTGCATTATCTCCGATTTCAACTTGATCGCGAATGATCGCACCAGGCTCAATGCGTGCTTTAATGCCCTTCATGTCCAGCAAAGGAATCGCAGAGTTGCGTCGGTCATTTTCGACGACAAAATCTTCAATTTTGCCCGCATTCGCTTCAATTGCTTCTTGGATTTCGGCCCATTCACCGAAAACAACCCCGCTCGCTCCGTTAAGAAACGTTTTAGAGGAAGCACCGAAATTGATTCCTTCTACGTCCCCTTTTACGTAAACCTTTACCGGTGTTGACTTTGTGCTATTTTGAATAAATGAAATAATCTCATTTGCATCCATCATTTTCATATGTATTTCCCTCCGTCTTATGTCATATCATTTTTACTCTATCAAACGGAACCTCCGATTGACAAGCAATTTCATAGCGAGAGGGCCAGTGCCTTCTCTGAAAATTGCCAGCCAAAGTCTTTGCAGAGCAGTTCTTCGTCCCTATCAGGACTAAATTCTATCTTAAGGGGATCAAGCACCAAGATTCCGCCCTGCTGTTTAATACACTCTGCAAGCGTGTCGGCAGCTCCGCAAAAATGTTCATAAGAGTGATCTCCTGAACCAAACACTGCAAAGAATTTACCTGTTAAGTCCATTTCTCTCATGTCATCATATAGATCTAAAAATTCATCAGGCAGATCTCCATCTCCCCATGTATAGGCTCCAAGGATGATTCGATTGTATGTTTTAAGCACCTCTGAATCGGCATCCAGTGCTTCCAGCTTGGTTATATTCATTCCTTTCCCTGTTAACCCTTCTCCAATCAAATCAGCGATTGCCTCGGTGTTCCCAGACATACTTGCATACAAAATTAATACTTTGCTCATTTTCATCCTCCTTCATTAATGGACGTAACCTGTTGTTTCCGAAGACTGCACATATTTGGATTCATATAAAGCAGAGACAAAGAACTCTTCTTTCCGGTTGGCAATTCCAAAACCGTGGCCCTTAATTGTGTCTGAAAGGATGAGTTTTTTCTCACATAAATCAATTTTATAAATACGTGAATAACCAAATTCATCCTGGCTGGATGTTGTGTAGATGACTCCCTCATCCAGAGAGATATTTAGGAATGACGCTTCTTGAACTCTATTTGAAAAAGAGTGCGGATTTCTGTATCTGCCTGTTAAAGGCAGCATTTCTATTGCTCCCCTGCCCCCATGTGCTGAACCTTTAGCTGCCAGCAGAAAGCTGTCTTCTACAACAAGCATGGAAGAAACCATTGCTTTCGTTTCTTCCTTTAGTAGCATCGTCTCCCGAGAAAGCAAATCAGTGATCCAAATCCCTCCATTCACATCATGAATTTGAGTTCCTGCAAGTAAAAAGCCGCTGTAAAAGCACAAAGAACGAATAACTGGTTTATCCTCAAGGTGAGCGAAAATGGGATAGGAGGACCAGCTTGATCCAAAGTCAGAGGAAAAGTAGACCGTGTGCTTCCCGTGTGCCGCCACCATGCCTTCCTTGCTTACGGCTATAGACCAAATTGCTGCATTTGTAGGAAGGATAGCCGATGTCCAAGTTCTTCCATTGTCCATCGATCTCATGATCAGCCCTCTGTCTCCCCCTCCAAAAATTATCCCTCCATAGGTGGCGATCGAACGGATTCTCTCCCTAGTTTTAAGGAGACTTCTCCAATCTCCTGCCGGTGAGTACTTGTAAAGACCTTCATTTCTAACAGCCACGGCAAATCCTTCATCCATCATATTTTCTACAGCGGTTGCTCCTTTATGAAACACGATGAGCATCCTCCTCTGCCCTGGTCCATTTAATAAAGCTTTTGGCAAACGTCCTGCACATTGCCTGCTGAGTATCATCATCCGGCGACAGTTCAACTTTTAAAATATCAGGGAATACGTCAGCTCCTGCTCTCTTAAATGCTCTGGATAAAATAGCTGCAGCTTCGCAAAATTTCGGATAGCTTCTGTCTCCCGATCCAAAAAAAGCAGATTTTACCATTGAAAAATCTGCTTCTGCCCATTCTTCTGCAAGGTCTTCAATCTCATATGGCAAATCGCCGTCACCCCATGTATACGTTCCTGCTGCAACCAAATCATATGATTGTATCTCACTAATCTGGAGTTCCTCCAGTGTTTTTAAATGGATTACAAGGTTTTCATCCTTCAATTCATTTTCGATTAGCCGTGCAATGTCTTCGGTGTTGCCAGACATGGTGGCAAACGCAATCAGCATTTTTTTCATTAGATCCTCCAAATGATAATGATTTTCATTTTCATACTTACAATATAATTGATAATGATTATCATAGTCAATAAGAGATTAAAAAAAGACAGCCATCTGACTGTCTTTCCACTGCTGTATTTCATATATGAATATGGTATTGGAAATATCATGCGATTTATGGCCATTCACAATCCATTTATTCGTTAACGGTCCATTCCTCAACCACTTCTAAAAACGCCTGAACCTGTTTTAGCTGAAATGAAGCTTCATAGCCAAGCATCCATGTATCTCTTGCAATGGGCCGGCCGTCAGAGTCTGAGAGTGGAACTTTATAGATGGGCTCGCGATCGTCAAGCGCAACTGAAGGCAAAATGGCGTAGCCGATTCCATTGAATGCCATTTGCTTGCACGTCTCAATCTGATCAACCACGATGGTTCTTTTTGGGGAAGTTTGAAATTTCCGATGCCACCAGTCCTGAATCTCCTGATAATAAGTCGAGTCGCTTCGGAATTGGATGAAAGGCCGTTCGGTCGACATCAATTCCTCAGCATTGCGGATTTCAGTGTCGACAAGATAAAGTTCATCCCTTAACAGATGTCTTTTGACCCCTTTCCATTCATGGCTGCCCCTAACTATGCCAATATGAACATTATCCTCATAAAGGCTCTTTAAAATCTCGCTGCTCCAGCCTGTAATGAGGGAAATTTTAGCATAAGGATATCGCTGCACGAAGGTTTTCAGCACCTTTGGGAGCCAGTGCTGACCTATAATTGAAGCCACTGCAAGCCTGAGAGTTCCGTTTACTTCTCCTTCGAGAGCTGAGAGATCTTCTCTTACTTTTTCCTCCCTTAACACCGTTTCTTTCGCATAATCCACGATTTTCTCCCCGGCAGGTGTTAATGTGAGACCTTTTTGTGACCGGATAAATATTTTTGCTCCCCATGTTTTTTCAATCGATTGCAGACGCTGTGATAAAGCTGGCTGCGAGACAAATAAGCGTTCTGCTGCTTTCCTCATATTCATTTCCTCAGATAAGATTAAAAGCATACGCAATTCAGTAATTTGCAAGGTGCTCCCTCATTCAATAAGTTTTCCTTATATTATATGCTTTTCTTTTCGTTATTTCATTATGATTTTGAAAGAGTATAATGGAGGAGAAGGAGGCGGATTGCGTATGGAGTGGCCGCTTATTTTCTTGGGAACCTTCACCTCTTTCCCCGGGACACTTGCAGGGGCGGGGGATTCATTGGGATACCAGCCAATGATTTTGTACGGAGTTCCTATTCTTAGCCTTTCGGCTGTAAAATTTTCAAACACAATTACCTCTTTTTCAAGTTTTTTCTTTTTGCTGAGAAGGTATTTTCAGATCGGCCTCTCCTCTTCTTAAGCCATTGCCTTACAAGATTTCAGACCTTTATTAGCTGCATTGGAGTTTTTCCCTGCATTTAACGGCAGGAATGGCCGATATCAAAGCAGCCATTTCGCTCGCCATCGGCTCATTCAACGGTGCACTGCTGTCTGTCAGAACCGCTAAACATATTTCATTTACTCTGGCAAAATGGATTGGCACGGATGGACAAATTGCGTATCAGTTTCTTTACTATGGGGGGCGGTATCATGAACAAAATAAAATTTAATAACGTAGATCATGTGCAAATTTGTGTGCCTAAAGATGCAGAAGAGGAAGCACGAGAATTTTATTTGGAGATTATCGGTTTAAATGAGGTCAGCAAGCCGGAAAGCTTAAGAAAAAACGGGGGCTTTTGGTGCCGGGCAGGGAAAATAGAGGTTCATATCGGATTAGAGGAAATGGATTATGTAAGAAGCAAAAGACACCCTGCATTTGAAATAGCAGATATTGAAGCCGCAAAAAAGCTTCTTCAGGCGGCAGGAGTTAGGATAAATGCGGAGCCTCCAATTCCAGGAAGAGACCGCTTCAGCTTTGCAGATCCGTTCGGAAACCGAATTGAATTTCTGCAATACACATAAAAAGGCATTCAAATGGTCACCCTCCCCTTCCGTGAAGCAGGAGGGGATCACTCAGCCTTTATTTAATCTTTTCACATGACGGTCAAGCTGTTTCAATATTTCGCGCCTTGTAAAAATCCCTTCGAAAAAGCCTTCTTCATTCTCTACGCAAACAAAGGGGTGGTCCACGACCAGTTCAAGACCTTTAGCTGCAGAATCATTGATTTTAAGCCTGGGAATCTCCCGGTTCATAACCTCTGATACTTTAATATGTTCAAGCCTCTCCGCTTCAATCCTTTCAAGACCCATAATGGCATCAATAATCGTATTTGTTCCGACCAATCCATGCAGCTTATAAGACGAGTCAAGAACCGGAATGGCGGTATAGCCTGTTCTTGTAAGCACAAGAAGAGTGTGCTCCAAATTGTTTCCCAGCTGTACGTGGGCAACTTTATCGCCGGGAATCATTAAGTCCTGGATGCTGATCTCCATAATTTTTTCAGCACGAAGTGTAATCATAGCTGTACTTCCTCTCTTATTATGACAGTTAGCTTAATTCAATTACCCGCCTGGATATTTAATTAAACTATGCGTGGGGATGATTAAAAAAAACGGTCCCCGTTTGGAGTACCGTTCTCTATGTAGTCTCATCAGTCAAAACGAATCCGGTCATAGAGAGTTGTCAGCTGTTTGTAAGTTTCCATATCAACCGCTTTTTCACCGCTCTCGATATCATTCAGCTCGCTGCTTAAAAGCTCGATTGCATATTCCTGCTTCATTAACAAACTGATTAACAGCTCCTGCTCTTCATTTGAGAAACTTTTATGCGCTAAACCCATTCTTTTGCCTCCTTGCTGCCTGTTGTCACTTTCAGAATAATCAAAGGAGATTACTTCGTCAAACGCAATTTTCGACATTCATTTCCTTATTTTGTATACCGATTAGCATAGCTGAAGGCAGTGTAAGAATCTGGTTTTATGCGCGCTTCTACTCCCATTGCGGTAATTCTTCCCGTCATCTCCTGAATAAGGTCCTTCGTAACGCCTTTCCTTCCAATATCTAAATGAATTTCAAATGAAAGATCGGCTCCTTCTTCAGAGTGCGGAATGAGAATATCAGACAATACTCCCAAATAAAGGGTGATAAATGAGTAAGCAAGCTCCTGGCTCAGCGCGGTTTCCGTCGAAATTTTTTCATGTACACTTAAAATCGGCCTGGGAATGATGCTGTTTTTAAGACAGCCCCAGGCCCCTTTGCCTACACGGTGAAGATGGATGGCGGTAATGAATTTTGTTTCCTGATAATGTACGTGGGAATCCGTACCGATGGATAAAACATATACAGAACGAGGATCTTTTTGAATAAACCTTTTTAGCCTGCTGATTACGTCCTGAAGGGTCATGTTATTTTCCGTTACATTATAGAAGGCAAATGTATCGCTCATCATGCATCTCCTTTTAAGGTTCTTGTTAACCTTATACGCAATCCAATTCTGATATGTTATCCTTTTCTCCCATTCGTATTAAAAATATGTAAAGATGAACTATGCTTGAAGCAGATCAAATATTTCAATCGCAATAATATCAATATTATCGAACTGATACGTCTGAGGCTTTTCCCCTTTTTCAAACACTTCAAGTTCGAACATTTCGTTTTTTTCAAAGTATTTTACGCTGCAGCGTTTTTCACCTTCTACTTCAAAGTAGCGCTGGGATGGTTCGTTACCTGCTGCAGTTTCCTGTAAGCTTTGAAGACGCTGGATGATACCTGTTAGTTGAGACATTTCTTTTTCTCCTTCCAAAGAACGTGCTGTTCTTATCGATTATTTTCCTCGCATTTGCTATTCTTATCCAAATTTTTTCATCCTATATCTATTAGAAAGTTTACCACATTTACCTTCAGGATAATATGTTCGCAATCATGTAATTTTCTTTCCATTTCCCCCCAGGCTATAATAAAAGAGTCTAATGAGGGAGAGGAGAAAATGATGGGAAAAGTTAAACGTCTATCTGACCGCATCAGTATGATTGATACATTTGACCTCGGTATGAAAGGCAGAACCTCTGCTTATGTGCTGCATGAGGAGAAGCTCACTCTTATCGAGCCTTCTGCAAGCCCTTCCATCCCGCACATAAAATCTGGTTTAGCAGAGCTTGGCCTTTCTGTAAGCGATCTTGAATACATCATTGTCACTCATGTACACCTTGATCACGCGGGCAGTGCAGGGCTGCTCATAAAAGAATGCCCCAATGCCCAAATTGCTGTTCATCCGAAGGGAGTACGGCATTTGATAAACCCTGAGCGGCTTATAGCCGGAGCAAAAGAGGTGTATAAGGAACACTTTGATTCCCTTTTTGCTCCTGTTCTGCCCGTTCCTGAAGAGCGGATTCTAATAAAAAAAGATGAAGACCTTCTGGAGATTAGCGAAAATTGTATTTTGAAGTTTATTGATACTCCAGGACACGCCAATCATCATTTCAGCATATTTCATCCAATAAGTAAAGGAATTTTTACAGGAGACGTGATGGGCATTCTGTATCAGGATGACGTATCCGGAAGGTTCTTCCTGCCTTCTTCTTCCCCGAACCAATTCAACCCGGAAGCCATGCTCCGTTCATTATCCAGGCTTGAAGCACTAGAACCTGAGATTTTATTTTTCAGTCATTTTGGACCTCTGGAAGAACCCAATAAGGCCTTTCATGATTTACGCAAATGGCTCCCAGTGTTTTTAAACTCTGCGGAGCTGGCTGCTGCTGACTCATCAGACAAATCAGCAGCTGATCAGGTGAAAGCAACAGAAGCCGAGCTGATCAAACAAGTAACGAAATACCTTGATGAAAAAAATGTCCCCCGCGGGCACCCTGTTTATGATATTCTTAACCTTGATTTAGCAGTAAGTGCAATGGGTCTCGTTTATTATTTTCATGAATTAAGCAAAGGAAAGCAGTGATCATCTTGGCAAAAACCATAATGGTATACACTCAGCCTGATTGTCCGCCGTGCAAAATAGTGAAGCAATTTTTAGACCATCATCACATCCGGTATGATGAAACAGACATTACAAAGGATGCACAGGCAAAAGATTACTTAATCAATACCCTGCAGTCCTATTCGACTCCCACTGTTACCGTCAATGAGCATACAGTAAAAGGGTTTGATCTTGCGGCTCTTGAACAGCTGCTCATGTAAATGAAAAAGAAGCCGGCTGGCTTCTTTTTTTTCATATCCCCGCAGATCTCTGAAGACGCCTGGCGATTTCCTGAAAATCCTCTTCTGAGATACCTGGTGCAAATTCCTCCGGTATTTCTTCTAAATCAGGAATCGGAGCTCCCTGCGGGTGGCCGATCACGACCTCTAGCGGCTCTCCTTTTGGCCCAAGCCCTTTCCAGATTTTATTGATATCCCGGTAGTATTTATCACTGAATGTGTACAATCTTCTGTTTACCCCCTGTTCCTCAAATTTCCTGGCTGTGGAAAATTTACTGTTATCCAGATCAGGAACCGGAAGCATTTTCATTACATCTACGCCAGTGGCAATTTCAAGAGCTTTCGCATATGCCACAATATTCACCCCGCCTCGAACGAGCAGATATCCGATCATCTCCCTCGCAACCGGGTTATCCGTCATCTGATAAACCCTCATTTTATGGGTCCTTGCTCCGCATTCAAGAAAGAAATTATGGAGAAGGTCTAACACAAGGTTTCCGCTGTTAAAAACGTTGTCTCCTGTCCATGGTCTGCCCATTGAATCAAATGGAAAGGAAGTCTGTGCAGTTGAGATAAAATGAAGTGTGTTTCTTTTGTCGACCGCCTCTCTCATCGGAGTCGAATCAGGGGGACCGGGGTGGGTCGTCCCGATGATCATTAAGTTGATGGTATTCGAGACAAGCTCGACATGGCCGGTTTCCTCTGCAGTAATACTCGCCACTAAATCATAAAATGGCTTCAGCTTTTTCTTGTTTCGAAAATTCAACGACTGAAACAAATAATTATTTAAAGTAGACATTTCTCCAAATTTTCCGCCGAGCAGCTCCTGGACAGCAGCCGCTGCATTTGCATCGGGATTTTTCGGCTTCGGAAGATCAATTAAAAGCCGGTCTATACGAGTAAACATGCTGGTTCCCTCCCCTTTCATCAAACACTGTTATTTACCTATGAGGAGACAGCATGGTCTTATTCTTTAGCCCTGTTAAATTTGGCGATGAGAGGAATACAAACCAGCGAAGACGGCAAAGGCGTACAAGGGAGCAATCTTCATTACCCAACAAAAAATCCGATTCGCCTGAATCGGATTTTAATCATATTCCTCACTTTAAGGGGGAGCGGGAACATTTAACATATCTATCTTTAGTTAAATGATAATGATTATCATTATCCTTGTCAACACTTATTTCATTCAGGGGCTTTTAAGCTTTCTTTTATAGCCGCTACCTTCCAGCCTGTATCAGTTTTAACTAGTGTGACCGATTCATAATGCCCTTCATAAGTTACCGGTCCCTCATCTACAGCTTCAAAATATTGATAGACGATTTTTTTATTTCCTTTATCTAACACTTTCGTATCAGAGCTATAGCTGAAAAACGGGATGGAAAGAATCGGAAAATCCGTTCCATATACAATGTATTTTTCTTCTCCTTTAACTGCATTATATTTCAAATATACGTCTGCCATATTATCCGTAAAATAAGGAGATAGTACAGATTTCATCTCAGTTTTGCTCCGCTCTTTACTGCTTAGGGAAACCTGAGTCTGATAGGCGTCCTGAAGGTGGCTGAAAACCTTTTGGTTCGGATTCGGATTCGGATTCTGCTTCTGCTTTTCTGCTGCTTCTGCTCTCGGACTGCTTGTATCAGCCAGAAAACTTCCTCCTGCTTGAGGGGACCCGATCGAAAAGAATAGGACAGCTGCAGCGGCAATAGATGTTAACGCTCTCATTATTCATTCCTCCATTTATGTACTTTAAATTGGATTGGCTATGTGATTGCTGTAATTCGCTTTGAAATTGGCTAAGTGGATCATATAGATGTTATTCCACCTTTCAAGAAAAACAAACATAAAAAGACAGAGTCATGAACCCTGTCCTTTAATACCCATATTTATTAGCAAAATAAAGAATGAGAATAACAATCAGCAGCCCAGCTCCGATATAAACGAGAAAAATCGGGTTCAGAAGATAAGGGTGGGCCTGCACGGCTTTAGGAGCAGACACATCAAACTCTTTTTTTCTTGACTGTGACCAAGTTCCTGTTTTAATCGTGGCGATAAGTCCCCATGCGAGGATCAGCAGACTAATCATTCCAAGCGCAATCATAAATCCCTCCATGTTTTTCCCTTATGATCGGCTTAAAGGAAATCTTTCATTCATAGCATCCCATTTTGTTCGTAAAGGTACTGATAGGGCAGGTCAATAAAAAGATAAGCTTCGTCTTCAAGCGGATAGGAGTAGGTTCGGATGGTTTCTCCAGTTTCAATATCGCTGTACAGATCGCTGAAAAAGCCCCTTCTTCCCATTCTCATTTTCATTAAATTTTCAAGAAAATAAGGTCGCCAGCTCCAATTTTTATTCCTGTACTGCTCCTGAAACATCCATTCATTGCCTGATTTGAAAATATTCCCTGTCGTTTGAAAGCCATCTCCATCACATATATATATTCTAAAGCTGCAGTCTGACAATTCCTTTGACAGTAAGGTAATAAGCTGGTCGTGATTTTCGCAAAATTTTACTGTTTTTGCAGCAAGGGTATGGATCCGCTGGTAGAACTTTTCCGATAGCTCATAAAAGGTTTCCAGCTTCTTTTTTTCATGGGCAATAAAGTGGCGGAACTCGGTTGAAAGCTTCTCCTTCAGAAGGGTATGTTGAAGAAAATGAGGCTCAGGCTTTGTTAAGTAGAAGCCCTGAAAGTACCGGCCTCCATTTCTCCATGCATATTGAAGCTGAAAGTTTGCCTCGATATCTTCAAAAAGAATGGCTGCACCGATTTTTCGGGCAAGGAGAGATATGGAATACAGGACATCATTAAATGCCGTTCCTGAACTCATCCGCAGCGGCTGAAGATCAATTTTCAAAAGATCTGGTGACAATTTTCCAATCCGGTCCAGATTGCTGCTCTCCCTTCCAATATTAGCTGCTGCGAGTTTAATTCCATAGGTCCTGTAATACATGATTAAATGCTGAAGTCTTTCCAGATCTCCCATAAAATGATGCTCAGTGAGTTCAATAGCAATTTTTTTCAAATCTAAGCCTTTTTCCTGATAGCGCAAAAGTAAATGAAGAAAGCTTTCTCCCTGATCAATCATCAGCAGATTTGCATCCCTGTTGATAAAAATAAGGGCATCCAGCTTTTCTGATATCGCATAATCCAGGGCTTGTTCAACTATGTAATCATCGATTTCAATTTTGTATTCATCCGGGACACTTTCATCACAGAAGAAATCTCCGAGGCTGATTGTTTCACCCTCGAACGTTATTCTGCCCAGCACTTCATAGCCTGCAATTGTTTGCTCATCAGCGCTGAAAATAGCCTGGTAATATGGTATAACGGCTTGCTTATTTGTCAAAATATCCAGTGCATCCATCCTGTTCCCCCCACAGCCTTTATCTGCCGCTCCTGATTTCTCAGCCCCGGCTGACGGAGTAAACAACTCTGCCAGCCGGCCGATGTGACAATCCGTATTCATGGGGCTCATAAGAGGTACCCGCTTTAGCAGAACGCCCTCAGGCAAGCTCGCAGATTTTCTATTAAGCAAGATTATACCATAGTCAGAGAAGAGAAGATGTGGCTGCATAAGCTTCATGTTTACCTGTCAGGCTATTGCGGTTCGATCATCCTTGCTTCCACGGTTGAAGGGTGAAAAGGATAAAAAAATCCTCCCGGGAAGGAAGCTCACCCGCGGAGGATTCTCATTAACCTTTTAAAAGGGACGCGGATTTAACCATTGTCCGCCATCCATCGTAATGCATTCTCCATTAATATAGGAAGCATCATCTGAAAAAAGGAAAGCTGCTAATGCTGCAATCTCTTCAGGAGTACCCAATCTTCCCAAGGGTACGCTTGCCAGCGTCCGGCTGGCGGCTTCTTCAGATTCCCAGAGCTTATCTGCTCCCCCGGTACGCTCTATTGGACCAGGAGCAATGGCATTGACCCTGATGCCATAGCGGCTTCCCCATTCTACAGCGAGCGTTCTGGTCAAAGAATGGACGCCTGCTTTAGCCGCCGCGGAATGGGCAACACCTGCTCCTGCCCCCCATGCGTATGTAGCCAGCATGTTAATGATAGCGCCCTTTTTGTTTTGTTCGATCCAGTAGTTTCCTGCACTTGAGCTCATGTAGAACGTTCCGTTTAAAACAATATTGATTACCGAGTTCCACCCATTAACGGACAGCTTTTCCGCTGGACAAATGAAGTTTCCAGCCGCGTTATTTATCAGCCCGTCGATTCTTCCAAATTCAGCATGAACGGCTTTCATAAGTTCACTCGCTTTTTCAGGTTCCCTTACATCCATTGGAAACGTCATGACCTGTCCTTCGCGTTTTTCTATTTCATTTTTCGTTTCAATGAGTTTTTCAGGTGTTCTTCCAGTTATGACAACAAAGCTCCCATCCTCTGCAAAACGCTTCGCCATCGCTTTTCCCATCCCGCTCGAGCCGCCCGTGACAATGTAGACTTTTTCTCCCATATGTATCCCCCTTTTTGAATAATGAATGATTATTCATTCATATTTTATCATACAGTGATTATGATTTCGAACATTTTTATCCGACACGTTATTTCGTGTCTTTTCGTTCAGCAAACCATGTTATAATTAGTCATTCATTATTTAATAGAATGGTAGGGTACTATGACAAAAAAGGTGCACCGGCGCATGTTTTTGAAAAGCATGCTGTACTTTGCTTTTGCAGGTTTGGCGCTATCAGCTGGAGGTTATAGCTACTCCCGTTATTTGGAGCCTAAACTTCTTGATGTGGAAAAGATAGAATTCACCAGCCCTAAGCTCCCTCAATCGTTCAGCGGGATAAAAGCAGTACAATTCAGCGATACTCATTTAAGCGATCACTACACGTTGGAACAGCTTAAAAATATAAAGGAAAGCATTAACGCCCTCAGCCCTGATCTGGTTTTCTTTACAGGAGATTTAATAGATGATCCTCTCCATTATAAAGAAAAGAACGGAATTATTTCACAGCTTGCAGACATTAAGGCTCCTCTCGGCAAATTTTCGGTTTTCGGAAATCATGATCACGGAGGATACGGAAGCAATATCTATGCAGAAGTAATGATGCAGTCCGGTTTTACTATGCTTAAAAACGAGAGCAGGGATATCCGGTTAGCAGATGGTGCCGTGATTACGGTATCAGGATTAGATGATTTGATGCTGGGCAAACCAGATTATCAGAATCTTGAAAAAGGACTTAGCGAAGAAACATTTAACATTCTGCTTGCACATGAACCGGATGCCTGGCTCCATACAAAAAAGCTGGCCGTTGATGTACAGCTCTCCGGACACAGCCACGGCGGCCAGGTCCAGCTTCCATTTTACGGCCCGCTGATCACTCCTCCCTTTGCGGATATTTATACGGAAGGACTTTATGAATATGGGGAAATGAAACTGTATGTGAATAGAGGCCTCGGAACGACGCGCGTCCCATTTCGGTTTCTGTCAATGCCGGAGCTGACTGTTTTCACTTTTAATAAAGCATAAATTTCCATGCCTGTTAGATCACCATCGTATTCACCAGGATTGAATATTTTTAAAAAAGGCTTTGTTAAAGCATGGTGTTGATTTTTCACACCTGTTGATTGGAGCGGCAGGCGTGAGACTCCGAGCTAAGAGCAGCGGGACAGGTGAGACCCCGCAGTCGCGAAGCGAGGAGGAGGCTCACCGCCCGCCCTTGGATCAGCGAACGCCTGCTAGCTGCAATCAACAGCCAAGTTTAGCAGAGCTTTAAAAAAAGAAACCCAAGGCCGCTTACATCGGCGTTCTTGGGTTTTACTCTTTTCTAAGCGCTTATTCTGATCTCTTTTTATTCTTCATCTTCGAGTACTCTGTAAGCCATTCCAAATAAAACAAGCTGACTGTCAACTTCAGGTTCATCCTTTTCTCGTTTAACATATTCGTATATGCCGTCTGCATTTTGCTCTCTGGCTTTCATGTTGTCCTCGAGCTGAACCGCTAAAATACGGTTTAACCGTTTTTTAATGTTCCCGTCAAAAATAGGAAAAGCAATTTCCACTCTTTTTTCCATATTGCGTGTCATCATATCTGCGGAAGACAGGTATGTTTTTTCTTCCCCGTTATGGTGGAAATAATAGATCCGGCTATGCTCCAACAGCCTTCCCACTATGCTCCGTACCCGGATGTTTTCGCTGACCCCTTTGATTCCGGGGCGAAGACAGCAGATTCCCCTGACAATCAAATCAATTTTCACTCCAGCGTTAGACGCCTCGTAAAGTTTCATGATTACGACTTTGTCAGTTAATGAATTCATTTTGCATATAATTCGGCCGTTTCCAAATTGTTTGTGGAATCTGATTTCGTGATCAATCAGCTGAATAAAATCCTTCCGGATGTCAAAAGGAGCCACTGACAAATGATGGAATACAGGCTTTTCCGTATAACCGCTCAAATAGTTAAAGAAATTAGTCGCATCAATCCCGAACTTCCTTTTTGATGTCACCAATCCCATATCTGTATAGATGTTGGCCGTTTTTTCGTTGTAATTCCCCGTTCCAAGATGGACGAATCGCTCGATGCGGTTGTTTTTCTTGCGGACCACGAGTGTTATTTTACTGTGGGTCTTTAAATAAGTCATTCCATAAATGACGTGGCAGCCTGCTTTTTCCAGCTCTTTCGCCCATTGAACATTGTTTTCCTCATCGAATCTTGCCTTCAGCTCCACAAGAACTGTAACCTGTTTTCCATTCTCAGCTGCTCTTTTGAGCCCTTCGATAATAGGAGATCCTCCGCTGACACGATAAAGTGTCTGCTTAATCGCCAGCACATCAGGGTCGTCGGCCGCATCAGCAACAAAATCGACAACTGGCTGAAAGGACTCATATGGATGGTGAAGAAAAATGTCTTTTTCGGACGCTTGGTCAAATATAAGCTCATCGGATATAAGATCCTTCGGCGGCTGCGGAATTAACGTCTGGAATTCAAGGTGATCATGAACGGAGGAAAGCTCATTGAAAAAGCCGAACAGAAAGGTTAAATCAAGAGGCCCTTCCACTTCATACACATCTTTTTCATGAATTTCCAGTTCATGCAGCAAATAACGAAGCACATTCCGGTCATAGCTGTCTTTCTTAAGCTCCAGCCGGACCGCAGCTCCCCACTTCCTTTTCTTCAATTCCTTTTCAATCTCTTTCAGAAGGTCTCTTGCTCCCTCTTCATGGATCGTCATATCCGCATTTCGGGTAATCCTGAACTGAGTAACGGATTCTACCCTGTAGCCCGTAAAGAGCTTATATATGTAATGAGAAATAATATCTTCAAGCAATACGAAATGGTCTTTATCAGGATGATCCAGTTTAACAAAACGCTCCAGTACTGAGGGAACCTGTACAATTGCGGTTTTATGGCGCAATTCAGCCGGGGCATCCGGGTCCTTAAGGACAATCGCCAGATTCAGGCTTTTATTCAGCAGCATAGGAAACGGCCGGTATGCATCCACCGCCATAGGGGTCAGCACAGGAAAGATCTGTTCATCAAAATATTCTTCCAATCTGTTCAGCTGATTGGAATTAAGCTGGCTGAAGGCCAAAAATTCAATGCCCTCTTCCTTTAAAGCTGGCTGGAGGATCTGGGTGAAAGTACTGCTTTGAAGTTCCACAAGCCTGTGGTTGTCTTCTGCAATTTTTGCAAGCTGGCGTTTAGGTGTGAGACCTGCTTTATTTTCCGGTTTGTTAAATCCGGCCTTAACCTGATCCTTCAGCCCCGCAACCCTCACCATAAAAAACTCGTCTAGATTTGAACTGAAAATAGCAAGAAACTTAAGCCTCTCCAGCAAAGGGTTTCGGTCATCGATCGCTTCTTCAAGTACTCTTTCATTAAAAGCGAGCCAGCTCAGCTCGCGGTTGTTATAATATGCCGGGCTGCTTAAATCAGCACCTTTTTTTACAATAGTCATTATAAAGAATCGCCACCCTTCAATCATTTGTATCGTACCAAAGTAAATTCAAGTCTTTGTAAAGGTTTCTTTATAGTTTTGTGAAGTTGTGTGCACAAAACAATTCAATCAGCTTTTTCCCTTTCAAGTGTGGATCAAACAGATTTTCAGGAAAAATTGAAATTGATTTCAACAGTCATTCTGAAAATTTTCTCAATATGCTTTTTGTTTTTTTCAGCCTGATAAGCTTCCGGACCCCAATCAGCATTGCAATGGACGTCAATAGTTAATACGTCATTTTCCTGAGAAAGCTCAATTTTATCCACGATATTCCGTTTTGTGGAGTTCAGACTGTAAATAAATTTTAATATAGCTCCTGATGTGCGGATGGTTTTTTGTTCTTCTTTTGAAAACCAGGAATTGAACGGTTCCACGTATTGTTTAAGAGAGGTTTTGCCTATAAAAGAAGCAATCAGAGCTGTTTTCAGGCGTTCTTTATGATTCATGCCGTCGATGGTCCTGTTTGCAAGCAGATAAAACGTATGCTTGCTGCTCGATTCAGAATCTATATACTCGCCAAGGTTAAAGACGAACGCTCCTCTTCTTAAATCAGATAAATCCTGGTCGGAATAAGAAACAAGGCGCTCTTTTTCCAGAAGCCGGATAAATTCAACGGCCATATTGGTTACCGGAAGGACATGATTCAAATCAATATTGTAATCGGAGGCCATTTCATAGAAGCTTTCCTCTACTACATTCGGGTAGGCACTGATCCCGTATTCCCGGGACAGATCTTCATAAAAAACCCCATCTCTCAGCCCTTTTCTGCTCATAACAAATTTTTCAGATTGCACCGATGTGCACAGCGTTTGAAAAACCATCGCTGCCGGGATGATCAAATCTGCCCTGTCCTTGGATAGCCCGTCCACTCTCTGAAGGTCCTCGAAGGATTGAGCTCTAAGATAGACCAGGAGACTGTCGATGTCTTCAGGTGCCATTTCATACTGATGGACTCCTGCGAGAGGATATTCTTTTAAAGCTTGATCTACCTGTACAAGGTTCCTTGCACTTCCGCCGATTCCAATCACTGGGAGCATTTGATCCTTCAGCCATGGTAGCTGCTGCAGCTGTTCAGTTATGTAAAGCGATAGGCGTTCAAACTCTTTATCATTCGGAAGATCACCACTGATGAATTTTTTTCGGAGGGAAAGGGCGCCAAACGGGAAACTGTGGTATTCCTTAAGCTCACGATTCCGGAAAAGGGTGATCTCCGTACTTCCTCCACCTATATCTACCGTAATTCCATTTTTGATAGAGGTAGAATTGATTACAGCTAAAAATCCATAATACGCCTCTTCATATTCAGAAAGAAGACGGATAGAAAAGTCCGTTTCCTGCTCTGCGGCAAGTAAAATATCATCTTTATTTACAGCTTGTCTGATTGCAGCCGTTGCCACTGTATGGACATTTTTGAGCTTGTGATGCCTTGCCACCTCCTGAAAGCTTTTGAGGATATCCACCATTTTTCTGACACCCTCGTCCTCCATAACATTTTCATCATTAAGGTAGTTGCGGAGGCGGGCTGCAGCCTTGACGTTTTCTATTTCCTTCAGTCTGCCGCTTTTATCCCGCTCAAATATGACAAGACGCATTGTATTGGAACCTATATCAATTATCGCAAATTTTTCTTTATCCATTATAAACACCCTTAGTCTTGTATGAATTTTGCACCTTATTATATCACAAACCGTCTTCATCGCCTCCCTGCAAGTGGAAACAAATACATGTTTATGCATAATTTGTGCTAGAGGATCACGCCGAACATTTGAAAGGTGGAATATCATGATTTATAAAGTAAAAGCGGGAGAGACGGTTTTATCGCTTTCAAAAGACTTCCGTGTTTCTCCGGAAAAACTCGCAGACGCGAACCGCATTTCAATCCAAACACCATTGACCCCTGGCATGAATATTGTGATTCCCGGATTGCCTGAACCGGATTCCATACCATACCGCATCGCTGTATCCATTAATAAAAAAAGCTTGGCCTTTACAGGAACGGTTTGCTTATAAGGCAATACCCTATTGCCACCGGGCGGATGCTGTATGCTACTCCAAAAGGAGACTTTGTTATTGTAAACCGACAGCCGAATCCGGGAGGTCCTTATGGCTCGATGTGGCTTTCCCTATCCAAAGCAGGCTACGGGATACATGGTACAAATACCCCTTCCTCGATCGGACAATCGGTTTCAAAAGGATGCATCAGGATGTATAATAAAGACGTTCTTGAGCTGGCCGGGTACGTACCGAATGGAACTAAGGTGACTATTACCATTTAGTAAAAGCGAAGTAAAGATAATTGTAGTAAAAAATTTACAAACATTCCATGTTAAATAAAGGACCTATCACTTATAATAACAGTTGAATGATTGAGTCATGAATAGGAGCGTTATTTATTATGGAGATTTTTAAGAATCCTAATTTCGTGAAGCTCTTCTTTGCAGCCCTTTCTTCGCAAATGGGAACAACTATAGGGAATATGGCCTTTGCATTTTTTATGCTTGAACACTTCAGCAGCCAGCCCTATTACGCTACACTTGCAGAGCTTATGTATTCACTCCCGACAATTTTCGTGTTCTTTTTAGTGGGAGTTGTGGCTGACCGGTTTGACAGAAAAAAAGTGGCAGAGAATTGCGACTGGATCCGTGCAGGATTAAGTGTAGTTCTGTTCGGCGCACTTTTCCTGAATTCGATTCCGCTCATTTTCTTCATTCTGTTCCTCAGAAGTGCTGTCACCAAGTTCTTCTTTCCTGCTGAAAACAGCTTGGTTCAGGGAATACTTAAAAAGGAGCAATACGCTCAAGCGGCAGGATTAAATCAAATTTTATTCAGCTTATTTATGGTCTTCGGAGTGGGTCTTGGAGCTGTAGCCTATAAAACAATCGGGATTCACGGGGCGGTCGTAATCGATTTTATAAGCTTTGTAGTATCAGCTCTCCTGATCAGGGCATGCAGAATTCCTAAAGGTGCAAGGCTTCCGAATGGGAAATTAAACTGGAAGGATGTCAATGTGAAGTCTTCTATCAGCGATTTCAAGGAAGGGATCCTTTACATTCTACAAAACAAGCTTCTTGCTGTAATTATTTTTGGTTTTTTTGTGTTTGGCTTTGTAACCGGCGGGTTCGCTATTCTTCCTATGTTCACAATGAAGTACAAGCTTTCACCTGAAAATTATGAATGGTATGCCTCTTTCTTTGCAGTCTCTCTTGGGATTGGACTGCTGGCAGGAAGTGCGCTCGCGACAGTCATTGAGAAAAAAATAAAGCCGTATATCATGATGATTGTTCCTATATTTATCGCATCCGCTCTTATTGTCCTGCTCGGACTTACAGATCATTTATGGGTTTATTTGACAGCCGTCTTTTTTATCGGCATCTGTTTGGGACCTGTTAACATCGCCATCGGAGGATGGATACCAAAGCTTGTTAATCCAAAATTAATGGGAAGAGTAAGCGGCTGGATTGATCCTCTTATGATGACTGCACAATCCCTAACATTGGGCCTGATCGCTCTCGTTTTTCCTAAATTTATTGAAACAATCGATTATATTTATTACGGCATGGCCACGGTGATTTTCCTTGTATTCATCTTCTATCTGCTGACACTTCCAAAACTCAGCGAACAGGCAGACCGTGAAGAAAAAAGAAAGAAGCTTGAGGAAAGCAAGGTCAAAAAAACAATGAATACCGGTCCTATAAACGGCTGATTCCGCATCAGCCGTTTATATTATTTTCATAATGCAACTTTTTGTCGATTTTAGTATAATTAGGTATAAGATGTTAATGATCCCAAAGGTTGTGCATACATGAAAATTTATTCTCAGTTTATAAAAAAAGTTATTTTTAACTATATCTTAGGTTCGATTGTGGCAGTTTTTGGGGTAGGATCCGTTTTTATATTTTCAACCCTGTCGATTACATTCAGAGAAATCCTCATTTTAATGTCCGTGATGGCCGGCGCGTTTTTGTGCATGATTTCACTGGACATTCTTTTTTTAAAGGCCCAGCTTAAACCCATTCGGAAAGGTCTTTTAAGCGATGCCTCTTTTGATGAGATGAGAAAAGCGTTTTACGAGGTCCACAAATTCCCTCAGAGAACAATATTCCGCATCAATTTCCCCCATCTATTCGGTTTCTCTGTACCCGGATTTTCCGTTGCAGCTGTATTATATGTAAGCGGGCAATTCAGTTTCCCTGGCTATTACATTATTCTTGCATTGGTAGGAGCCATTTTAATCGCGGGTATGCATAGTGTAATCGAATATTTTCTGACAACCTCCTCCATTAAACCTTTGCTTTTTGACATTAGGAGAAGGGCATTAATGCAATTTGGTGAAGATCTTGCTCAGTCTCCGGCAATTTATATATCAATAAAGAAAAAGGTTCTTTTCACTGCTATTTATATTGGTATTTTCCCCCTGCTGCTTTTCAGTATCGCCACTCAGGTTCACCTGAATGAAGCTTCTCTCAGGCTCATACAGGATTATTGGAGCTGGGCTGCTCTGGTTATGCTGATGTCAGTTGGCTTTTCCACATTTGTATGCTTTCTTCTTCTTAAAGACATCGGTGAACCGATTTCCAACTTGGAGAAAGGAATGCAGTCCGTTAAAGAAGGTGAATATGAGTATCGGAATGAGGTTTATTCTGATGAATTTTCCAGGCTTATTTCAGGCTATAATCAAATGCTTGACGGTCTTAAAGCTAAAGACCGCATTAACAGCCAGTTAACAGAAAGCCTGTTTCGGACACTGGCCATGACCCTTGATGCGAGAGACCTCTATACAGCCGGCCATTCCATCAGAGTCTCTGAATATGCGTTTATTATCGGGCAGAAAGCGGGTATGGATAACGGAGAACTTGACCTGCTTAAAAAAGCAGCTCTGCTGCATGATATTGGCAAGATTGGAATAAAAGATAGTATTTTGCTTAAGGACGGACGATTAACAGATGATGAATTCGAAGAAATTAAGCGCCATCCTGTAATTGGTGCGAATATTTTATCCAACGTAGAGCCCGCCTCCGCTATGGCCCCCCTTATTCCAGGAGTTAAATTTCATCATGAACGATATGATGGACTAGGGTATCCGGAAGGACTCAAGGGAGAAGAAATCCCAGAGTTCGGGAGGATTTTGGCAGTGGCTGATGCATTTGATGCCATGACATCAGACCGTCCATATCGGAAAGGAATGCCCTTGGAACAAGCCTTAATGATTCTCCAGGAAGGGAAAGGAACCCAGTGGGATCCGACATACACAGAACTTTTTCTGGAATATATGGAACTCCCTGAGAATATGGAGAAAGAAGCAAGCTTGCAGCTTCTTTGAAGCAGTTGCAATTTCTAAACGGTTTCGTATAATTGTACTAAATCAATAAAACATATTGGCAAATTAAGGAGCTTACGTATGACCGACAGAAAGAAAGACCAATTTTTGCAAATGACTCCGGAGAATATTGCAAAAGCTGTTTACACCGTTAACCGCCATGCTAAAACTGCAACCAATCCTAAGTATCTTTATTTTCTAAAGAAGAAAGCTCTGATCAAACTGATTTCCGAGGGGAAAGCAGAAAAGAAAGGCCTTCATTTCTCAAAGAACCCCAAATTCAGCAAACAGCAATCGGACGTTTTAGTCTGTGCAGGCTCCTACTATTTTCATATGCCTCCATCCAAGGAAGATTTCCAGCAGCTCCCGCACTTAGGGTCCCTAAACCAGACCTACCGCAACCCAAAAAGCCATTTCCCTCTACAAAAAGCTAAAGAATTGCTGCAGGCCTATACCGGCATTAAAGAAGAAAAATTGTCTCAGCCTCAATCCGGACAGCCGCATTCACGTACATATGTGAAGCCAGTGTTCAAAAAACTGGGAGAAAACTATTAAAAACCGTGCGGGATGTCCGCACGGTTTTCCTATTTTGAGAATAACCGATTTTGAAGCCTTTCGAGCGAGTAAAAATAAGTCGGGATGTCAGAAGGCTGCAGCCTTACAAATAGCTGTTTTACAACTTCCCTATAATACCAGCTCTGCTGGTCTTTGCCGCGGTTAAAATGCTTCCAAAGCTCGTCCCCGTATTTGCTGTATTCCTGTTCAATGCTTTGCAGATTGTCCAGCTTATCCGCTGCAAGAAGCATTTTTTCCTGCAAGGTTGCCTCACCAGCCCTGTCGATCGTCGCATGCTTTCTTTCTTCCCAAGTTTTGGTTTTATCCTCTGTATTGAAAGCGACAAGCTCTGCAACCTCGACTCCAAATTTCTGCTGAATGTCCTCGAGTTCCGTGTCGGTATCTTCTACCGTATCGTGCAAATATCCGGCTGCAATAAGGGGATTAGAGGCTCCTGCTTTCATTAGAATCGTAGCCGTATTTTCAGCATGCATGAAATATGGTGTACCTGATAATTTGCGGACCTGGCCCCTGTGGGCAAACTCAGCAAATCTCTTTGCTTCGCTAATCATACGGTTACACCCTCCAGTCCTTTCTTTTTACTATAAAATATGCTGATCAATTAATGCAACCAGCTCATCAATTTCAGGTTTGCTTACCTGAGCTGTTGCTCCGACCCTAATTCCCTTATGCATAAGATCATCTGTGATAAGGGATGAAAAAATGATGACAGGGATTTCCTGAAGCACGTGATGTTCCTTCAATTTTTTTGTTAAGTGAAGACCATCCATTTGAGGCATCTCAATATCCGTAATCACCAGGTGAATCCAATCTCGCGCTTTCCCCTGCTCTTCAGCGGCCTGTTCAAGATAAAGGTAGGCCTCCCTCCCGTTTTCAAACAGCTCCATGTTTGAGAACCCTGCTTCTTCTAAGGTCTCTTTTAAAAGCTTTCGCAGCATAGGTGAATCTTCTGCTATGAGAATCTTCTTTTCTGAGCGTTCTCTTTTCCCAAGCTTTTTCACACGCTCCACGGTAAGACCGGACGCCGGATCGATATCGACTACAATTTTTTCAAAATCAAGCATGAGAATCATCTTTTCATTCAGCTGGATCACTCCAGTTATATGTGATTCCAGACCTTGATACATCGTTGAAGGCTTCTCAATCATATCCCATGTCACCCGATGAATTTGTGTGACATTTTGCACATGAAAGATTAGTTTTTGTTTATTAAACTCTGTGACAATAAACTTATCTGAACGGGTCATTTCCTTTTCCTGCAAATTCAAGGCTTTCGCCACATTAATTACAGGAAGCACCTCGCCGCGAAGTTCCATGATTCCCTCAACATATGAGTGCGAGTGCGGGACAGCTGTAACTGGTACAGGCTGAATGATCTCTTTCACTTTAATAACGTTTATGCCAAAGCGGTTTTCACCAATTAGAAACTCTACTAATTCCAGCTCATTTGTACCGCTTTCCAGTAAGATTCCTCTATTCTCTGCCATCATGCTCTTCCTTCCATTCACTATGATACCTTTTATATCGGCATTTTCATTCAGAGATGAAGCCGGACAAAGAAGGCATTTGAATTAATATAAGTATTTCATAAGCCTTGACTCAGCCAGATTGGTATCAATCGGACACAGCCTGGCATCCCTTCCATATTGCCAAATCCAGACATTCCCTTTACAAGGGGGCTTTGAAGGATTAAATGGCGGGGCTTCGTACTCCTTGCCTGCTCCGGTTTCCGGTCTGGAGGACCATAAGATGCTCTCCCTTGCAATCCTGCTGTTTTTATTGACCGCTTCACAGTAGGCATCCGAAAAGTCCCCTTTAACGGGATCATGATAAAACCCAGGCCGAAAACCGGTCTCTGTCATTTTTTCTGCCCAAGCGGAAATCCACTCAGCTTTAACCGTAAAAAAATGCTCAATATTGGCGAAAATGACCGTACCTGCCGATATTTCAAGTCTTCTTGCATGGAATACAGCATTCCTGACGGCAATGGCTCCTTTGTCGTAATCAATCGCCTGGTCGAAAACGTTATAAATAGGCAGAATTTTAATCCCCCTGCTATGGATAAAGCTGATTTCAAGTTTGGATAAGCCTCTTGAAACTCCAGGCACGTCAGCTAGATAACGGCCCCAATACGCAGGAGTCCCATAATGCTTCTTTACACAATTATATAACTCCTGATCTGCTTTTTTGGCCGAATCGATTCCCCAGGCTTTGCGCGTCACCTATACCACTTCCTCCCGTGCTTCCCTTATTTATATGCACGGGCTTGCCTGTCTTAATCCACTTGATCAGCCGTCCTATATGTAACACGCTGATGAATGATAAGCCCGATGGCCGCCATAATCATAAGTGAGCCCAGCGCTGCCCTGCTTGCAATGTCGCCATAATCGGCAAAAAGCAGCGTAATGGTTCCATACAGCAACGGACCGATCACCGAGGAAACCTTTCCTGAAAAAGCGAACAGCCCAAAAAATTGCCCCCTTTTGTCCTCCGGAGTAATTTCTACGATTAACGTACGGGAGGTTACCCACACAGCCCCGAGAGAAATGCCGAACAGACTCCCCGCTATCCAGAACATCCACTCTTCTGTTGCCGCCGTTGCAAGTAGCAAGGCAGTCAGTAAAATAAAGCCGACTGCTGTTACGGCCTTTTTAGCACCGGCAGATTTTGTAATAAATCCAAAGAGAAAGGAACCCCCGATACTTGCAATGGTCGAAACCAAATACAGAAGAATAAACTGGCTGTTCGAAAAACCGACAATGGCTTTGGCATAAACAGCCATCATTGCGATCGCTGTAGCTAGAGCGTCATTGATAAAAAAATACGCCACTAAAAACAGAAAGGCGGGTCTGTATTGCTTCAGCTCCTTGAAGGTTGCTAAAATTTCTTTATACCCACTAAGAAAATGCTTTTTTTCCCTGGGTTCAAGCAGCGGCTGATCCTTTGTAAAAAAAAGGAGCGGCAGTGTAAACAGGGCAAACAGGCAGGCTGTCGGTATGAAGGCCTGATGGAAGCCCCCTCCTCCGATAAATGGGTAGATAGTGAGACCCGCAAGCGTTCCAATGTACCCGACAGCTACTCCGAAGCCGGAAATGAGCGGAAGCGTTTGAGGGGTGCTGACATTCGTAATCATGGCATCGTAGAAAATCAAGCTGGAAGAATAAAAGAATTTCGCAATGATAAACAGGATTACGATGATCCCAAGGGATGCGGGCACACCAAACAAAAAACCCGGCAGCTGAACATATCCAAAAACGCCCATAAGCGCTGTCGCTAAAACAGTAACCGCTGTAAATCGGATGATGTACCTCTTTTTCCTTCCGGTCCGATCAATCATTACACCAAAAAGGGGAGAAAATAACACGAGAAAAAGACCCGCTGCCGCATTGGCATAGGATATAAAGGTGCTTGCAATTTGATCCATTCTCTCACTGCTGCCTATGGCCTCCTCCAGATAAAACGGAAAGAAGATGGTAATCATATTGGAGGAAAAGATGGTATTCGCAAAATCATAGAGCGCCCAAGAAAGAACGGGGAGTGAAAAAAAGACAGGCCAGGAGGATTTCAGCCCCGGAGAATCAGCTTTTGAATAATTTATTTCCGACATAGTGACGACACCTTTCCTTGTAACTGTTGATGCTTATGTATTCTAGGTCCGGGAACCAGGTTCCTTTGTCTTTACTATCTTTTAACATTTGCAGAAAAACGCTGATGCAAAAAAAGTCTTTGCCTGCTATAATGCATAATGTGAATCGGCGTGCCGATTATACGGGTAGGGTCGAGGGATGAAAAACAAGGAAGGATTACCGTTGAAGTCACTTTTTCAGCTCGAAGAAAATGGAACCACGATCAAGAAAGAAATAATGGCAGGAATCGTTTCATATTTGACCGCTGTATACATCATTGCTGTAAATGCTTCTATTCTTTCAGATGCAGGCATTCCTCTTGAAGCAGGAATGATTGCCACTGTCCTGGCAGCATTTACCGGATGCCTGCTCATGGGATTGATTGGAAAGACGCCGATCATCCTCGTACCGGGCATGGGAGTCAATGCGTTATTTACCTATACGATTTGTCAATCAATGGGCATTCCGTGGCAGCAGGGACTCGCTGTAGTTGTCATTTCCGGGCTGCTTTTTGCAGCCGTTGCATTTACCGGGCTGACCGAAATTCTGTCAGCTGCGATCCCATCCGCATTAAAAGAGGCCATAACAGTCGGGATTGGGATTTTCCTGACCTTTATTGGCCTCCAGAAAGCAGGTCTTGTTGAAGCAAGTAAAACGACATTCGTCCAGATGGGTGATTTGAGCAGTCCCGCAGTGATTGCGTCCATTCTGACTCTTTTGATCACGGTTGTATTATTTGCAAAAGGGGTACCTGGACATTTTCTAATCAGCATCCTGGCTGGCACCGTTATAGCTTCTTTGTTTGGACTTATCCCGCCGAATTCACCTTCAGAGAGTGCCGGCGGTTTTGATGCATATGTAACCGTCATTGGCTCAATCTCATTTGCAGGTATGTTTGACACTGCTTTCTGGATTGGCGTTTTCTCTCTCACCATGGTTATTGTGTTTGAAAATGCTGGACTGGTTCATGGCCATACATCCATGATCAGCCGCCCTAACCGCTTTAAGCCGTCTTTGCAGGCCAACTCATTATCGGCCATTGCCTCAGGATTCCTGGGTACAAGTCCAACCGTGAGCACGGTAGAGACTGCTGCCGGTATTTCTGCTGGAGGACGCACAGGGGTAACCTCTATAATCACCGGACTGCTTTTTTTGGCTTCTCTGCTGTTTTTGCCTTATATTAAGCTGATTCCTGACGGTGCGATTGCTCCGGTGCTTATTCTAATCGGCGGTTTGATGATTCAAAACATCCAGAACATCAATTTGCAGGACTTTTCAGAAAGCTTTCCTGCCTTTTTGATCATTGCATTAATTCCGCTGACTTACAGCATCGTCGATGGAATGGCTTTCGGATTCATAGCCTATCCAATCGTCAAGCTGGCTATGAAACGTTCGAAAGAAATCGGGCTGCCTTTATATATAATCGCTCTGCTCTTTCTTGCAAGCATGATTCTCCATTCGGTCCATTAAGGAATAACACGACACAATCCAAAACCAAGGTCGCTCCCGCAGCATGCGATCTTGGTTTTTTGGGCTGGCCGTCCCCCCCCCGGCGCTGCGGATGAGGGGGACCGGCCTATTCTGCAGCCCGCTTTTCCTGCTCAGGTACCAGCACTTCTCCCTGGTGACTATCCAATTCGATTAAAGGCCTTTAACGTAATTGTTACCGATGTTCCTTCACCAAGCCTGCTGCTGTAAGCAATCTCCCCTTCCATATCATGAATGAGCCTGCTTGTAATCATTGTCCCAAGACCGGTTCCTTTCGTTTTCGTCGTATAAAAAGGAAGACCGATATGTTTAAGCTGCTCCTCGTCCATTCCTTTGCCGTTATCTGAAATGGTAATTAGAACTTTGCCGTTAAAATAGTCCGGTTTTTTCGACACAGCGATTGTGCCGCTGCCATCCAATGCTTCAATTGAGTTTTTAAGCAGGTTAATAATGGCTTGCTTCAAATGCTCGGTATCTCCCAGTACATCATTGCTTGGAAGCATTTCAAGACTGATCTCTGCATTCTCATAAGTAGCCATAGGCGTTAAAAGTTCAACAGAATCTTTGAGAAGCTGATCAATTTTCACCCTTTCAAGCTCGAACTCGAATGGCTGGGCCAATTTCAGATAATCAGTAATGATTTTGTTCGTCCGATCCAGTTCTCCAAGAATGAGCGGCGAAAATTCTTTAAGCTTCGAATCAGCCGTGTCTTCTTGCAGGAACTGTATAAATCCTCTTACAGCCGTAATGGGATTCCGTATTTCATGAGCAATGGATGCTGCCATTTGACCGATGGTGGTCAGCTTTTCCAGGTACACCATATTGACCAGGTTCCGGTTGATGCGAATGAGCGCCTCAATAATTGCGATCATCGCCATCGTAACAGCAAAGAAAAACAAGAAATAGATCATATAAAACTCAAAGGGCAAGAAAGTAATGAACACGGAAACAATCCAAATGTATAGAAGAAAATAAATGAACACAATGAAAGCCCCTGCTGCGAGGCGGACTTGAGCCTTTAAGAATATTTTTCTGAAGATGATGCCTGCCGCATAGGCACCCGTGTTGATAATTAAGCCGACCTGCATAAATTCTCCGCCAAATCCATACCGGATAGAACAAACGAGCAAAAGCCCAATTCCTCCCGCGAGCCAGCCGGAATACAACGTAACAATCAAAATCGCGATCATCCTGAAATCAAAGAACGTTTCCCCCAGATCTTCAATTGGGTAAAGCATGCAGAGCATAGCCCCAAAACCGCTGATAAGGCCAAAAATGACTTGCTGCTTAACTGACATCCTCTTTCCTGAATGAAACGGAAAAATCAGGTTGGCGTTAAACGTAAAAGAGAACAAAATCGCCATATTTACAATAAGGGGTTTTAAATAAATGAGCACTGGCTACCTCCGTCTATCTTCTTACAATTCACAATATATCATGAAAACTTTATAATCCATATAGCAAATCTCCTTGTTTAATTAAAGGCTTTATAACTCTTCACATTGAACATGAAGTCACGTTAGCCGGCAAATTCGCTCTGAATTTTTCAGGGATTTATAATCTGGCCTGCAGCCTAATAAAACACTCCATTGATTTACACAAATTTTACAATTATATGTCGATATATATAGTAAAATAGTAGTAACTGTGGTGAATACGAACTAGTCAAGGAGTCATGCTAATGATAAAGATTGGTGATATTGCCGAAAAAGCGCCTGTTATAACAGGCGACGTAAAAACCCAGACAGCAGAAATCCTATTCGAAGAGCACTCCTCAGCCCAGGGAATTGTTGTCATAAAAAACAGCAGGCCTGTAGGTCTTGTGATGAAATCCAGGTATAATCACAAACTTTCTACTAAATATGGATATGATTTGTTTATGGGACGGCCCATCGAATTAATTATGGACTCAAATCCACTTATTGTTGATGCCTCGGACAGTATTACAGAAGTAAGCTCCCTTGCTATGCAGCGGGAAGAGGAGTTTTTGTATGACTACATCATCGTCACCTCTGAAGGCGCATACATTGGGATAATCAGCATCAAAAATCTTTTGATGAAATTCGCTGAAGTGCAGGCAGATTTAGCTACCTGGACGAATCCCCTGACAGGTCTTCCGGGCAACATTTTAATTGAGAATAAACTGAATGAGATTATACACAGCAGCAGGTTTACCCTTTTATATGCAGATCTTGATCATTTTAAAGAATTCAACGACCGGTTCGGTTTTAAAAAGGGAGATCTGCTTATAAAGGAAACAGCAAATATTTTAATTAAATACCTTTCATCAAGCGGTAACGAAAATAATTTTCTGGGACATATCGGAGGCGATGATTTTCTTGCCATTCTTCCCCATTTTGAATATGAGCAGCTTTGCAAAAACATTATTATGGAATTCACAGTCGTCGTGAATAAATATTACGAACAGTCTGACTGGGATCGCGGGTACTCAATCGGATTATCCCGGAAGAACAGCTATGAAAAAATTCCTCTTACCTCCCTCTCAATCGCAGTTGTGACGAATCAGGAAGCTACATTTGCAACTTCAGAAGAATTAAGCAGCGCCGCTGCTAAAGCGAAAAAAAAATGCAAGGCTATTTTAAATAGCTGCTATATTCCCTATCATCCTAAGAAAAAAACAGTTCAGACATCATAGGCAGGCATACACCCATATGTTCTGCTCTGCATAAGGTAGATGGACTGTATTTCCTTTCTAAGGAGGACCATCAACCATGTACCAATATGCAGGTTATCCCGTTGACTATGATCCGTATGCTTCTTTTTTTCTTAATGATTATCCATTCCTGCCTGGCTGGGAGCGTCAAATGCTTCAGCCCCCGCCGCCTCCACCCGGGGGATTACCCGGAGGCGGCACCCAGCAGCCCCCTGGCCCGCCTCCAGCTTTTACACCTGTTCAGCAGCAGGCCACGGCCTTTGCAGTAGACCCGGGAGGAATCCGCAGATGCCTCTTCCGCAACACGTATATCTGGCTGAATAACGGTCAGCAGTTCTGGTTCTATCCTACCTTTGTTGGAAGAAATTCTACAGCAGGATTTAGATGGTACCCTCAATTTAGACAATGGTTCTATTTCGGGATCGACCTTAGGCAAATCAGCTCCTTTACTTGCTTCTGACCTTACACTAAAAGGCTCCCTGCCTGCAGGGAGCCTGCTTTTATCAGGTACGGATGAAAGAAGCCCCCGACAGGTGCAAGAACAGCCCTTTATTCTAAGAGCGGTTTCTTTCGGCTCTTCCACTTAAGCTGCCATTAATCGCCTGTCAAGCCCGTATTTCTTGAAGGATCCATTTTTTTGCTCAGCAGTTCAAACGCCCGTTCTACAGCCAGTTTTCCGGTTAACGCGTAGTGTATTTCTACTGTTCTGCGCTCGTCCAGATAAATACCTTCGAATGCAGCATTTTTAATTTTAGCCGCCCATCCTCCAGAAGTCTCAACAGCGACAACGGGTTTGCTGTTCATATAAGCTGCTGAAAGCTCACCAAGGGTGCCGTTTCCCCCTCTTATCATAATAATGGCATCACATGAGTGCACCAGAATAAGGCTGCGGTAATCAAAGCCTAACCCCGTTGTAATGGGGACATCCAAGTAATCATTTGCCACATCGGTAAGGTCTCCTGCTAAAATCCCGATTACAAGACCGCCTGATTCTTTCGCACCCTTTGAAGCATGCTCCATCACTCCGCTTCCGCCTCCAGTCAGCAGAACCGCACCTCGTTTAGCCACTTCCGCACCAGCTTCCTCAGCTATCGTACAAACTTCTTCCGGAATTGTTCCTGATTGACCTATTATCGCTATCCTGATCATGATCGTCCTCCGCTTTTCCTGATATATTTAGTATACTTGAAATTTCCATCCGTTTGGACATGTAAAGGAAATCCTCCTCGAATTTCCACTAAATAAAAGGATGGCATGCCAGCAAGCTTGCCATTCTATACATAAGGAGGGATTCCAATGACAAAAAGAAATCGCAAGACTAAATCCGGACTCCAGCACGCAGCATCTATTACAGAGATGGAGTTCTCTAAAGATGCCCAAACTTCACAGCAGGCTGAAAAAAAATCACATCCCCCTGCAAAATGACCCGCTGGAAAGAGCATGCCAGTGACTTATCGAAATCCTCAGATGATTCAGGAACGGCTTTTCCAGGTATCACGGTGCCGGAGCTTTACTGCTGTAAAGGGGCGGGGGGCAAAGACGTTGGTCTGCCAGCCCTTGCGCAGCAAGGATTCGCGGATCAAGTGCCGGAGCTTTAGTACGGCACCGAAAGTGGGGCCAGGCACAGTGCCTGGCCCCTGCTGCTTTAACGCAAAGCGGTACGGAGACTTGTTCTTTAAAGCCTTGCGGTATAACGGGCCCGAGAGATGGTGCCAGAGCTTTAATTCTTTAGCAGAGGGAGGGTCGGAGGCAGGCACCAGAAGGCACATTGGTATTGCCAGGTGTATGGAATCTGGATTTTCTGCAGCATCCCTGACGTTAGGGAATGGTTCTATCGGAATGAGCATGAAAAAACTTTTTTGCATTAAAAAATCCGGTCTCTCTATACAAGGGACCGAATTTCATCTTCCATTTTTTTCATCTTTTCTTTAAACTCTTCTCTTCTTTCCGCCTGTTCATAAATTTTATCCAATTCCTGTTTATAAAATTTCATATGCTCTAATGTCAGAGCATTAAACATTTCGCTCCTTAATTTGACAACAAGTAATTTTTCTTCCGGTGTAAGATAGGTATCATCTGGAAGCACAAATTTCACCTTCTTATAAGGATTTTTTGTGTACATATAGATTTTCGATTAATAAATAGGTCTTATGGGGGGGCGGGCTATAATTTTGATTTTTTGTAGCGGAGCCAGCCGACCTTCCAAAAGAATCCAACCATAACAATCACGATAACAATCATGATCCCAAGAACAACAAAATAATTGTTTCTTCCCTGCAGCTCCGGCATATATTGAAAGTTCATTCCATACAGACCGGCGATGAAGGTAAGCGGAAGAAAGATGGATGACATTACGGTAAGAGTCATCATAATCCGGTTCATTTTATCCGAACTGATGGAAAGGTAACTGTCTCTAATATCCGCAGTCAGCTCTCTGTTTGCATCAATCATTTCAACCAGCTTCAGCAGGTGATCATAAACATCCTGCAGGTAAATTTCTTTTTGCTTTAGACCGCTGAGCTTTGAAGAGGAAATCATACGGTACAGCAAGTCTCTCATAGGGATAATGCTTCTGCGGAGACTGGATAAATCTGTACGTATTTTAAACACTTCTTCCATAATGGAACTGATTGTCTGCTCCCCGGATTTATCTTCCATCGAATTGAGCACATCTTCCAATTGGTAGACTGGAGGAAAATATTCATCCACCAGTTTATCAAGTATCTCGTACATGATTTGCATGGGCCCGGATTGCATACCAGCATCCTTTTTCACACGCAAAAATAAATTACTGATTTCCCTGACAGGCTTTTTATGAAAAGAAACAAGATACCGGTCACTGACAAATAGATCGACTTCTTCGGCATCCAGGGTTTTTTGATGGATGGAGTGGAGCACCAAAAAGAAATAATCGTCATAAAAATCCATTTTGGGCCGCTGTACAAATTCTACACAGTCCTCAATTGCGAGTGGATGGAACCTGAAAAATTTTGAAAGCAGCTGAATCTCTTTTTCGGAAGGTTCCTGAAAGTCAACCCAGTACCACTTGTATCCTTCTTTTTTCAATGAACCCAGCGGTAAATCGTATATAACTTCTCCGGAATCTGTTACGGCGAGTGTTCGAATCATTTATTCCATCTCCGATTGGCAGTTTTACTTTTAAAAATTTACCCTGATTAAGCAGATTCAAACCTTGCGTACCATTTTAACATTCCATTAGGCGCTTTTAAAAAGGCAATTGGCATGAGAAAATGTTTATCTTTACAAAATGGAGATAAGATTTGTTAAAATGATACATAAGCACGAGGAAGAAAAGGTGATTTGATGGAGCATTTAATCCAGCCCAGAGTAAAAGAGATCGAAATGTCTGGAATCAGAAAGTTTTTTAACTTAGTTGAGAATTATGAAGATGTTGTATCCCTGACAATCGGGCAGCCCGATTTTTTCACCCCGCATCATGTTAAGGCTGCGGCAAAAAAAGCAATTGATGAAAACTTCACCTCCTATACTCATAATGCGGGGTATGCAGAGGTTAGAAAAGCAGCAAGCGACTTTTTACTGAAGAAGTACAAACTCTCCTATAGTCCTGAAGAAGAAGTCATTGTAACCGCAGGAGCAAGCCAGGCCATTGATATAACGCTAAGGACAATCCTCTCTGAGGGAAGTGAGGTCATTCTCCCCGGGCCGGTTTATCCCGGGTATGAGCCGATTATCAGGCTTTGCGGAGCCGTTCCTGTTCATGCTGACACAGCCAGAACCCAGTTCAAATTAACAGCAGAACAGATTGAAGCACGATTAACAGAAAGGACAAGATGTGTCATCCTGCCTTATCCATCCAATCCGACAGGCGCTGCTCTGGACCGTGAAGAGCTTGAAAAAATCGCCGATCTTTTAAGAGGACGGGATGTTTTTGTTCTTTCAGATGAAATCTACAGTGAATTGGTGTTTACTGGAACTCACTATTCCATTGCAGCATTGCTGCCTGAACAAACCATAGTTATAAACGGGCTGTCTAAATCCCACAGCATGACAGGATGGCGAGTGGGGTTTGTATTTGCCCGGAAAGAGATTGCAAAGCACATGCTTAAGGTACATCAGTATAATGTATCCTGTGCTTCCTCCATTTCTCAGAAAGCCGCTTATGAGGCGCTGACAAACGGAATTGATGACGCGTTTATCATGCGCGAACAATACAGGAAAAGAATGGAATACGTGTACGGCAGGCTTATAAAGATGGGAATTGAAACAGCCAGGCCTACGGGTGCATTTTACATATTTCCTTCCATCAAAAAATTCGGCTTATCTTCCTTTGACTTTTCTCTTTCCCTAGTCAGTGATGGAGGAGTAGCCGTGGTGCCGGGAAGTGCTTTTTCCAAGTACGGGGAAGGATTTATCCGGATCTCTTACGCTTACTCAATGGAGCAGCTGGAGACAGGGATGGACCGCTTTGATCATTTTATCCGAAATGTGGTCCAGCCGGTTTAAAAGAGATTTTGACAGCTGAATGCTATAAAAAAGGGAGGACGCTCACCTGACTGAGCGTCCTCCTTTTGTTGGAAAGCAGATCGTGAATGTGGTGCCCTTTCCTTTTTCACTTGCAATGGTTACTTTTCCAAAGTGGTTTTCAATGATTTTATATGTAATCATGAGTCCTAGACCGGTCCCCTTTTCTTTCGTCGTAAAAAATGGATCACCCATCCGCTTTAAGATGGACTCGGATATCCCTTCCCCCTCATCCTGAACGGTTACCACGATTTCGTCGCTGCTTCCGCTCGTGTTTATCTTAACTGAACCTCCATTTGGCATCGCATCAATGGCATTCTTAATCAAGTTAATAAAAACTTGTTTCAGCTGATTGGGGTCTCCGTATAAATTTGAGTTTTCGTTCGTAAGAGAAGTCTTAATGTACACTCCGTTCAAATTAGCCTGTGTTTCAAGAAGAGTGGTCACTTCATGGATCAGCAGGTTTAAATTTGTTTTTGTAAACATGCTCGTTTGCGGTTTAGCAAGCACAAGAAGCTCGCTCAAGATTAATTCAATTCTGTCCAGTTCCCCAAAAACGATTTTAAAATACTCATCATTGCTGGTGTCTTTTGTTTTCATAAGCTGTAAAAATCCTTTGATTGCTGTAAGCGGGTTTCTGATTTCATGGGCGATCCCCGCAGCCAGCTGTCCCGCTACAGACAATTTTTCAGATTGCAGCATCAGCTCTTCAGTTTTTTTCTTTTCTGTTAAGTCCCTTAAGATTACTTGAACCGCAGGCTCACCAAAGTAACTGGTGGGAATGCAGACCATCTCGGTAAATATAAGCTGGTTTTCGTAGGTTTTCCACTCCACTTCCCCAACCCTTGAATCCGACTGCCCTGTAAGAACCTCACGAATGAGAGTTTGTGCATGAATGAGCTGATCTTCCTTCATAAATCGGGTATAGCTCTTCCCAAGCATATCCTGATAGCCTGAAGCTCTAAACAGACGTACCCCTGATTCATTAATAAATACCCATTTATCATTATGAATCACAGCGATGGTGTCCAAAGAATTTTGAATCAGTCTTTGATAGCGTTCCCTGCTTTTTTGAAGGATTTTCTGAAATCTTTTTCTGGCAGATATATCAAGCAGGACTACAAGCTCTGCATGCTCTTTTCCATATTGGATCGATGACGTTTTCACTTCCAGCTCAATTGGTGTACCGTCAAGCCTGTGCCAGATTTGTTCAGTAACACCTGCCCTCGCTCCCTTTTGAAGCCGTTCAATCCTGTTGCGGAAAATCTCCTTGTAATCTTCCTGAATTAACTCCAGGGAATTCAGTCCAATCAGCCTGGCGTCATTTGCTCCTGCTTTCAGCAGCGCAACCGCTTCTTTGTTGGCAAAGTGAATCACCCCTTTAACCGTTATAATAAGCGGGCTTGGCAAATGATTCAGAAACATCTTTTCCGCCGTTTCTTCGTCCAGGAGCGTGGATGGATTGGATAAAGCATCTTCCGGATCAGAAAACGTGATCTTCAGGACGATTTCTTCCCGTTCGCCTGCTTCTTTATGGCTCCGGATAAAATCCATCACTGCTTCTGCCCAAACACTTCCGTTTTCCTTCGTTTTCATTCTGAATGAACACGGAAACATATAGTGCTGATTCTGCAAATAGCTCTCTACAGCCTGCACATCCTCACTATGTACATAGTCTGAAAGGTATCTCCCTATGAGTTCTTCCCTGCCGGAGCGTATAAATTCCTCTGCATTGGCTGAAACGTAGAGAATCTTTCCTTTAGAGTTTAGGACCGTGTATACGTAATCTGTTTCTTCCGTTTGCTGATCCATTGCTTCCCCCCCTTTTTCGGAAAAGCTTTCAATTGGAGCATACTTTTAAATCTTCAGCCTGGGTATGATATCTATAAAACAATTCGAGAAATTTTATCTGAATCCTTCAAACACTTTCAAAAGTTTCCAATATTTTCAGGCCTAGCTTAACCTTGCAAGAGCTTGCTCGAGACTCTCAAAATGAAGAGGGTGCTTTTCCCTGTGCCATGTTCCGGCAGGACCGGAAGTCAATGTGAGCTAATGAACATCATCTTCACGTAAACCGCAAAAAAAACACCCGCTTTGGTTAAAGCAGGTGTTTCGGCTCAATTCATTCCTTTGTATTCCCCTTGATTTTTAGACGCCTTTTCTTTTTTCGCTTTCTCATGATGAAGCTGATTGACATGATGGCTTCCTGATTCATGGGCAAATTCAGTATCTTGCTTTGAAGAATCAAATCCTTTTTTATTTTTCTGTTCAGCATCATTCTTCTTTGTGCGTTTTGCCATTCTTTTTTCACCCCTTTTCTTTCCTGCTTTATAGTTTCTTTCGAAAAGGGGCAGTATATGATTGGCAAAAAAAAGAACCGTATAAACTGCGGCCCTTTATGATTAGCTGGCGGCTTCTTTCTTTTTGTCAATGATCACTTTCGATTTATCTTCTTGGGCATTATATTTTTTTTCAAGCTGTACATAAGCCTTCATGATCCGGTCTCCGATAAGCCTGCTTGCGGCAGTCGCCGAAGACCTTTCCTTCACATTCGGCACGGTTACACTAAACGCTACTTTGGGATGGTCGGTCGGGTAATACCCTACAAAAGTAACATTGCTTACAGGCTTTAATTTAATTCCCTGCTGGATATTTGTGTAAAAAGATTGAGTGGTTCCCGTTTTCCCCGCAACATCAAGGCCGTTAAAATAGGCCCTGGCTGTCCCCCGGGAACCTTTTGTAACGAGTTTCATCCCATCCTGGATCCGCTTGATTTCATCTGAAGTATTATTAATGGCATTCAAAATTTTGGGGTCTCTCTCAAATACAAATGGCCCAAGCTGATGATCGTTCATCGGTTCGTGAACAGACCTGACGACTCTTGGTTCAACCCGGTATCCTCCGTTTGCTATGACAGAGATGTACTGGGCCATCTGCAAAGGAGTATACGTATCATATTGGCCGATTGCGACATCAAGAAGCAATCCGCCTACCGAGTCCGGATACGCTCTTTGACCGTCTGCTTCACCGGGCAAATCGATGCCGGTGGGCACTCCGAGGCCAAATTGATCGTTCAGGTTGCGGAATTTCCGCAGGTCATCCGGTCCCGCGGAGAATTTCCCGTTGGGTACATATGGAATATCGGCAATTTCCATCGCCGTCCGGAACATATAAACGTTCGAGCTGACTTCCAGTGCCTCGCGGTCATCGACCCATCCGCTCGGGTGCAGGGATTTTTTCGGAGCGGTACCCTTGAGAAGAATCGGGATATTGTCATTAAATGACGTCCCAGGCTCCAAGCCTTCCTGAAACCCCCCTAAGAGGGTAGCCCCCTTAACAGCTGATCCCATTTCATACTGGGTTGTGTAGGCTCCATAAGAAAAATCATAATATTTTTTTGAATTAAAGCGGTCGTAGCCTTTTCCAGCCATAGCGAGGATATCGCCCTCGTAGGGATCCATCATCACTGCAAAGGCACGGTCGGCATATGGGCTTACGGCTACAGCTTTTTTCAATTCTTCCTCGACAATTTTTTCTACTTCACGCTGAAGCTCCGCATCAAAAGTCAGCTTCAGATCAAGTCCTCTTCTGCCAGGGTCCACGACCTTCTCGGAAATAGTGCTGCCGTTTTTATCTGTGATATATTCAACCTTCGCTTTACGCGGATTTAAAAATTCTTCATATTGATACTCAAGGCGAGACTTCCCTACTCGGTCGTTGCGTGCGTACCCTCTCGCCTGGTAATAAGGCTTACGTTCTTCCAATATACCCTGGGAGGAGCTTGTGACCCCTCCAAGTATACTTTCCAGCGTATCTCCAAATACGTAGCTCCGGTTCCAGTCTGTAATGATGTTAACACCCGGCAGAGATTCGATATTCTCTGAAACCCGGGCCATTTCATCATTCGTAAGCATATTATGCGGCCCTGGAACTTCATCTTTAGGAGCTGCCTGCGACTTAATGATTTGCGGTTCATACTCATATCCTGAAGAGAAACGTTTGTATAGCACCGCAAGCTCCAGTTCACCCGGATTGTTTTTTATCACATTCACTTCATGCTGAGGCACCCTCTCAACCTGAAGCTTATATTGATCCTTCCCTTTCCTCTCCAAATCCTTTGCCGTTAAAAGTTTTTTAGCCTCCTCTTCGTGGGAGGCCAGCCAATAATCACGGATATCCCGTTCGCTTTCCTGTCCGGCTGTATATTGAATTGCTTCTTTTTCAACCTCGATGTATTCGGCAAGCTTTCTTGCTGTCTCCAGCTTATCTGCCGTTTTCGTGCTTTTTTCTACCGTGTAAGTAATGGCAGGTACACTTACGTTGTCAACAACCACTCTGCCATACCTGTCATACATTTTCCCCCGGGGCGCCGGATAAGAAGAGATATTTGCTTCCGTTCTGGTTACTTCCTTCGTATACTCCTCTCCTTTAACAATCTGAATAACGCCCAGACGGACGATAAGCATCGTGAAAATGAGAAATACGCAAAAGAAAAAAATATTGATGCGAAAATGGCGGGCTCTTTTCAGCTTTCGATCCTCCGATGAATGTGTCCCTTGTTCTGTCAATTTCGTACTCCTTTCAAAATAGATATCTATTAAATGAAAAGTTTTGTAAAATAACATCCCTATTGTAACACTTGTGTAATAGTTGTCATATGTCGAACGGCCTATTTTTTGTGTCAAGTACAAATTCAATGAAAAAACTTCAACAGATGGTATTTTAAGGAGATTTTCGACTGTGAAAAACTGCTCTACTTACAGAATGAAAGTGGATTAAACCACTATTATATAAGGGATTTTTTAAGTTTCGGGGTTTTATTTCAAAGGTAAACATGTCAATGGAAATCGGTGGCTGAAATATTACAATTCTGCCGTGTTATGATGAGTTTGTGCAAGAGAGAAGCACGAAAATACAATCACACATTTTTTAGGAGGGCTTTAATTTATGAAGAACACTACTAAGAAATCTTTTATTATATCAGTCGCTGCTGCGGCAGGATTCGCCACTTTCGGAGGAGGCAACCCGGCAGGTGCACAGGAACTTTCTCAGCAGAATGTACAGGCTAAAGTGACTGAACTAAGCAAGAAATTTAATATCAGCCCTGAGCAAGTTCAGCAGGCAGCTGAAGGCAGCGGCAATCAGCAGCAAATTCAGGAGCAAATTCAGCAGCTTCTAGGCAAGCAGGCTCAGGCCGCACAAGGTCAGAACGGTAAGGATAAGGCTCAAAAACCAAACTGCCTGCCAGGACAAGAACCGGAAGCAGCTAAAGAACAGGCTCCAGCTCCTGCCAAAGAACAGGCTCCAGCTTCTGCTAAAGAGCAGGCTCCAGCTCCTGCACAAGGACAGCAGCAGGCTCCTGCCAAAGAGCAAGCTTCTGAACCTAAGCAAGAAACAGCTAAGTCCGGCGCCCTTAGCGAGTTTGAACAGCAGGTTGTTGAACTGACAAACCAAGAGCGTGAAAAACAAGGTCTTAAGCCACTTCAAGTAGATGAAGAGCTAAGCAAAGTAGCTAAAGAAAAGTCTGCAGATATGCAGAAAAATAACTACTTTGATCACAATAGCCCAACATACGGATCTCCGTTTGATATGATGAAACAATTTGGGGTTGAATACAAAACAGCAGGGGAAAACATTGCTATGGGGCAAAAATCACCTGAAGAAGTTGTACAAGCATGGATGAACAGCGAAGGTCACCGTAAAAACATTATGAATTCCGAGTTCACGCACATCGGTGTAGGACATGTTGAAGAAGGCAACTACTGGACTCAGCAGTTCATCGGTAAATAATAGTTTTATAGTTTAGCAGACAGCCGCTCGTAAGCGGCTGTCTTTTTTATCAATCAGGAGAGCCTTTTTTGCTTCCAAAGCTTGTATAAAGCATGTGTTCCGCTGTTCTCTTCTCCCATATTTTCCAGTGTTTCAAAAAGCTCCAGTGCCAGGTCAAGTCCTGGAGTAGGGAGGCCAAATTGCTCTGATTCCTCTTTGGCAATTCTCATATCTTTTATAAAATGCTTTACATAAAAGCCCGGTTCAAATTGATTGCTCAGCATTCGGGGGGCAAGGTTGCTGAGGGACCAGCTTCCTGCTGCCCCTGTGGAAATGCTTTTCAGAACCTGTTCCGGATTGAGACCTGAATTTTCTGCATAGGCTAGAGCTTCACATACCGCAATCATCCCTGAGGCAATTGCGATCTGATTGCTCATCTTTGTATGCTGTCCTGAACCTGCTCCCCCCTGATGAACGATATTGTTCCCCATTGCCTGAAAAAGAGGCAGACAGTTTTCAAATGCAGATTCTTCGCCGCCTGCCATAATCGCAAGCCTTGCTTCTTTTGCACCAACATCCCCTCCTGATACTGGAGCGTCGATGGCATAAAGTCCTTTGGAACGTGCTGCTTCAGCAATTTTTACCGCAAGTGATGGCTTAGAAGTTGTCATATCAATTAAATAGGCACCCTTTTGAGAGGAATCGATAATACCGTCTTCATCAAGATAGATCGCTTCAACATCACTTGGATAGCCGACCATCGTAATCACAAAGCCGGCTTCCGCCACAGCTTCCTTGACGGTATCGGCCCATTTTGCCCCTTTCTCAAGGAGATCTTCTGCTTTATTCTTTGTTCGGGTATATACTGTTAATGAATAGCCTTTACTCATTAAATGTTCTGCCATGCTATTCCCCATGACCCCTGTCCCGATAAATGCCACGTTTTCTCCCGCCATAGGACCTCTCCTCCTTGTTTCTATACCGATTTTACTAATCCGCCATCTACCAGCAGCGTCTGGCCCGTTACATATGTATTTACGCCTGAAAGCATAAAAACAGCATAATTGGCGAATTCCTCGGGATCACCATACCGGCCGAGCGGAATACGTGCTTTATTATTCTCGGCCGCCTCATCAGGAGTAATGCCCTGTCTTTCAGCTGCTGACTGATCCAGGAACGCTACGCGGCCGGTCGCAATCCTTCCCGGAGCAAGTGTGTTAATCAGAATATGATAAGGGGCAAGCTCCTGGGACAGAGTTTTAGTCAGTCCGACAATTCCCATCCTGAACGTATTGGAAAGCAATAACCCTTCAATAGGCTCTTTCACGGAGGAGGAAGCGATATTAATGATTTTTCCGCCTTTTTCTTTCATATGGGGCAGGACCTGACGGATTATGCGCACATAGCTGAGAAGATTCAACTCAAATGCTTCATACCAATTTTCATCTGTCATGTCCTCAAACGTTCCGGCTGGAGGCCCGCCTGCATTGTTCACAAGGATATCAATTTCCCCAAACTCATCGATGGTATGTTCAACAAGAGCTTTAATTTGCTGCGGGTCTGTAATATCACAAGTTTTACTGATAATTCTTCCGTCTCCTATGTAAGCAAGTTCCTGCTGAACACTTTCCAGCTTCTCAGCATCGCGCCCGCTCAAGATCACATTTGCGCCTTCCTGCGCTAATTTTTTGGCGACCGCTTTGCCAAGCCCCTGACTGGATGCAATAACAAGAGCTGTTTTATGCTGCAGATTCAAATCCATCCATATCACCCCTTTTCTAAGATACTCCAATTTTATCACACACAGGAACTGCTGGCATTTTCAGCGGCTTCCTGTCATTCCTGATAGACAGGGAAAATTTTGTATTCTCATTTTTTCTGTCAGGTATGCCAATGCTCGTGCATATTTTATAGAGCTTCAGATTAATCACTTTTCGACCCTTTTCAATACTCTTGCGCACCAAAAGAAAAACCCGAGAATGCTCGCAAATCAAGCATTCTTGAGTTTATCTAACCTTTTCCTTCTGTTTACGTAAAATATTCAATTTTCGCCTGCGGAAAGTAGGCTTCAATATAATCTTCCAGTGTATCCCTTAATTCCTGTTCCTCGTCCTTCTGATAAATATACTTGCCAATTCCGTACCTTCCCCATTTATATCTGCGCTCATCCTCGCTCATTTCTAGTTTTGTTTTCGGGTAATTCTTTTCGATTACCCTTTTTGCAGGCTTAGTAAAACGGTGCTGGATCATTTCAAACGTAATATCCTGAACAGCGTCTTTAGGGAGTGATTCATAAAGTTTAACAAACAGCTGTTTATATCCTTCCTGCCATCCTTCATGAATATAGATTGGTGCTACGATAAACCCGAGCGGATATCCTGCCCGGGCAACTTTAACCGCTGCCTCGATCCGTTTATCCAAGGGAGAAGTGCCCGGCTCAAAATGCTTAATGACATAATCTGCATTGACACTAAACCTAAACCTGGTTTTTCCGTTATGATCTGCATCAAGAAGATGGTCTACATGATGAAATTTAGTTACAAAGCGGAGCTGCCCAAGATCGCTTTTACCAAAATATTCAATCGTCTTTTTCAGTGAATGGGTGAGATGGTCAACTCCGACGATATCAGAAGTACAAGAGGCTTCAAACCTCGTTATATCTGGTGCTCTTTCCTCCATATATGACTGTGCCTGTTCAAGTATTTCTTCAACATTTACATATGTCCTAATGTAAGGCTTGCTTCCCATAGTCGTTTGAAGGTAGCAATAATGACAATGGCCCATGCATCCTGTAGCAAGCGGAATGGCGTATTCAGCTGAGGGCTTTGAGCTATCGAACTTTAGCGTTTTTCTGACCCCTATAACCAATGTTGATTTCGCATTTCGGTACTGCTGAAGGTGATTCTTTCCAGGTATATTCCGGACTTGGTTATGGGAGGTTGTCTCTCGTAGTTCAAGTCCCATTTTTTCGAATTTTTCTTTCAGTTCGACACCAAGGGGGTACTCCAGAGCCCTTGGTTCAAAATAAACAAGCTGTGGAACAAATGGTTTAACCAATCTTAATTCCCTCCTTTATGTATGCATCACTCGTATTGTTCACGGTCAAATAATTCATTATAGAGCTGCTCTGCTTCCTCAAATGAAGCAAACACCGCATCATCCGGAAGCAATTCGTGATAAGTGTCATATAGAAACAAAGCGATGTCATTCTTGTCCTCAGGGTGCTGGACCACTTCCGCTTCTTTGATTACTGCTACATTGGCTGTGTGAGGATTTCTATAAATAACGTAAACCGTATCTCCTGCTTTATGCTCTGCTCTCACTGATGTGTCAGCTCCTTTTCTGATCTTCTATGTTAATCTTTGCGGGATAGCTGAATTTTATGTCATGGCATAAAAAAAGACTGAACTATTGGGCAATAGTCAGTCAGGTATGTTTTAGGCGGATCCTGAACGAATTGGAGATTCCTTCTCATATTCATGGTTTTATGGAAGCGGAAGAATAAGCTTCACCGTTGTCCCTTTACCTTCCTCGCTTTCTATTTCAAGGGATCCCCCATGCTGGGCTGCAATTTTTTCTGTAATCACAAGCCCCAGTCCAGTTCCTTTTTCTTTAGTTGTAAAAAAAGGTTCTTTAATTTTATCCAGCTTTTGCTTAGGAATACCACATCCGGAATCATTAATGATAAGGGCAGCTGTTTTTCCATCATTTTTTTCTAAAGAAATTCGGATCGTTCCCCCATCAGGCATCGCGTCACTGGAATTTTTCAGGAGATTAATGAGTACTTGTTTAATTTGATTCCTGTCTCCGTATACAGTGACAGAGTCTATTTCGTCCATTTTTATCACAATATTTTTAAGCGCCATTTCAGATCCGAAAAAAGTAATCGTTTCTTTAAGGACTTCCCTTAAATTGAAGAGTTTACGGTTAACGGACTGGGGCTTTGATAAAATCAGGAATTCGCTGACAATGTCATTAAGGCGCTTAAGCTCAGAGAGCATAATTTCCGTATAGGGATAATCCTCTGGAGACTTTTCTTTTAAGATTTGAAGGAAACCTTGCAGAACAGTTAAAGGGTTTCTTATTTCATGAGCTACACCTGCTGCCATCTCTCCTGCTACTTTAAGTTTTTCTGCCTGAATAAGCATCAATTCTTCATTTCTTCTTTCGGTCACATCACGAATAACTTCGGAATGGGCAATCAGCGCGCCACTTTCACCATAGATAGGCGATACGGCAGCCTCGACCTCAACCCTCTGCCCGTCCGCTGTTAAATCTGAACGGGTTACCATGCTTCCAAAACTGTTCGGCTGAGCGATAGCTTGATGTGTATATTCACCGTATGGATACTGCTTCCCTTTTAGTTCATCCTCATGGAGCTTATATAACGATTCAAAGGCGGGATTTACAGCAATTACTTTATATTCCCGATCCATTAATACAATCGCATCCTTGCTCTGTGAAAATAACAGCTCAAGCTGCGCTTTAGTGGACTCCAGTGTCTCTGCCATTTCATCCTTTTGTTCATTGACCTGTTTCCATAGGCCGCCAATAAACCTTAAATAATAAAGCTGGAAAAACAATACCAGGATGGTGAAGAGGATGTAATAGGCTATTTCCTTTCGGGTAATATCCTGAAGGAGGACATCGAAATACGTATAAAAGAAATAAATCTGCACAGCAGCTGTAAAGAGGGAGGAAGAAATTAACAGGGTGCGGTTCTGATAAATGGTGCTGACCAAAATAGGCAATGTCAGAAACACAAGGTTTACAAAAGCAGGAACGGTCATATTCAGCATGATCAAATAAGCATAAAGCAGAGCAATCAAACAGAACATTAAATACTCCGGCTTAATCTTTTTTTCTCCCAAAAACAGAAAAATAAAAGGGATAGAAAAAGCAATTAGGAGGAGCCAATGATCCCGGTCCCCGTCTAACATATAAATAAAGAGTAAATCCAGTATGTAAAATACACAAAGCAGCCTAATTAAAAAGCGGTTCCTTTTTATAATGACAGGCTTTTTATCCATAAAACAACCTCTTCTTTATCAGTATAATCTCGTATGGACTGCCAAATGGTGCGGAACAGCCAGAACAAATGGTTATTCTTACCGCTATTATACCAGTTAATTCTAACCAATAGCCTATATTTTCTACATTAAACGCAAAAAAGACAGGCATTTGCCTGTCTTTTTAATCATGATTCTACATGAAAGGTTTGCTTTACAAAGTCAATTACTTCCTGAGTTGTTTCCATTCCCAAAATCTGTTCCTTATAGGAAGCAGCTTCTTCTTTTGACAGCCCCAGAATCTGAGTCCTTGCAGGAAGAATGGATGTTGCACTCATAGAGAATTCGTCCAGGCCAAGCCCAAGCAGAATTGGGATTGCAATTGGATCGCCCGCCATTTCTCCGCACATGCCAACCCATTTGCCCTCTTTATGCGCCGCTTCAATTACAAGCGTAATAAGGCGCAGAATGGCAGGATTGTATGGCTGATAAAGGTAGGAAACACGTTCATTCATACGGTCAGCAGCCATCGTGTATTGAACAAGGTCATTGGTCCCGATACTGAAGAAATCAACTTCCTTGGCGAAAACGTCAGCCATAACTGCTGTAGATGGAATCTCTACCATAATCCCAATCTCAATGTTTTCCGACACTTTCACACCTTTTGATTGAAGGCCTGCTTTTTCTTCAAGCAGGACCGCTTTAGCCTGCCTGAATTCATCAAGTGTGGCAATCATCGGAAACATAATGCGAAGATTGCCGTGAACGCTTGCCCGGAGCAGAGCCCGAAGCTGTGTTCTGAAGATATCCTGCTCCTCAAGGCATAGGCGGATAGCACGGAAGCCGAGGAACGGGTTCATTTCTTTTGGAAGATGAAGATAAGGCAGTTCCTTATCCCCGCCAATATCAAGTGTGCGAACTACGACTGGCTTGCCTTCCATATTAGTGAGAACGGCTTTGTATGCTTCAAACTGCTCGTCCTCTGTAGGAAGCTGATCACGCCCCATGTAAAGAAATTCCGTACGGTAAAGGCCTACTGCTTCCCCGCCGTTTTCGATCACACCCTTTACATCTTTTGGTGTACCGATATTTGCTGCAAGCTCGACATGATGGCCGTCTTTTGAAACGGTCGGCTCATTAACGAGTTTTGCCCACTCTGCTTTTTGAGCTTCATGCTTCTTTTTCTTTTCTTCGTAAGCAGCAATGGTCTCGGAGGAAGGATCGATGATTACATCACCGCTCAGTCCATCAACGATAACCATCGTACCGTTTTGAATTTTAGCTGTTGCTTCTTTTGTACCTACAACAGCCGGGATTTCCATGGATCGGGCCATGATGGCGGAATGGGATGTACGTCCGCCGATGTCCGTCGTGAATCCAAGCACAAATTGACGGTTGAGCTGAGCTGTGTCAGAAGGAGTTAAATCCTCCGCTATGATCACGACTTCTTCAGAAATAAGAGAAGGGCTCGGAAGCTCTACGCCAATCAGATGGGCAATAACACGCTTTGTAACGTCGCGAATGTCAGCGGCACGTTCCTTCATGTATTCATTGTCCATGGATTCAAACATACTGACAAACATATCAGCCGTTTCTTTCATGGCGAATTCAGCATTGGAAGCTTCACTGCTGATTTTATCTTTTACAGGATTCAACAGCTCCGGATCACTTAGTACCAGCAAATGAGCGGCAAAAATCTCTGCTTTGTCTTTACCAAGTTCGTTTAGTGCATGTTCCTTGATTCGTTCAAGCTCTGACTTTGATTTATGAATAGCTTCTTCAAACCGGCGGATCTCAGCATCCTGATCCGAAACTGTGGTTTTGGATACAGTAAGATCTGGTTCTTCAAGGCGGTATGCTTTCGCAATCGCAATACCGGCAGAAGCTCCGATACCGTTAAGTTCCAGCATTATTCTCCAAGTCCTTCATTCTTCATCGTTTCTTCAAGAGCAGCAATTGCTTCACTTTCATCAGAGCCGCTTGCTGTGATTTTAACTTCAGAATCTTTGGCGATTCCAAGAGACATAACGCCCATGATGGATTTAAGGTTGACCGTTTTTCCATTGTATTCAAGATTGATATCCGCATCAAAACGGCTTGCCGTTTGTACCAATACTGTTGCAGGACGTGCATGAATACCGGATTCCGCAGTTACTTTAAATGTTTTTTCAGCCATGTTAATCTTCTCCTTTATCACAATAGGTATTTTTAATTGTTCACAATATGTTATCTTACCAGTCCCGCTTGTCATCTGACAAGTGGGAGCTGGCATAAAGCTTATTTGCTGATCTTAATAATACTCTTTTGTTCGCTTTTCACTTCTCCTGTTTCCAGAATCTCAATGGACTCTCCGTCTTTGAGATTCGTGAATACAATCGGTGTAATGATTGATGGAGCATTGGCCTTTACAAACTCAAGGTTTACCTCGAGAAGCTTCTGGCCTTTCTTAACAGTGTCCCCTTCGGCAATGAAGGACTCAAAGCCTTCACCTTTAAGATTAACAGTATCAATTCCCACATGAATCAGAATTTCATGTCCGCTTTCAGATAGAAGCCCAATTGCATGCTTTGTCGGGAAGATATTTAAAATTTTGCCGTCTACCGGTGATACAACCGTTCCATCAATTGGATCAATCGCAAATCCGTCTCCCATCATCTTACCTGAGAAGACTTGATCCGGCACTTCAGTAATCGGAAGAATGCGGCCATGTATCGGTGATACAAAGTGTTCTTCATCAAAATGATTTTGCAGAGCTTCAGGATTCACTTCTTCAATTTGCTGCTCCACTTCATCTTTCATGCTGGAAGTATCAGCAGCTCTTGGGCGTTTGCCTGAAATAACATCTTGAATCTGCGATTTTAAATTATCGGATTTAGGTCCGAAGATCGCCTGAATATTGTTTCCTACTTCAAGCACTCCGGAAGCACCCAGGTTTTTCAGACGGTCCTTTTTCACATTCTTTACATCTTCAACCTGGACACGAAGTCTGGTGATACAAGCATCAAGGTGTTTAATGTTCTCCTGGCCGCCAAGTGCCTGAAGGACTTCATATGGAAGATCTCCGGCAGGACGTTGGGAACCTTCTCCGTCCGTTTCTGCATTTGCCTCTTCACGGCCCGGTGTTCCAAGATTAAACTTGCGGATAGCAAATCGGAAGCCAAAGTAATAGATGACAGCCATAACCAGTCCAACTGGAATGACTAGCCACCAGTCTGTACGGTTTGGCAGGATCCCGAATAGAACATAATCGATGACCCCGCCGGAGAAGGTCATACCAATTTTAACATCGAGCATTTGCATGATCATAAATGACAAGCCCGCAAATACAGCATGAATTCCGAAAAGAATAGGTGCGACAAACAAGAAGCTGAACTCGAGCGGTTCTGTAATACCAGTCAGGAAAGATGTTAGTGCTGCGGACCCCATGATCCCGGCAACAAGCTTTTTGTTCTCCGGGCGTGCCTCGTGATAAATCGCAAGTGCTGCAGCAGGAAGTCCGAACATCATGAAAGGAAATTTACCAGTCATAAACGTACCTGCAGTCAGTTCAGCACCGTCTTTTATTTGAGCCATAAAAATCCGCTGGTCGCCGCGGACAAGTTCCCCTGCCTGGGTCGTATAATTTCCGAATTCGAACCAGAATGGTGCATAGAAAATGTGGTGAAGCCCAAAAGGAATAAGAGACCGTTCAATAAGACCGAAAAGAAATGCAGCTAATGTACGGTTTGATTCAAGCAGTCCATTTGAGAAAGCATTCAATCCGCTTTGTACAGGCGGCCAGATAAACAGCATGATAATTCCGATAATTAGTGCTGAAACAGCTGTTACAATCGGTACAAAACGCTTTCCGGCAAAGAATCCAAGATATTGAGGAAGCTCAATATTGTAGAAGCGGTTATACATGGAGGCGGCAAGCACCCCTATAATAATCCCGCCGAAAACCCCGGTCTGGAGTGTGGCAATTCCCAGTACTCTGGCGTATTCAGGGTTACCCGCTGCTAAAAACTCAGCTAATTGTACAGCATCAGATGGTAGCTGTCCTGTTTGAGTAAGAACAGCACTCATCGTTGCGTTCATGACCAAATATCCAATGATTGCCGCGATACCGGCAACCCCATCGCCATTTGCTAAACCAATGGCAACCCCCACCGCGAACAGAAGCGGCAAGTTCGAGAAGACAATGTCCCCTGAGGACTCCATTACCTTTGCGATCAATGTAAAGGTTTCATTTGAAAGCGCTGGTATTTTTGCAGTGAGCTGGGGGTTCTGCATAGCATTACCGAAAGCAAGCAAGATCCCTGCTGCAGGTAATATAGCAACAGGCAGCATAAGTGCTTTCCCGATTTTCTGCAATACTCCAAATAAGTTTTTGAACATTCGATTCAATCCTCCTTGAGCCTATTGTGTGCTTGCAGCGGCTAAAAAATCCAACAATACATATTGAAACCGTTTTCTTACTAAAGGTAACTAAATGGGACCCTCAAAAATAAAACAGAAAAAGGCATGGTGAAAAAGGCATAGAGATTTCCTGTTTCTCCTTCCCTAAATGGAAAGCAGGAAAACCTTTCCCCTTTATCACTCATGCCTGATCGAATCAGTTACACGCTGGTACCGGTTACGATATTTTATTGGATAATCGGTATAAATGCATGGTCAGATAAACTGCTTCAGCATTATATACTGGCTTTTTAAGCGTTTGCTGCATCACTTTAATTAATTTCCAAGCAGTATTATAGCACAGTGGATATTCATTTTTCAATAGGTCAGCCATTTTTTCCGGTTCATCCAATTTTTCTCCAGCCCGAACCCGGTCTATCGTGAATCGGATATGGCGGACAAGCCTTAAATAGTTAATGCTTTCATGATCTATTTGGATTTTAAGAGAATCTTCAATTAAATTCGTCAGCCTGGCAATCAGCTGGGACGATTGGTTTACTTCACTTAAGGGTTTATCCGTAATGGCACCGTGAATATGAAGGACAATAAATCCCACTTCGCCTTCCGGGAGAACGACATCAAGGCGGCGCTCAATAATATCAACAGCCTCTTTTGCCAATTCATATTCCATCGGATAAAGGGTCTTCGTTTCAATCATGAAGGGGTTTTTTAGGTCCATGCCCTGTTTTATTCTCTTAAGTGCAAATGAAATGTGATCCGTCAGCCCAATATGAATATGTTCGTTCAAGGGGTGCTTAAGCTTAGTTTCTATGTGCTGGATCACTTCATGAATAATTGCTATCACATCTTCATCGATATGCGGCAGCAGCAGCTTATACTGCTCCTGTTCTTTCTCATCCTTTAAAACAAACATCTTTTCATAGGAATCTTCCTCGATCCGATCGCCTCTGGATCTGCCAAAGCCAATCCCCCTGCCAATCAGTACAACCTCTTGAAACCCCGGGTGATCAGCAATCAGCACATTATTATTAAGGACTTTCTTAACGATAAAGGGCGTACTCACGACCTACCCAGCTCCTTTTCCTGCTATAACCCTTCATATCGTACAGGTGTTTACGCCCGCCGTCAACGAATTTTGTCGGATACTGTAGAAAAAAAGCTGAATGGAATAGCTGGTTACGGATGCTCCGGTTTGTATTCGTTTTTCTGGAAATCCTTATCCGTACCTACAAAAAAGTACTGTTCTGCTGCTTCTTTGGATTCCCTCCCGCTGGAGTTGCCATGAATCATTTTATCAGGATTAAGTTTCGTCTTTGTTCCGTTTTTGCTTATATAGTAATAACTGCTTTGAGCCCATCCTTCGTGTATACTGCGGCCATTTGTCTTAATCAGCCCATTTGAGTCAGCTCTCAGTATTTCCTGATGGTTTTGGGAGGTCGAAGCTTTCATCGTGCCTTTATATTCCACCTTGACCCACCCGGTATAGCCTTCAGGGATCAAAAAAGTTCTGGGCGCTGCCTGGTCATCTTCTTTGCATCCGGCAAGAAGAAAAATAATTGTTCCTGCTAGTATCCATCTATTCATTATGCTCACTCCTCTTTTTCTTAGAGTGGCATAATCACTATTTCCCTATTCAGCACCGCGGTCAATAAAACGGATAGTCCTTCCCTCTGCCGCGCTTTTCCGGGCGCACTCGATGACATCAATGACAGCTGCTGCTTCCGAGGCACTAACAGGCACCTTTTTCCCATCTCTTATGGATTCATAAAGTTTGTTATAGAAGGTATTATATTGACCAGGCAGTGTTTCGATATTCCCTCTGAAGTGCAGACCATTGAAGTCTGTATTCAGGATTCCCCACGATTCTTCCGGTTCAAATCCAAAATCTTTTTCATCCGGCCAAGCTCCCGCCTTTAATCTTTCCTCCTGGGGATCTATTCCATATTTAATAAACGACCCTTTGCTGCCGTGAAGCTGATAACGGGGGCCCGGCTCTCTAATAAGCATACCTGATTTAAGAACAGCTGTAAGGGTTTTATAATGAAGGTGGATGTCAAATGCATCATCGGCCATTCCCCCTTCCCTCTGTATCTCGATATTGGCAGTTACCTCTTCCGGCTTTCCAAACAAACACAAAGCCTGATCGATCAAATGTGAACCCAAATCGAACAGTACCCCTGAACCGGGTAAATCTTTCTCTCGCCATGAATCGAAGTTCATGCCGCTTTCAAACCGGTCAAAGTGAGCCTCAAAAGCGGACGGGTTTCCTGCCAGTTCCTGCTTAAGCAAGGCCTGCACCGTAAGAAAATCCCCATCCCACCTCCTGTTATGGTAAACGGCAAGAACAAGATTTCTTTTTTTCGCAAGATCATCAAGCTTATACCCTTCAGATGAAGTGACCGTGAACGGCTTCTCCACCAGAACATGCTTATCTTTCATCAGCGCCTCTTTAATCATTTCAAAGTGGTATTCATTAGGAGTGGTGATTACAACAAGTTCAATGGAAGGATCCTGAATCATCTGATCAAAGGAATGGACCCGTTCAACATAAGGGTAGCGTTTTCTTGCAAGATTTTTCGATCTTTCCATTACCATCGCAAATTCAAATAAGGGGTTTGTGTGCAGAAACGGTGCGTGGAAAACCTCTCCCGATAAACCATAGCCAGCAAGTCCGGTCCGTATTTTTTTCAATTTTATTCACTCCTTTATTGGTGGGCAGTGCGGTGGTATTTTCGTCCAGGAACATTCGGAAGATTAAACTGATAAGAAGCCGCCAAAATGTATAATACAGAAAAAATAGGTAAAAATAGGATTCGTATGTGGTGAAAATATACCCCTTACGCTACATGTTTAAGCAAAGGAGGGATAGGAAATGGCTAAAAATCAGCAAAATGAGAGCAAGGAACAGCAAATGCAAAAACAGCAAAATCAGCAAAACCAGAAGTCTGATACTGAATTTGGTAAAGAAATGAACGCTCCGAAATCCAATAAAAATCAAAAATAAGAGCTACATACGAAAGGCGGATAGAATCTATTTCTACCCGCCTTTCGCTTGTTGAACAGGTCTGTTCTGGACACTAGGAAGCTATTCAATTTTTCCAATGTTTGAGGGGAGCACGGCGTGGGAAAATCAACCTGAAATACACGTGGATGGTTGAGCCGTTTTTCCGGTCAGCTTCCGCTTTTGTGATAAAAAAAAAGAGCATCAAAGCCCACTCTTATGATATACTGTTAATTGGATGATAAATGCCAGTTTAAAGGCTGATTAGATGCGCCAACATCTAATTCAGCCACAGCAGAATTACTCTTGAATTTAGCCTTCCCGCTTAGGGTGGGCTATTTTTTTCTCGGAAAAGAAAGAATCGCGATAACGACAGAACCAAACGTGAGCATTAAAATCAGACTCTCATAAATGGTCATGCTGCCTCACCCCCTTTCCGCAAGGGGATTCTCCCGTGATCCGGGCAACCTGCTGCAAGTCCATTATAGCATAAACCAAACCTGAAATAGAACATACGTTTGGTAAAATAAGTCCTATAGCCCATTATTGACTAATTCTATCTAAAACTTCCACGCTTTAAGGCTGTTTTTTAAACACCTTCTTATTTATATGTTTGCTCCGCCACAGTGGCGTCTCACCTGGCCCCGCTGCTCTTAGCTCGGAGTTTCAAGCCTTCCGCTACAGACTATAGGCATTTATAATCAGCACCATTCTTAAAGGTCCGGCTTTCCGGTTCAGACCTAAAAAAAATCCGCGGTCAGCGGATCTTTATTATTGCTTGGATTGTATTGCATTATAGGAGATTTGGACTTTCGCAAGCGTTCCCTTTAATAAATTCTCATGGCATATATCTTTTTTTTCATACATAAATGATAAATCACTTATCGATCTCGATAAAAGCTCCACAGCCTTCATTAGCCCGTTCTGATCTCCAACATAGCCGTCTTTAAGCAAAGTTTTTAAAATTTCTTCTGACAGCTTTTGAACCTCTTTCATTTTTTCCATTTCTGACACAGCCATCACCCCTTTTTAAAGTGTATGCTCCTCAGTGGAAAGTTAAAATCGTGTATAAAAACTATTCGACATGAAGCGAATGAATCCTTTATCGGGACTTGGGTTGAATTCTGTAATTCAACATTCCGGATTTTATGTTCGCTTCCTTATATTTAATATCGTTCCACACTTCTGTAAATAAGTGTTTGTTTGTATTTCCATCAAGGATACCCTTATAATTCTCCACTTCTTAAAATCCATAATTTTTGCATATCGAACACTCTGTACAACAAATGTGTACATAACATGATACCTCATATCCATATCCCTCCAAGTATACCGGGTTATGAAAAAGAACGAATGTTCCTTCTTGCCAGCATACCGCATGCTTGTTCGTATATGCTAATCTGAATAAGAAGATAGGGAGGCAGCATGATGAATTTTATTTTCCATAGCAGCATCGAGCATAGAAGACCCATTCAGCTCATTTATTTAGCTTCATCATCAGGAGAGATCACCCAAAGAAATATAATTGTATTGAAAAAATCTGCAGACTATTTGATTGCTAAATGTCTTCTGAAGGGCGGCATCCGTTCTTTCCGGCTGGATCAGTTACTCTCGGCAGGGTGCTCCGCATCACAAAAAAAAAGCGAATCGGCTAATGAGCCGGTTCACACTTGCAAATTAGCGTCAAGGCTGCAAAATGGAGCATTCTATACCCGTCACTTACAATCTTTAAGGAAAGAACACATTCCGCTATTCAAACAATTAAACGCATTCAGCCAGCCTTTTATTAAGTTTTCAGTTTTGACATAAATTAATTGGGATAATTGATGCAATTTCTGAACAAAGAGAGTATAGTAAATCTTGTATAACTTTTGTACAACTAATACAAAGAGGTGTAGCCATGAACTTTTTAACAAAATTCAGCCTTAAAAATGCAGTCGCGGTATTTATTATTTCTTTTTTGCTGATACTTGGAGGGCTATACAGCTTTACCCAGCTTAAAGTGGATCTGCTCCCAAACATTGAATTCCCTCAAGTATCTGTTGAAGCAGTTTACCCAGGAGCATCGCCTGATGATGTAAGCGAGCAGGTAACCTCCAAGCTCGAGGAAGAATTTAAAGCCATTGATGGTGTAAAAAAAATCACAAGCTCCTCATTTGAAAGTGTTGGAATCATAAACCTGGAATTCCCTTTTAACACGGATATCGATGAGGTGGAAGATCAGCTTAATACGTTAATTAGTGAAGCAAATCTTCCGGAAAATGCTCAAACGAATATTAACCGCTTCTCGTTTGGAACTTTCCCTATTTTTAATATCTCACTGTTCACAAAAGAAGATGGAGATATTGAAAAATTGCTCCAAGAGGATGTTATACCGGAATTGAATAAAATCTCAGGTATAAACAGCGTCTCTGTAGGGGGATTAAAAGAAGAGGCTGTGCGGATCACTGTAGATAAAGAAGCAGCAGAAAAGAATGGCCTGACTCTTACACAGATCAAAGAAAAAATCAACGCAAAATACTTATCATTCCCTGCTGGAAATATTACGAATGAAGAGACAGAAATACCTATAAGAGTTCAGGAAGGCTTAGATGAGGTAGAGGCCCTTAAGGAACTTCAGGTTTCAGCTGGAGCACCAGCAGCACCTCAGCAGGGACCATCTGGCCAGGCGCCGGGCGCCCAAGGCGGTCAGCCTGCAGGCGGCGGCGCGGAGTCTGGTTCCCAGTCAAGCGGCAGCTCCTCACAGAGCGGAGCATCCCCAGCTCCAAATGCCCAGCAGGCTCAGCAAGAACCGGTAAAGCTTAAAGAAATTGCTGAAATTGAAACCATCACGGAACGGCCGGAAATTACACGCTACAATTTAAAAGATTCTCTATCAATGGCCATTACAAAAAAACAGGATGCCAACACTGTGGAAGTCGCCGATCGGGTTATAGAGACCCTCGAAAAATATGAGGATAAACTTGATTACTCCATCGGATTTGATCAGGCAGAGGGCATTGAAAAATCAGTTGAAACACTTATTCGCGAAGGCTTGCTCGGGGCCTTATTTGCATCCGTTGCCGTTCTTGTGTTCCTTCGCAATTTCCGGGCAACCATCATAGCGATCATCTCCATTCCGCTATCCCTATTAGTCACATCCATTTTCCTCAATCAGCTTGATATCTCTCTGAATATCATGACACTTGGAGGTATGGCGGTTGCAGTCGGAAGGGTTGTAGATGACAGTATCGTTGTTATTGAAAATGTATTCAGGCGAGTCCGCAAAACAAATGCGGACGTTACGAATGAAATAATAGAGGATTCGACTAAAGAAATATTAAAGGCCATCACTTCCTCTACGATTACAACAGTTGTTGTATTTTTGCCGCTGGGCTTTGTTGGAGGAATCACAGGAGAGTTTTTCCTTCCTTTTGCTTTAACGATCATCTTTGCTTTGCTGACATCACTTATTGTAGCGGTAACAATTGTACCGATTCTCGCCCGATTCTCGTTTAAAAAAGTGCCGAAGGAAGAAAAAGAAGGTCCTTTGCAGAAGTTTTATGCAGGCGTGATCGAATGGTCCTTGAATCATAAAATTACCATAATCGGTTTATCACTGCTCTTGTTATTCGGATCCGTTTTCCTTGTCAGCGGCCTTGGATTTACTTTCATTCCGAATGAGGAACAGAAAACCCTCGTTGCGAGTGTAGAACTTCCGTCTTCCACAACCATTGATAAAACGAACGAAGTATCATTGGAACTGGAAAAAATGCTTGATAAGGAAGAACCGATTGAAGAGGTTACAGCCGGTGTCGGAAGCAGAGACTTTAATACCGGCCTTAAGCGCGAAAACAAAGCGAGCTACTTTATTACACTCAAGGATGGAACGGAAGTTACAGAGTATATTAAAGACCTCCAGACTAAGATGGAAGACATCACTGCTGAATTAGAGCCTGAAGCTAAGCTTGGCATACAGGAACAAAGCAGCGGCGGTCCCCCATCAAATAACAATGTAAATATTGATCTGTATTCTAATGATTTGGGAGCACTGTCTGAAGCTGCCAAAAAAGTTGAAGATTATATGAACAAAAATGAAAACTTAAAATATGTATCCAACAATTTTGCTGAAAGGCAGAAACAGGCAGAAGTCATCATCGATCCGGAAAAAGCTGATGAGTTTGGAGTATCCGGATTCCAGGTTCTCGGCATCGTTTCAGATCAGACGAAACCGGTCGAAGTAGGAGACCTGGAGCTTGACGGAGAAGAGCGTACCGTAGAGCTCAGCTACAGCGATGATGTTACATCTGTAGACCAGCTGAAGGATACCGTAATCTTCAGTCAAAAGGGGCCAATCAAACTGTCTGATGTAGCAGAAGTTGAGGAGAAGGATGCTTTTACTTCAATTCAGCGCCTGGATGGCAAAGTATATGCACAGGTCAGTGCCCAGATCTCTTCTGATAACATAGCGGAGGTTTCGTCCGCTGTCATAGAAGGTGTAGAAAATGATGTCAATCTTCCTGATGGCGTTTCCCTTGAAGGCGGCGGCGGAAGCGATGAAACCGTACAAACCTTCCAGCAGCTCGGGCTTGCCATGCTCGTTGCCATCGGTCTGGTCTATATCACTATGCTTATCACATTCGGCAAAGCCCGAATTCCGTTCGTCATTCTTTCATCGCTGATTTTCGTACCGATCGGATCCTTGCTTGGATTATATCTGGCGAAAGAACCGCTGAGTGTCAGCGTAATGATCGGATTATTGATGCTGATTGGAATTGTTACGACAAACGCTATCGTAATGGTTGACCGGATCGGTCAGAACCGTGAACAAAAAGGTCTGGTCATCAGGGAAGCCTTAATCGAAGCAGGTAAAACAAGACTGCGCCCGATATTGATGACAGCATTCGCCACCATAGCGGCTCTTCTTCCGCTCGCCTTTACAACGTCCTCCGGAACGTTAATCTCAAAAGGCCTGGCAATTACTGTTATTGGAGGATTGACCTCCTCCACCTTGCTGACATTGATTATTGTACCGGTAGTGTATGAGCTATTCTTCTTTAAACAATCAAGAAAAGAAAGACAGAAAAAAGTGGAAACTGCGGAAAACGCATAAATGAAAAAACCGGTCTCTCAGGAGACCGGTTTTTTTAGTTAATCTTCTCACTCAGTTGGATCTTTGCCAATCGTTCTCCCGGGTCCCGGCTTACTTCCTGTATTCTGACCGGCAGCATTTGAATGGTTTGAATTAATACATCAAGCTTTCCTTCAATCCGGTGCATTAAATACATCGTCACCACAATTGGAAATCCGGTGTCCCCAATCAGCTGAAGCCACTGCTCCATTTAAAGCCCTCCATTTCCTAAACAGGGGCCTGACCAAGTCAGACCCCTGTTTAAATTAGATAATCTCAAGCTCCACTACATTCCGCTCTACCACTCTTGCACCCTTTTTCGCAGTCAGATTGCCTCCTGAAGAAGTAAAGATATCTGCTGTCAGCAATCCGTCCATAGCTGCGGTAATTTCTTCATCTGTCAGTGTTTCCTTAGGGGCATCTACACTGACTGTCACAGTCCTGCCTAACTCGTTTCCAAATTGCAATTCTAATGTTTTAGCCATTTAATCCTCTCCTTTTTTAGTTTTGAATTTCATTCTGGTCCAGACGCTCTGCTGTAAACAAAGGATACTGCTGCAGTCCTGATAAGATCCCTGCTGCTGCATTCAGCTGGTCTGCATTTGCGGTTGTTTTTACATTGCTGTATGTCTTTGATTTGAATACTTGCTTGCCCTCCTGGTTAAGCCCAAGGTCATACACAAGTCGAAGCTGACTGTCAATAAGAAGTGTAGTTGCCATGTTTCTCACCCCCTTTCGCTATAGCAATACAATCGAAAGGGGAAAAAGTAGCATAAAAAAAAGACTTTTTTCAAAATCTGAAATAAGCCTTTTCATCCTGTCCTTAACAAAGCATAATTATGATCCTAACATCTGCTGATTGGAACGTATCAACAGCCACGTTTAAAGGAACTTCTATCTAAAGTGCCAAACCGTATACAATTGGGGTTTTTAATCGGCACTCGCCTTTCACTCTATCCTCTCACTGATGGAAGGCTCTTGCCTTCAGCGATCCAAGCGGGAAGTCCAGAATATCCCCAGGCCTTCCTATGGCTTGAAATGTGTCAGATGCCCCGGGGATTTTTAGGTTTTTGCTGTGCAAATTCTTTTAATTCCTTAACAATCCGGTTTTGCAGAATTTCATCATTTAAGCTTCTGACGCCGTATTGAAATCCAGTAGCGGTTCTTTTTTTCCACATTGGCTCCCCTTTTAGTTCCAGTTCTTCATTTCTGATTTTAAAAAGGATATTAAGGATGACCGGTTTTTCCATTGGAAGATCCAAATGGGTAACCAGCTTCAAGCCTGATGGGCTGATATCCATAATCACGGCTTCTCCCTGTTTTGAATTCACAGGCTCCCCTGCTTTTTCTGCTATGGAAAACGATGCTTCCATAGGGTCTGAGAAAACAAAACGGAACGATTCAGAACGATTATAGCGCATACTATGAAATTCTCCTCTTTTGCTAAAATTTGTCTAATGTAAAGGTATCTGAATGCAGAAGATTTTTCAATGTTTTTTTCTTACCGCATCATCCCTTCACTGCTTGCTGATTTCCTTAGTTAGTGGCTGGCCCGAACACCTGGTGTATGTTAGACGCTGAGGAGGGAATCCTAATAAAAACCGAGTGAACGGAGCTTTGGAATGAAAAAAACAGGCAAACTTGAAGCCATCCTTTGGAGTATCGCCCTGCCAGGCTTTGGTCAGTTTTTAAATGGTCATTTTGGTAAAGGCCTTGTCTTTATTACACTGGAATTTTTAATCAATTACAACGCCGGCTTCAACCTCGCAATAAAATTCAGCTTTAACGGAGATATCGCAAACGCTTTTCAAACGGCAGATCCTCAGTGGCTTATGTTTTATCCATGCGTTTATTTCTTTGCCATGTATGACGCATACAAATTTGCAAATGGACCTTCACCCCGTTTTTCGTTTCTCCCTTTTGCCTTTGCAGCTTATTTTGTTACGGTCGGAATCATGTACGCAGACAAAGCTGTAGTGTTCGGAATTCTCCCAGGTCCAGTTTGGCTGCCCATGCTCTTCCTGCTGCCCGGGCTCGCTGCCGGATTTGGCCTGCGCTTTATTCTGCTTAAACTTACTAAAGAAACAGAGTAGCTCAAACATCCAACCATTTGCACCGTTTTTACCTTCATGCGTACGCTCTCCCTCTTTCAGTTGATCTGCCGCAATCAGACTTAAACATACAAAAAAACGAGCCAGGACGAAGCACAATAAAAACCCGGGGCTGCACTGGGCTTTCCCGGGCTTTCTTAACATCATAAGCTGAAATTGCTGTATGTTCCTGTGTTTATCCGTTTCTCCTTTTCAGTAAGCTGCAGAGGCCTTTCCTTTAAATGGAAAGCTCCTGAGACAGTGTGTAAAGCTTTTCCGGCAGAGGATCTTTTTGGCCGGCTATGTCCAAAAGAGCGCGGTCTGTAATGATTTCATTGACTATTCCAATGGCTCTTCCCGATTTTCCTTCCAGCAGCAGTTCAACCGCTCTCGCACCAAGCCTGGAGGCGAGAACACGGTCCCTTCCTGTCGGTTTTCCGCCACGCTGTATGTGTCCAAGAACGCTGATTCTAGTTTCAAGATCAAACTTTGTCTTCAGCTCATCCGCTAAGTCCTCAGCACTTCCTACTCCCTCTGCAAGGACGATGATCGAGTGTTTCTTACCTCTGCTGATTCCCTTATTGAGCCTTTCCATCATTTCGTCCACCTCATGGGGATGCTCCGGAATCAATATGGTTTCTGCGCCGCCGGCAAGACCTGACCAAAGAGCAATATCACCGGCTCTTCTGCCCATCACCTCGATAATAAAGGTCCTGTCATGTGAAGTTGCCGTATCCCTTATTTTATCGATTGCATCAACTACTGTATTCAAGGCAGTATCAAATCCAATCGTATAGTCTGTACCTGCAATATCATTATCGATTGTACCCGGCAGGCCTATACAAGGGAAACCCTTCAATGTAAGCTTAGCTGCCCCTTGATAGGACCCGTCTCCGCCGATGACGACAAGCCCTTCAATCCCAAGCTTTCTTAACTGCTCAATTGCTTTATGCTGCCCTTCATCGGTTTTGAATTCTTCAGATCTGGCGGTATAAAGCATCGTTCCGCCCCGATGAATGATATCTCCTACTGAGCCCACCTCGAGCTTTTTAATGTTGCCTTCCATCAGTCCCTGATAACCCTGATACACGCCATACACGTCAAGCCCGCTGAAAATCCCTTTCCTTACGACTGCCCTGATCGCGGCATTCATTCCGGGAGAATCTCCCCCGCTTGTTAACACTGCAATTTTTTTCATTGTCATTCACCTCTTATAGATCGATCTTGATTGCTGTACGTATCTACTATAATCCCCATCCTTCAATTTCTCAAAACAAAACCCTTTATCATGAGGAGAACAATTTGGTATAATAGACACATTATAAAAGAACTATTTTTAAGGAGCGATCAAATGACCTTTTGTACGGCCTGTACCCCCGATCTCGCTATACCTGAGCAAGGCTACTTACTTTTGCTGCATTCCCGGCATGATACCCTGCCCCTTTTGGAACCCTTCTATACGAAGGATAAAGTTTATGCAGTTCCATACAGGAATCCAGATGAACTCTCTGACCGGCTTACCCAGATTAATTCAGAAACAGAGACAGCAAATATTAAAGCTGCACTAGCAGCAAATCCTAAAGAAGCAAAGACTTTTTCCCCTTTTGGCTACATCTATGAACGGGTAGTGCAGAGGGATTTGGTAGACCTGATCATGAAAGGTGACTTTTCCAGTTTTTTTCAGCCGATTGTTCACCTCGAAAGCGGAAGCCTCTATGGATATGAATCTCTGCTCAGAAGTTTTGACCCTCCTGTATCGCCCTTCCATTTATTTGGAACAGCTATAAAAACAGGTCTGCAATCCATCCTGGACCGCAGGGCAAGAGAGCTTGCAATCATGAGCCGTTCAGATTCCATCAAACCTGGAATAAAATCTTTTATTAACTTTATCCCGTCCTCTATTTATAATCCCGAGCACTGCCTGCAGCACACGTTTAAAATGGTCAAGCAATATGGCGTCCGTCCGGATGACCTTATCTTTGAAGTAGTTGAAACGGAAAAGATCAAGGACATCAATCATTTAAAAAACATTCTAGATACATACCGCGCTCACGGAATGAAGGTGGCATTGGATGATTTAGGAAGCGGCTATTCCACTTATGAAGTACTTGAAAAATTAAAGCCGGATTATGTAAAAATCGACCGGCAGTATATCTCAGATTGCTACAAAGATCCTGAAAAACAAACCTTTCTGAACAAAGTCCAAGGCCTGGCAAGGGAATTATCCATAACTGTTCTCGCAGAGGGAATTGAATCAGAAGAAGAGTTTTCTTATTTGCAGTCTATCGGCATCCACTTAGGACAGGGATATTTTATCGGCAAACCAGCAAAAAGCCCGGCATCACAGGAAAGCTTGTTCTCGCAAATACCGGTCCACTAACAAAAGCGGAGGCGCCTGGCCAAATAAAGGTTGTCTGTCCCGCATCCTCCCGCAGCAGAGAACGGCCAAGTATTTTAATGGGCACCGGGGCAACTTGATCGCCGGAGCCCCGGCGAGAACTTATTCTCTTTTTAGTTATTATTGAATCGCTGAAAGACCGCTCCGGCTCCTTACCCGAAGTGGTTTCATTTATTTTATCACCTGAAGCTCTTTCGGATACGCCGTTAAGGCACGGGCACCTTCCGCTGTAAGAAATACATCATCTTCAATGCGCACCCCGCCGGTTTCCGGAACGTAGATGCCCGGTTCAATCGTAAAGGTCATCCCTTCTCGAAGGACCCCATCGTTTGTATGAGCAATTGAAGGGAACTCATGCACACTGATTCCCAATCCGTGTCCAAGACGATGCGGAAAGTTTGAACCAAACCCTGCTGCACGGATAATATCCCTGGCAATTCCATCTAAATCCCCTATTCTTATTCCGGGTTTAGCCGCTTCAAGAGCAGCGTTTTGGGCTTTCAGGACGGTCTCATAGATAAGCCGCTGCTTCTCATCCGGTTCCCCGTATACCACCGTTCGGGTAATATCAGAGCAATACCCATCGAGAACCACCCCTAAATCAAACAAAACGAAATCCCCCTCCTGCAAAACAGCATTCCCTGGATTTCCATGAGGCTGGCCTGACTTTTTACCAAAAAGAACCATTGTGGAAAATGACATTTCCTTTGCACCTTTTCGTTTCAGCTCATACTCAATCTTTGCGAGAACTTCCATTTCTGTCACACCCGGCTTTAACGCAGCCGCCCCAACCTCAACTCCGTAATCAGCTAGCTCAGCAGCCTTTTCCATAATCGTAATTTCACTCTTGTCCTTAATAGAGCGTAATTCATTTAATATGGTTTCAGCAGATCGAACGGAAGGGGAACCTGTGATTTCCAAAAATTCCTTAGCTCTGGAGTAAGGCAGCAGCTCACATTCCATGGCAGCTCTCTGTATGGAGGGCAAGCCTCTTTTTGCCAAAGCCTCCCTGATTAGCATAAATGGCTGCTCATGGTCTTTATATCCAATCATTTCACAGGAAATGCCGGCCTCTCTTGCCTGGTCCGTTTCCATTTCCGGGCAAACAAAAAATGGGGGCTGCTCCCTGAACAGAAAGAGTCCCATCATCCGTTCATGGGGATCTGTCAGGAAATTGGTTAAATAAAATACGTTTTCCGGGGAGTGGATATATGCTGCATCCACTCTCTCCGCCTCCATCCATTCCTTCAATCTTGCCAATCTCCTATTCATCCTTCTCCCGCCTTTCCCTGTTTCATTTCATCATTTGTCCTTTTTCTGAATAAAGTCCTTTCCAGCCTGATGCGGTTGTATCTCTGAACCGCTATAAAAGGCAGGTTGAACACTATAGCGTATAGAGCAATCACCAACCCCCCCGCCAGGCTGTTCCAATAAAAGAAAAAGAAGCAAGGCAGCATTTGAAGCCAATGGGCCAGCTCTCCCCTCCTTGTTTCTGCGATGAAGCGTTTGAGACCAGCTGTGTCAGACCCTTTTAACGATCTCTTAGAAAATCCTTTATTGAACCACCCGCCTGCCTCGGGAAGTTTGTCCTTCCATTTTTTGATCAAAAACCGTTCATACAGCCTTCCATCCTGCTCCCATTTTCTTCTCTTGTACAGAAGTGAAGAGGCTTCAAACCTATTCGCTGGAATAAGAGAAATGAGCCAGGATGTGACTAGCGGAATGACCAGAAGCAGGAAAACATTCAGTGTTATGAGCTGAAGGGCCGTCATTTCTCTTCTGTCCCTCCACTGCTTTTAACAATGCTTCTCCCCTTCCAGCTGGCATTTTTCCTAATGAATGTCTGATACAGAGAAAGGCCGAACACAAGAATGAAATAGATCACATGCAGAGGAAAAAGCAGAACGGAATAGAAAGGAAATGTTCCGAATTTTAATAATATACTGCGGAGCTGTATAAAAGCTGCTGTGTATAACAGCAGCATCGGCAGCCAGCTGCCTGAAAAAAGATCAGGTATTTTAACCAGAAAGGAAATATATCCTGCTAGCCATACAGAAGAAAGCACCAGCAAGAGCAGCCGGGCCGTTTTAGCTCCTGAGGCGAAGCTTTTCGCCCAGCCGAATGTCATACTTTTCGGTCCTTCGGGATACATTCGCATGGAGAGTGCTTTTTTCCCGCTTAAGAAATACACGGTTTTTCCGGCGTTTTTAATTTGTTCCCCCATTGCCATATTTTCAACAATGTCGCTCTTGATGGCTTCGTGTCCTCCCCAGCCGAAATAATCCTCCCGTTTGCAAAGAAGGGCCTGTCCAAAGGCTCCCGCTCCTTTTTTCCGGACCCATTCCGGTGTAAATGCCCCGATTGCTCCGACCGTCATCAAGTGAAAAATGGCAGAGAGAGATTCATAGGCTTTTTTTGTTTTATGGAAGGGATGAACAGTCAGCACCCCTTTCTGCTCAATATGCCTGAAAAAATCCGCGAACCGCCGCAGCCCATTTTTTTCAAAGTAAGTATCGGCATCCAGAAATAAAATCCACTCTCCACTGCTGTTTTTGGCACCGTTCCAGCATGCCCACGATTTACCTGACCAGCCTGAAGGCAAGTCCGGGACATTAACCACCGATGCCCCGAATCGTTCCGCTACTTCTCCCGTAAGGTCCTCTGAGTGGTCATTGGCTACAATCACTTCATAGGGAGCCTCGCTTTGAGAGGTGAGGGAATCAAAGAGCATCTGAAGGTTTTCCTCCTCATTTCTTGCCGGTATAATAATTGAGAGTTTCTCTTTTACAAAGCCGGCACTTTTATCTGCAGGAATCGATTCTAGAGTGGGTATTTTCCAGAATAAAATAATCCCGATTATTAATGCAATCATAATCATTGCCATGTAAATCCACCTCACTGAAATGTTCCTTCATTATACCCTATACCCCAGTTCAATTAAATTGAGTATCGGAAAGTCATTTAGGTTTTCTTATTGAAGTATTGTGGAAAATACTACATATATGTATGAATAAATTTTTCAGCAATTGGGATAAAATGAGTTCAGAACATATTCCCATTGTAATCCATTTTCACACATATTCCTAAGGAGGCGAAAGCATTGAGAAAAAAAGTAGTTGTAATCGGGGGAGGACTAGGCGGGATGTCCTCAGCAATCCGTCTGGCTGCAGATCAGTATGATGTGACCATTGTTGAGAAGGGGGAACGCCTTGGAGGAAAGCTGAACATAAGAGAAGGAAATGGATTTAAATTTGATACCGGCCCATCCATCCTGACGATGCCATGGGTTCTGGAGCAGCTGTTTCGCAGTGCCAACAGGAATATCCATGACTACATAAAGATCAAACGCATTGAGCCTCAGTGGCGGACATTTTTTGAAGACGGCACGTCCATTGACATTACCAGTGATTTGCATGAAATGATGGGGCAGATTAAAGAACATAATCCAGAGGATCAGCATGAGTTCTTTCAGTATATGGCCTATTGTACAAAAATGTATGAATACAGCATGAAAAGTTTTTATAAGCGGAGCCTTTCCGGAATCAGCGATCTTCGAAATATGCATACCATGAAGGAACTGCTGGCTATGGATCCAATCAAATCGATGGATCAGGTGACAAGAAAGCATTTTAAAAGCAAGCATCTTCAGCAGCTGTTTAACTTTATGATCATGTATATCGGCTCCTCTCCATACCAGGCACCTGCAGTCCTTTCACAGCTCGTTTATGTTCAGCTTGGAATTGGCATTCACTATGTAGAGGGCGGGATGTACAAGATTGCAGAAGCCATGTCCAAAGTGCTGCGCGAACTGAATGTCAACGTCAAATTGAACAGCAAAGTCAAAAGGGTAGTGACAGAAGGCGATACCGCGACCGGTGTTGAACTGGAGACGGGAGAAATGATTGAAGCCGATCTGGTCGTTTCCAACCTTGAGGCAATCCCGGCATACAACTCCATCATGGAGGAGCATAACGGAAGCAAAAAAGCAGCAGCAGAGCTGGAAAAATATGCACCTACGGTTTCCGGACTTGTTCTGCTTCTCGGAACAGATAAGGAATACAAGCACCTTGCTCATCATAATTTCTTTTTCTCGGAAGATCCGAAAAAAGAATTTGATCAAATCTTTAATGAAGGAATACCTGCCGATGATCCGACTGTCTATATAGGCATTTCCTCTAAATCAGATTCCTCCCAGGCTCCGGCGGGCAAGGACAATCTATTCGTGCTGACGCATGTTCCTCCGCTAAAAGAGGGAGAGACCTGGGCCGGAGTGAAAGAGCAGTACAGGGAAAAGGTTCTCGATAAATTAGAGCGCATGGGTGTTACGGATTTAAGAAACCACATTGAATGGGAATATCAGTTTACCCCTGATGATATTCAAGAGCTTTACGGCTCCAATGGAGGATCTATATACGGAGTGGCTACGGACCGTAAGAAAAATGGCGGATTTAAAATACCGAGCAGAAGCAGCCTGCTTAACAACCTCTACTTTACTGGCGGCTCTACCCATCCGGGAGGCGGAGTTCCTATGGTCACCCTCTCCGGACAGCTGACTGCTGATTTAATACTGGAAGATGATCTCGCTAAAGCTACAAAAAAAGAAATAGGCTGACCAAACCAAACTGGCTGATCAGCTTTATTAAGCTTATAATGGAAAAAGGGCTTGTCCTCCGAGACACGCCCTCTTTTTTTTGACGGCTGCACTTTATCGTTTAGATCTATTGATGCTTGATGCTGCATGCCAGCGCTTTAAACTAAAACTGTTTACTTATCTAAAAGGAGTGTGAACGAATGCTCGTCATTTACAGCGGTATTTTGCTGATTTTTCTTCTTTTCACCATTCTGAACTCCTTTTTTATGCCAAAACTGAAACCTGCAGCATTAAAGGAAATTCCCTCGGTTTCTATTATGATTCCTTTAAGAAACGAGGAGAGAAATGCTGAAGAACTCGTACATATGCTGAAAAAACTTGTCTATCCCGACTTAAGCTTTTACCTGCTGGATGATCAGTCCGAGGATGCAACCCGCTCCCTGCTTGAGCATCATATCGGCAAGGATGTCCGATTCACCTTGTTATCAGGCAAAAAACTGCCTGAGGGCTGGGCGGGTAAAGTTCACGCATGTCATACCCTTAGCTTAAATGCCCGGCAGGAATTTCTTCTTTTCATGGACGCGGATGTCCGTCTTCACCCTGAGGCAGTGGACAATGCCGTTGCCATGCTGCAGGAAAAAGGAGGGGCCCTGCTTACTGGATTCCCAAGGTTTCCTGTCAAGTATTTAATGGAAAAATGGCTTGTGCCCATGCAGCATTTTCTCGTCTATTTCCATTTGCCTCTCTTTCTCGCAAATTACACGGTCTTTCCTCCCGCTACGGCTGCACATGGAGCCTTTATGCTTTTTAGAAGAGAGGATTACTTGGAAGCTGGAGGACATGAGTCCATTAAAGCCTCAATTGTTGATGATGTGCACCTTGCAAAACGGATGAAGGATACGGGCAAAAAAGTTCTGCTCGCAAATGTAACAGATTTTGTCACTTGCTATATGTATACTTCCAGCAAAGAAGCATGGAACGGGTTCAAAAAAAACATCTTTCCTGGTTTCGGCCGCTCATTGCCTGTCACGCTTGCTTTATGCCTCTTTTACGCTTGTTTCTATGTACTGCCCGGAGCATTGTTCATTTATGGGATCGTTCATTTTTTTGCCGGACAATCTTTCTCCCTGTTTATGTTTTTTCCTTATCTGATTATTGTTGTGCAAAAAATGTACATCGACAAATGTTCAAATCAGTCTCTCCTTCTTTCATTTTCCATGCCTTTTTCCGGGGCAGCCTTTATTGTCCTAATGCTTGTGTCAATGTACACGTCTCTCCGGAATAAAGGCTATGAGTGGAAGGGAAGGACCTATTCCTGAACATACCCCGTTTGCGTCAGATCTCCTGCCATACTGGTACAGCGATTTTGTGTAAGGTTTAGTTTTTCTTTCTCCTTATTTTTCTGTATAATAACGTTGTTCGTATACGTAAGGAGATGTGTATATGGCTGAATTTATAAAAAAAAGAAGCGTTGTCCTTTTAACCCTTTTCGGACTTGCCTGTCCGTTTATCGGCATGGCGCTTATTGATTTTTATTATTATAGCTCTCTAATAGGCTGGATCGCCGGTTTTATTAGTATTGTATCTGCTTATATCATTGTGGTGCGAAGGCCTGAAACGGAGCCAGGAGCGTGACTTAATACAGCCCTCTGATCGTAAGCCGGAATGTGCATGGAAGAGGGCGCAGGAGATGGGCAGCCGCCCGGCCCTGCCGCTGAGCATGCTTAAACATAGACCAGCGGCTTTCAATCTCCTTTCCAGAAGAAATCAGCACCCTCATCAGCTGCTTCTCAATAGCCTTAAGCCATTTGCTATCACAAGAATGGTACTGCCCTCGTGGCCGATCACCCCTAAAGGAAGACTTAAAAATTGCAGAAAATTCGAACAGATCAATAGAGCGATCACAGTCATTGAGAAGATGATGTTTTGTTTAATGATCCGGTTCATTTTTCTGGATAAAATAATGGCTTCCGACAGCTTCTCCAAGTTATTCTTCATTAAAACGATATCCGCTGTTTCCAGAGCTGCATCTGAGCCCTCTCCCATTGCAACGCCGATATCCGCTGCCGCAAGTGCCGGTGCATCATTTATTCCATCACCGATCATAATTGTTATTCCATTGGATTTAAGCTTTTTAATTTCATTGACCTTATCCTCTGGCATACACGTTGCACGGTAAGAGTCTAAACCCGCATCCATTGATATTGCCTTTGCAGTATGCTCACTATCCCCGGTCAGCATAACGGTTACAATCCCTTTTTCCCTAAAGGAGCGGATGGCGCTTTTTGTTTCATTGCGCAACGTATCCTTTAACGCAAAAACACCTGCAACACCTTTTTCGTCACGAACGAATACAGCTGTTTTCCCTTCTGCGGAAAATCGGTCCGCGGCTCCTCCGGCAAACCTTTCAGCTTCTGTTCCTCCTGCAAAATCTTCTTTTCCAATATAATAGGTCTGTCCGTTCCATTCGGCAAAAACCCCCATCCCTGACTGTTCCACCACGTTCACAGGGGACGGTGCTGCGTCATCAAATTGCATCGCGTACTTTGAAATTGCTTTAGCGAGCGGGTGATTAGACCTGCTTTCAATGGACAGCACAGCGCTTAAAAATTCAGGCTGCTGAACATCCTCGCGCAAAACCAAATCGGTTACAGCAGGATTGCCCTTCGTCAGTGTTCCGGTTTTATCAAACGCAATCACCGATGTTCTGGCCAGCCTTTCAAGATGGACACCCCCTTTGAATAACAAGCCGCTTTTTGCCCCATTGGAAATAGCTGCCAGGGTAGCCGGCATAATGGAAGCCACCAATGCGCAGGGAGAGGCTACCACCATAAGAACCATCGCACGGTAAAATGTTTCGTCCCATGACCATCCAAAAAGATAATGGGGGGCAATCATCATAATCCCGGTACCAGCCAAGACGGCTTTAACGTAGACATTTTCAAATTTCTCGATAAACAGTTGGGATGGAGATTTCTCGGATTGAGCGGACTGCACCATCTGAATAATCTTTGAAAACAATGTCTGTTCATTTTTCTTTGATACCTGAATGGTAACAGATCCTGTTAGATTGACAGTTCCGGCGAACATCTCTTCCGTTTCCTTCTTTTCGGCAGGAATGGATTCTCCCGTCAAGGCCGATTGGTCAACAGTCGTTCGCCCATTATACAAAAAACCGTCTGCCGGTATTCGTTCCCCGGGTTTCACAAGAATCAGGTCACCTTTTATCAGTTCACTGACAGGGATGATCCTTTCTCCACCGTTTTCAATAAGCACCGCTTCCTCGGGCTGCAGCTTCATCAGAGCCGAAATTTCTCTATGGCTTTTATTCATCGTATACGTCTCAAGAGCACCGCTTAGCGAGAATATAAAAATCAAGATTGCCCCTTCCATCCAATGGCCGATTAACGCCGAGCCAACAGCGGCAAAGATCATCAGGAGCTCTACATTCAGGGTCCGCTCCGCAATCGTTTCCTCTATCCCCTCTTTAGCTTTCGCAAATCCCCCGATGGCAAAAGCCATAATAAATAATGCAGCAGAAGCTTGCTCGGAACTCTGCTGCAAAGACCAGCCGGCAACAATGAAAAGGCCTGAAACGATGGCAGCAATTAATTCACTGTGTTCCTTCCATTTAGAAGAAGTATAAGTAACAAAGTCCAATTTAATCACCTCTAATTGAGAATGCAAATCATCTTCACTTCTGTAAATTTACTTGTTTTAAGCATTATATGAACCATTATAGCAGATGAATCAAAATATATATATTATAATTATTATAATTTATATTTAATAATTATTATAATTAAAAGCGAAATGAAAAACCGGTTATGAATGCGGCCGGTTTTTCATTGTGTCCAACTAGTAACGTTCATTTCCTTGAATCTTCTCTTTCTCCAGACGGACTTGTTTAGTACTTAAACTTTATTGAATTATTATCCAGTTCGAACGCAGATCAATAACTGAAAAAGGAAAGTACCCAGCCCAATTTATCTGTTTGATGCTTATTAATACCTTTGCTGCGGGCAAAAAGAATGATGGGATCATATAATACATAAATAGACTGAATTTTTAATCTACTTTCTCCATTGCATAGTTTTCAGCCCTTTGGAAATGTTTAGTTATAGGAGGTGGGATATCTTGGCCTTACTTGTCATATGCAAATCCTGCAACGGCTCCGGAAAGCTGAAACGCATTACCTTTCTTCCATTTAACAGTAAATGCAGCGGGTGCAATGGGACTGGAAAACAAAACGAACTGATTTATAAATCATAATTTGCCCCCTGCCCTGCTTCCCCAGTGCCTTGATAACTCCTAGATCATGGCCGCCCGCTGTATATGGGACGCTTATTTAATAAGAAATTGATCCAAATTAAAACGGCTCCCTCCCGGAAGCCGTTCTATATTTTCTAAATGGCATTCATTCACTGCCGTCCTTTGCCGCAGCCGCTCTCATCAGTAAGTGTGTAGCCCTTTACCGCTATCCCTTTCCGCTTTAAAAAGCGGATACTCATATTGCGTTCCAGCTTTGTCGCTGCAATCAGGTATATTTCACTGCCCTGAATATCAACAAAGGCTTTCTGCAAATACGGAATAGGAATATTTAATGTTTGCTCCTGGACTATATCGTTCCTGTTGTTGTAATCCCGCACATCCACGATAAGCTGTCCGTCCATTCTGTCTAACGGCAAGCATGGAATATTCCGAACAGGAATGTATCTTTGATACCATTCAAATGCACTGTATAAAACGAGAATAAAAATAGCTGCTGCCAGCATAATCAAGGTAATCCTCCCTGCAATCATTCGTATCGTCATTATACCTTCTATGCTTCAGGCTATTCAATTTGCATGCTCAGGTGAAACGGCTGCTTGAAAGTAAGAAAAGGGACAAGCCAATTTCCCTGCAAATTGTAACGTAATGAAGCAGAAACAGAAGGATAATCCCCATATTCATTCCTAAAATGACACCTGTCATTTGAAATTGGCTCATGGACCCTAGTATATACATCATGAGGAAAGAGACGATGTGAGACCAGACTGAATGATAAAAAGCATCTTTTACTAGCCCCAGCCCAATCAGATATGCCTGGAGCGGATGAATGAAAAAATGAAACAGAAAGTATGGCCACAGGAGCTTTAAATATAGAGAAGCTTCCGGCGATTGAAAAAAAAGATGGGTTAGCGGCTCTGCAAACCAGTACATAAGATAAACGGCAGGGATCCCATACAGAAAAGTGACCCACATCGATTGCTGCAGTAAACTGCGCAACTGCTCTCCATCCTGCTTAGCATAAGCTTCTGAAACATTCGGAAGGAGAGCCACCATTATGGAATGGGATAAAAAAGCAGGAAAAAAACCGATGCTCATCGCTACCCCTGCAAGCAATCCATACTGTTCAGTAGCCATCACCCCCCCTGCTCCTGACACAACCAAGGCACCTTTAATTAAAAAAGGCTGTATCGCATTGGTTATGGCATTGAAAATTCTTAAGGCTGTAGTAGGGACCGAAACTGACATTAATGCTTTGTGAACATCGCGACCATCCATATCATGATGGGTCACCTGCTTCATCATTCGGTACTGAAGCAAGTATTGAGCAAATAAATAGAAGAAAACAACGGCTTCACTTCCTATTAATACGGCCAGAGCAATAAATAATGCGGAGCTTTCATTAAAGCTCAAGCCTTGGAAAAGCAAGTAAAGAACGATGAGCTGCACAGCTTTTCTTAAAAAATTTGATATGGCGATTTTATCCATTTGCTGCACACCCATAAAATAGCCTCTCGCAATAGAAGAGAAGGATACGATGGGGACAAGCAGAAACAGCAGGTAACGGACAAGCGGGTGATACGCTGAAAAGATCGGCAGAAATGGCAAGATAACAAGCACAACAATTAAGATCAAGCCTGTTAGCTTATAAACAAACCTTAACGCATGCCTGAGCATGCTGTAGTGATATTCTTTTTTTTGCTCTGCCACAAATTTGGATATGGAAACAGGCAACTCAAGACTGGAAATCACCACTACAAAAAATATAACGGGCAGCAGCTGCATATACATTCCCATTCCATGTTCTCCAAGCTCTTTCGCCAATATCATATTCAGGAGAAATTCCAGGCATTCTCCAAAAAAAGCTGCCAGCGCCAGCAGCAAGGCTCCTTTTGCAAATGAACTCATCCGCAGCACTCCCATCTTCATTCCGCTTTTTCATCATATGAGAGGCTGGGACAAAATATTTTCTTTATCAAAGGTTTATTCGATAACTCCCGACTCAGTAATGATAATATTCGCTTCGATTTCAACCTTCAAATCCTGATACGATTTTTTCCATTCATCCATTTTAAAGGACCTGAACGTATGAGAAGCTGTATCCCCTATTCCAGTAGGATCAGTATTCAGGGATTTAAACTGATCAACGAGAGCCAGGCATTCTTTTTCCACAGCTTTTTTGAATTCCTCCTGAACTTCTTGAATGGTCTTCGGAGTTATTTTTTTACCGGTAAATTCACGGATGTGCCCTTCAAGCTCAATCGTAAATTTCACCTTCTCCTTAGATTCCATTTTCACATCTTTTTTGGATGTGATGCTTTTGACTGAAACCGTATCTCCGCTTTTAAGACTGAATGTGTAAGTTCCTTCCATGTATTGATCTGTCAGCAGTTTAAAAAACATCATCTTATCTTTCTGAACTTCCCCAACCATCCGTTCTTCACTGAATAATGCGACTCCTGCAATCTCCAGCTCATCTTTACCGGAAAGCTGGAGAATTGGCAAGTAGGGATCCTTTCCCTCGTCATAAAGATTATATAAGAACAAATGGAGATTCTCTCTTGGAAGATCCCGGCCTTCGATATTGTGTTTGATTAAATTGTGCAAATATACTGCGGTCCCTCTGATCCCATACTGGCCCTTCAAAATCTCTGAAGCTGTTTTCCTCCCAATTGCCAAGTATACTCTTGACCCAACACTTGCATCCCTCTGAAGGGCATCCAGAAGATCCTCAAATCCTTCCGCAGCCAATTTTTCACCAAAAACAGCTACTTGAAGTTTGCCGTACACAAGCGGATCTGATGATTTGCGCTGAAGGTCTGTCAGCAAATCTCTCGTTAACACGGCTTTTTCCTCCAGTACTTCACTTTGGACAGGCTGCTGTTTTTGATAAACAGGAACAATTACAGTTCCCATTAATGCTCCGTCCTCCTCCAGATCGTATCCGGATGCCAGAATGATGTTTACATCATCAATGATTTCCTTTTGTATACAGCCCGTCTGGAGAAAAGAGAGCAGTATCATTATGAGGAAAAAAACGGTGGTTTTCATCACCCGGAACCCCCTTCCTTTTTCATCTTTTTAATTATGATCTGAAGAATTAAAATGAATGGAATGTACAAATAGAAATACAGCCCGACGTCTCCCATGAAGCTGTTAAACTTGTCAATTTGCTCCCTGGTCGTCAAGAGGATCACCGAAATGAAAGTCAGGCCGAGAACCATTAACAGCGTTTTCTTTTGAGGAAGATTCAAGGTTTGCTTTATTCCTCTGCTTGCACACCATAACGTCAGGCAGATATTTGGAAGGATGACAAGATTCCAATTGGCAATTCCAATGTATTCGAAACGTTCCACAAAGGGGATTTCAACAATTTTCCAAATACTAAGGGTAGCCCAAATATTCTTTTGCAGCTGCTCTGGACTAAAAAAAACAAGGGTGACAATCATAATGAGTAAATAGAGGGAGGTCGTAAAAAAGATGGCACCGTGTGCCCATTTTTTTGATTTTTCCGGATGTTTAATAAAGGGATAGTAGACGAGGAGGGCTTCAAACCCAAGAACCGTCAGCGACATACTCTGCGTTCCGGACAGGATCTCTCCGAACGAATGATCAAAGACCGGGAAAAGGTTCTGCCAATCGGCAAATTCCAGCGGGAAGAAGAACGTAAAAATCAAATAGCCCGGCAGAATGACTCCAAAAAAGCAAATCCCTGTAACAACGCGAAATCCGCCTGTAACAATATAGTAAACAAGGATTAAAAACAGGATGCTGAATATCCAGATATTTAAATCCGGGAACATCCACACTTGAATAATTTCTACAAACGTCCTCAGCACTTCAATGGCGAGCAGCGTAAAATAAATGGAAATCAGCAGGTTCAATCCTTTTCCAAGCCACTTTCCAAACAGCCGATGATGAATATCATGGATATTTCCATCGTTTCCTTGAAGAATTTTGTAAATCATCCATACCATCAAATGGGAAAACAAGCCCGACAGGATAACTGGGATCCAGGCATCCTGTCCTGCTTCATTTGCAATAATTCTTTGAAAACCTAATACTCCAACTCCAAATTGCAGGGAATGAATGAGGTAAAAAACAAGAAAATGAGAAACCTGATATTTTTCGGCTATCTTCGTCATCCTTGTTCACCCCTTCTATTCATCGATATCTTTATTTTCTTTCGCTTTCTTTTTATTAAATCGAACCGGCTGTTTTGTACGCAGCTGAATCGGCCTCATCGACATTAATGGAAAAGGCAGCCGGATCAGCGCATCCTTCAAATCCGCAGACCGAGGCGGATAAATCGGTCCGAGAAACGGCCTTCCAAGAGAAGTGAGCTTTAAAAGATGGGCTGCCATAAAACAGAAACAAAATACAATGCCGAGCAGTCCATAAAATTCCGCAAACAGTAAAAAAGGAAATCGGAGAAGGCGGATTGTATTGCTCATTTTATAGACAGGCGTTGTAAACGATGCGAGCGCAGCAAGTGAGACTATGATCAGCAGGACATTGCTTGTTAACCCCGCTTCAACAGACGCCGTTCCAATGACAATTCCCCCCACAATCCCAATGGTCTGCCCAACCTTTGTAGGAAGCCTTGCCCCAGCCTCTCTCAGCAGTTCTATCGTGAGTTCCAAAAATACAGCCTCTAATATAGGAGGAAGGGGTATTTCCTCTCTTGAGCTGATCAATGTGTTTAAAAGGTCTCTTGGGATCAGTTCATAATGAAAATTAAGCGCTGCCACATAAACTGGTGTGACTAAAACAGAGAATGCAACGGATGCCAGCCTTACAATCCGGAAAAATGAAGCAACGATATAATTGAAGAAATAATCATCGAATGCTGAAAAAAACTCCACTAATGTGCTTGGGCCAATCAGCACCTGTGGAGAGCCATCCACAACAATCACTATTTTGCCCTCTGACAGAATGGAAACAGCCCGATCCGGACGCTCAGAATCCAGAAGCTGCGGAAAGGGAGAATGATGATTATCAGATATTAGCTGAGTTAAAAAAGAGCTGTCGCTTATATGGTCGATGTCAATCTCATTAAGTCTCTGCCAGACGGTCTTTACATTCTCCTCATCTGCAATGTTTTCAAGGTATAGGACAGCCGTCTTCGTCCGTGTAAGCTTTCCTATTTGGATTTCTTTAATTCTGAGCTGATCGGATGGCAGCCGCTTCCGGATTAAATGTATATTCGACTCCAAGGATTCAACAAAGGCTTCCTTTGGGCCAACTACACTAAATTCCACTTCAGGAAGGCTCACTTGTCTTGCTTTTTCCATAAATACTCGAATGAGAAGGCATGAAGCACTGTACTCAGTCAGGGCAACCATTATAAATCCCTGCAGAAGCTTTTCCTTTATGACATCCGTATCTGAAGTTAAGATGACATCTTCAATTGGCACCATCCCTTTTAATTGCTCGAGGGAAGACCATTTCTCCCTGTTAAGAACAACCAGAACGCTTTCATGAAGCATCTTCGTATCAATCAAAGTGCGGTAATAGGAAACCCAATATTTAATAGCGGCTCCGTGATTTTCATATTGAATAAAATCTGACGAGCTCCTGAGCACGCCCATCAGCTCCGTCATTGAAGCTTTTAACGTGCCGTCTAAATTTTTCATCCCATCCAAAAGCCTCAACCCCGGTCTGTTATCATTACCTTTATTTTGCGGAAAAGGGATAAAAGTATACTTAAGGGTTCTTCCTGAAAATTCTTTAAAGCGCTTAGCAAACGGCAGGTGCATGACCCGCCGTTTTCCGTTTTCCTGCAGAGCAGGTTTAATTACCAAAAAACCCCCTTCCTTGGAGCTTGGAAGGGGGTTCACCTATTTACATAGCAAAGCTGTGATTGCCAATTGTTTCCTTTATTTTTCTTGTTTTAATCCATTCGCTTTCAGCAGTTTCTGAGTTGAAAAAATAGAGATAGTGAACAGATTTCCTTTTAAGAGCCTCATTGGCCGCTTTTTTGGATTCCTGGTCAGGTTTGTTTTGAATGCTTCCATTTCCTACAGGTGAAAAAGCATTTTTCTCGTAAATGACTTTTTTAACGGAATCAGGGAACTCGTCATGCTCTACCCGATTTAATACTACAGAGGCAACAGCAACCTTGCCTTCATAAGGCTCTCCTTTAGCTTCTGCATGAACGAGCCGTGCAAGCAATTTTTTTTCATCTTCAGAAACGGAAATTCCCGGCGCTTTTTCCAACGCTTTCCGCTGAGACCTTTTCTCTGGTATCCGCAGTGTATCTCCCTCAACTGCTGCCGTTCTCTCTAAGTGGTTCCATTTTTTTATATCATCTATAGAAACAATAAAGGCTAAGCTGATCATTTCCAATGTTTCTCCCTTTTCGACCTTATGCTTTTCAGCAGCAGAAGAAGGTGCTGCGCAAAAGATAAAAGCAATCCATAAGGCAATAGCAATGTTGAGTCCTCTTTTTATATTTTTTCTCACATTCCAACCTCCAAGGCAATCAAAAAAATTTACATGCTCCAGCCTAACAGCTTTTCTATAAAAAATCATTAGTAATGCTTACCATCTAAAATCGATGATAATAAGCCATTGGCAATTGGAATGTTTCATTAAAAACGCAAAATGATAAGAGAAATCCTTAATTTTGATGCTGAATGACGTTTTATCTGAAGGAAAAACCAATTTTTCAGAAAAGAAAAAGCATTTTACTATAGGCTTACCGGCGGAATAAATAAAGGGTGCATCCTTTAAAGGAACTGTTCATTGACGTACTCAGAATTGCTAAAAGCCTATAAGCCAATGATTCTGCATTTATTAAAGCGATTATCCATTTACAGGAATTACGAAGAATATTTTCAGACTGCCTGTATTGCATTATGGGAGGCTTCTGAGCAATATAATCCTTCAAAAGGTCCGATGGACGCTTATTTTTACCTCTTCATTAAGGGGAGATTAATGAATGAGATGACCCGTCAAAACCGTTTTCTGCAGAGGGAAGAGCTAAAAGATATGAGTTTGTCCGAGGGCATTTCCCATGAAGGCGAAAAGGAAGAAGGATATGACTGGGCGGATCTCATAAGTTCACTAACGCCTAATCAAAAAAAATGGGTTATCGGCTATGCGTTTCAGGGACTCTCAATTGCCGAAATTGCCTGTAAAGAACGGGTAACTCCTGCGGCAGTGAAAAGCTGGAGAAGAGCAGCCGTCCAAAAGCTCAGAGTCAAGATTAAGAATCTGGGTAAACCTTATTAAGTTTAGTAAGCATAAAAAAATTCAATAAATAGTAAAAATTAGAAAAACGCCTGAACTTAGGCGTTTTTCTAATTCTAGCTTCTCGCGGCCTCCAAGTACGTATAGACTGTATAGCCATTGTGTTTGGCTATTCCCCGGAAATGCTTGAAGTCCTCTCTGCTGACAAGGATTTCACGAACTTGCAGAAAGAGGTCTTTTGGCACCGGATATTCAGCCAATGCACCACTTTTAAGCTGATCGAGCGAATCATGAATGGTTTGCGGATCCATTTTGCAGCCCCCTAATGTTTTGATATTAGTTTACAGGGCTTGCAAATATGAATCAAACCCTATTTACATGATTGAGCTTATCGCTTTTGAAATATCCGTATCACCGCTGATAATTTCAAATGTCTGATTATGAGACGAATCCTCTTCAAGACATGACACCAGTACTTCTGCCACATCCTCCCGCGGAATGGAACCTTCATGGTTTACTTGTTTCCCGGCTGCAATCTTACCGGTGCCTTTTTCATCTGAAAGTGCGCCCGGACGGACGATTGAGTAGGAAATTTCCGCATTTCTTAAATATTCATCCGCGATAGCTTTCGATCTTAAATAAACCTGCATCTCATCCGGTCCTTCTTCCGGTGTATCTGTTCCAATTGAGCTGAGCATAACAAACTTTTTAATGTTATGCTTCTTGGCCGCATCAATCAGCTTGATTGCTCCGTCCTGATCAATGGCAATGGTTTTGTCGTCTCCTGTTCCGGATCCAGAACCGGCCGCAAAAATGACGGCGTCTGCCTGGCTGACCGCTTCCGATACATCTCCTTCAAGGTCCGCCACTACCGTTTTAGCACCCTTCTTTTCCAAGCCTTCAGCCTGTTCGGGATCGCGAATCATGGCAATGGGTTCAAATCCCTTTTCAGCCGCTTTTTCAATCACATATCTTCCTGTGCTTCCGTTTGCTCCTGCAATTAGTACTTTCATTGTTATCACTCCTCTGCTTTTACTCTTCCCTGCACTGAAATAAAGTAAACAGATGAACACTTTACTCCCGAAGAAAAGGCTGTCCGCTGTTTACAAGCCAGCGTCTGAGACTTGAAAGAGTCCTTTTCGCATCTTCAATACCCTGCTTGTACAGAGCATCAAGCTTAACAGGGTTCCGTTCAATTCTTCCCACTTCCAGCTTAGCACTCGGCCTGATTACAAAAACTTTTCCTTCTTTCTCCTGAGCTTCAATGTACGCGAGTGTCTCATTATACATCCTATAACGGCCCAAAACAGCCGCGGCCAGTTTGGGATGCTTCCTGAGGGACTGTCTCACCATCCATTGGCCCTTTGGCGGAGCCTTCACATACCCTTCATTCCTGGTCAGCACTACGACGTTTCGAAGGATGCCGTCCCTCTCTGCTTTTTTAATGGGAATGGAATCAACAATCCCCCCATCCATCAGCTCTTTACCCTGAAATGAGACCATTGGCGCTATAAATGGAAGAGAGCTTGAAGCCCTGATAATGGTAAGCAAATCTCCCATTGTTTCAGGCTTAGTAAAATACACCGCTTTTCCTGTTGTACAATCCGTCGCACCAATGATTAATTGTTCTGTATTTTTTGTAAATGCCTCAAAATCAAACGGAACGAGCCGGTTCGGTATTTCATCAAAAATATAGTCCATTCCGAAAAGCTGACGGCTCTTGAGATAATTTTGCAGTGATAAATATTTGGGGTCCCCGGCATAATCAATGTTAACGGTCCGGTTTCTATCCATTTGCCTTGATATGTAGGAAGCCGCCATGCAGGCGCCTGCTGAAACTCCTATAATGTAAGGAAAATAAAGATCCTGCTCCATAAAATATTCCAGTACTCCGGCTGTGTAGACGCCTCTCATTCCGCCGCCCTCTAAAACTAAACCCGTTTGTTCCAATTTTCTTTCTCCTTTCAGCCTTCGTTATTCAAATAATCATCTTTAATATGCATGGGGAACGCTGTGAATCCACAAAGTCATGATATCACAATAAGATTATGGCTCTCTGTTTAACGGCTCCTGCCTGAATACAGCGCTATCAAAATAGTCTTTACTTTATTGCCAAAATAGTGCAGAATGTTTTCTAATGGGGGTAGTTAGTACGATTGAAGGAGAGAGGAAATGAAGATTGCTAAAGTAGGAAATCTTATAGAATTTAAAAACGGGCTGCGCGGGATTGTTGAAAAGGTGAACGAAAATTCGGTTATTGTCGACCTGACTTATATGGATAATTTTCTTGACCTTGAACTGGAAAGGCGCACCGTGGTGAACCATAAAAATTATAAGATTCTTAAGGAATCCTGATCAAACTGTTTCTTTTATCTCGTCATATCTCTTAAAAGGGGACGGCATCGGCCGTCCCTTTTCCTATTGATACACTTTTACTTTGACTTGCTTATTACCCCAGTTCATCGCTTGTCCAAGATCTTCAAAGAATACATCGATTTCATTTCCATTAATCGCCCCACCTGTATCTCCGGCAATTGCTTCACCATATCCTTCCACCTCAACCCTAGAGCCGAGGGGGATCACATTAGGATCCACGGCAATGACCTTTGCCCCCTTGAATCTGTTTAAATCAATTCCCATTTTTGTTATCCCTGAACAGCCTTTGCAGCTGGCTGTATACGCTGTGCTATGTACGGTTAATTCTTTTACGGTTCCGGATACAGGTTGATCTTTTTCTTCGAGAGCGGCTAATGTTGCGGGACCGGCTATTCCATCGGCAGTGAGGCCTCTGGAAATTTGGAATTTTATTACTGCATTTTTTGTACCGCTTCCATAAATTCCGTCCACAGTGCCGGTGTAAGTTCCCCAATTCTTTAATTGATGCTGCAATTCTGCAACCGGCTTTCCAATATTGCCTGCCCTTATCACTTTTAACTTGGCGATGGTTCGCGGACCTGCTATACCATCCCTATTAAGACCCGTCCTTTTTTGGAATAGTCTTACAGATTCTTCTGTAATGGACCCGTAGTTTCCTGTATTATCGAAATATGGATAGACATTCTTTGCAAGCAGATGGGTTTGAAGCTCCTTTACATCCTCATTTGACATACCTCTGTGAAGCATTTCATCTCCCAATGCAGCTTCTCCTTTAAGAGGTACATAAATTGCAGAAGCAAAGAGAAATGCTCCCAGTACAGCACCGGTCTTTTTAATCATGACGTTTGGCTCCTCCTTTAGTTAAGATGAACACCTAAAGGCTTCGAAAAAATAAGTTTTTTATAGCGGCAGCTGAATAAAAACAGAGCAGATGTTACAGAAAAAATCCTTATTTTCCCTTTATTTCTATCTTTTTTCACAGTCTGACAGGAGTAAGAATAGCAGCAAAAGAAAGGGGTGGCTCCAGTTGATTAAACCGCTTTGCTTCACGACATTTAAACCTGCTTATTAAGCTGGATTCTCAAACTGACACAATGCTGTTTGAACCCGAAGAGCGTTCAAACAATGAAGAACTTTATTTTGATAAGCTGGAAGCTTTTTTTTCCCAGGGTTCTAAAATTTGGGTTAGTGAAAAGAGGGGCATTTTCCAGGGGCATGTCACTGCCATTGCAGGGCAATTGAAAAGGAACCGCCACAAAATTTCACTGGTGATCGGCGTTTTGCCTGAGTACCAAAATATGGGCCTTGGAGGAGAATTGATGGATCAGGCACTTCGCTGGTGTATACAAAAGCAATTTCATCGTGCAGAGCTGTCAGTTATGACACATAATAAGCCCGCAATTGCTCTTTATGAAAAGAATGGCTTTTTAATAGAGGGAACAATCAGGCATTCTTTGCTAGTGAACGGTGAATGGGTGGATGAATACATAATGGGGAGGCTTTTATGACATTTCCTAATCTGCTTACGAAAAGATTGGCTTTAAGAGAAATAACCGAAGCAGACACAGAAGGTCTTTTAGCTATATTTACAAGTGGCGATGTGCTCCAATATTATGGAATGGAACCTTTAAAAGATGCCGGAGAAGCTAAGCTCCTTGCTTTACGTTTTAAGGAAGGATGGCGGAACCGAACCTCAATCCGCTGGGGAATACAGTTTGATGGGAAGCTTTGCGGGACCATCGGGTTTCACAATTGGAATTGTTATCACAAAAGAGCAGAAATAGGATACGAGATCCATCCTGATTATTGGAGATCCGGTCTGACCTTCGAGGCATTGACTTCAGCAGCTGATTTTGGCTTCAGCGAACTTGGACTGAACAGAATCGGTGCTGTTGTAAGGCCTGAAAATACGCCTTCGTTACGTCTGCTTGAAAAAGCGGGATTTGAGAAAGAGGGAGTCATGAAAAAGGCTCAATATTCAAAGGGATTGTTTTACGATTTAGTTCTTATGGGAAAAATCTCTGATTAATCATACAGAATTCAAAGAAAAGAAGCACCTGCCTTGGTACTTCTTTTCTTAGAAACCTGCAGTTTTCATCCTGAAGCTGTTTGCGTTTTTGTCTTCTACCGTAACCAGTTTTACATCGCTCATTAAAAAGCTCAGCAAATCTCCGCGCTTATCTTCAAAACTGATTCTTTCATCTTGACAAAACTCTTTAAGCACGGCTGATTTATCAAGCTTTGTCTCAACTTCTCTAGTCACATAGAAGTCATTGCTGAAATGATAGCGGATTTTGTATTGATTCATTTCTCTCACTTCCCATAAGTTTTACATGGGTATTCCACAAATGTAATGAGAAATCCTGCTTGTTTCTAAATGTCCTGTCTAATTTCCTTCAAAAAAACAGATTATCTTACTGGCGAATCCTTGATTTGAGTTTATAGCATTGCTAAACCTCATGTTTGTAAGAAGTATAAGTCTGGCTGGCCGTTAATCCTTACACTCGTCATAGTGACAGTTGATTTTTAAATAGGCAGTGCCTTTTACGATTTTATTTAAACTTAAAATCGTTAATATGTCCCCTAATTCCTGCTGCCAATTTGGCTGCTTCAGCAAGTCCATGACGCCATGTAATCCTTTCAGCTGTTTAGCCTTCCAGCTCATGCATTTAAGCTCTTCTATCCTTTCTTTTTGATTTGAAAGCATCATTTCATTAAATTTCACTTTATTCAGCATTTTTTCCACCCGCTTTTAATGGTTTTATAGGTATCTCTATACATGATCCGACTCAAGATTAAATGAGATTTCCTTTGCAGCTTCTAATGCTGCCTTTCTCGCTGATGCATAGCTATCCGCTTCTGCCATTACATACCCATACCGGTCTCCCATGGATAATGGAGGGCGCAGCATCTTCCCTTTGCGGGGCTTGATGAATACCTCTGCCACCCCCGGGTGCTTTAAAGCCCTGCCAGTGCCAGTAACATTCTGCAGCCTTCCACTTTTATCGATTGTGATGTAGTGGACGTATACGAACTTATTATGCTTTCTCGTTAGCTCAGGAGTTCCCCCCAAGTAAAGTTTTAACGTTTCTTCCACCAAATTAATTCCATATCCCGCTTCTATCATCCGGTTCATTGCTCCACCCGAAATCCTGGGGTTAATTTCTATTAGCTTCCAATTGCCATTCACGAGTTTCATCTCGACATGGCAGGCTCCATTTTCCATTTTAAAAGCACCAACTATTAAATCGACTGAGTCCCGAATGCTTTCATGCAGACGGCTATCCATTTCTGTGCACAAACTGTAGCCCGTTACAATAAACCGCTGGTCAAATGTGATCTCCTGCTTGATAACAGCTGCGATGTTTATCTTTCCATTATGAACAATCACTTCAATTAAATATTGAGGACCTATTAAATATTCTTCTACTAAAATAGGAGTATTTTGATACTTTTTACTCAGCCCTAAAATAGCCATTTGCAGCTCAAATTTGCTTTTTATATACAGGACATCTTTAGAGCCGGCTGACACAGGGGATTTTACAATGAGCGGGAAGCGGGTGTTTATTTTTTTTATAAACCCGCTTACTGATTCTTCAGGGTTATACACAGAGAAATAAGGGGATTGCGGGAGATGTTTTAACATATTCCTTGTTCGTATTTTATCCTCCATGTCCAGAAATTGCTTAGATGAAACGGTACTATCCGTAAACCGTTCATTTAAAGCTGCTGCAATATGAACGTATGGATCTACAAAGCTGACAATTAACCTGATCTTTTTTCCTTGTTTCTGCAGTTCAATCATGTTTTCCGCTAACTCTTCTTTGATGATATTCGAAAACACCATTTGATGGACTTCCGTAAATTCCTCTCTCTGTTCAAGAAATTGCTTTTTATTTGTAATCAGCACCGTAAAAAAACCTAATCGCTCTGAGGCCTTCATTGCTTCTCTGCTGGATCCGGATTTATTTGTTCCAATAAACACGATTGTTTCCATTGTCTTAATGATCCCACCAAACTGTAATTTTCTATGCATAGTTTGTCTACTGTAGTATATAGATGAATGGTGGTTTTGGTTCTTCATACAACTAAAATAGGGGATTGCCTGGTCCATCAACCGCTCTGACGAAGCACCTTCTGATGCCCCATCAAGCTTTGCTGTTTTGCGCCGCCAAATACTTGGCATAGAGGATCGTGTTTTTAGCAACATCAAGTTCTCCCCGGTAAATCACAGGTATACCCGGTCTCCAATTCACTTCAAAGATCCATAATTTCTGATTTTCGTCTATGCCCACATCAATTCCCAGCTCATCCAGGGACTGATCATATAACGTGTCAAAATGGCTGGCGAAACGAATCGCAAAGTACTCCAGAGTTCTTTTGACATCAAACCAGGAATGATCAAACTCATTTCTTAAAAAATCTTCTAAATAACACGTGTATCCCCCCCCGCCCAGGTTGGAGGCTATGCTTCCTGACGGGCCTATCCGTGGGAAAATGGACGTAATTACCCATTCACCTTTACCAGCTTTTTGTACATGCAAACGAAAATCAAATACATTACCCGCTTTTGTTTTACATGTTATAAATGGCTGGATTAAGAAAACTTCATCTAGGTCTTTAATGGATTGAACAAGCCTTTCCTGATCCAGGCTATATATTTTCCCCTTGTCATTTATCTTGAACGTACCTGCTTCAGCTTCTTCTATGAAAAGGATACCTCCTCCCTGATTTCCGGATAATGGTTTAATAATGACTTTCGAGTATGAATGGACCATCTCAAATAATAATTCCAGATTTGATAATTCAGCACTTGGAATTAAATATTGCTCGAATTGCTTTCCGTTCTTGATTTTTTCATATACTGTCAGCTTATTTCCGATTGAATGACTCGTAAATGGGATTCTTTCATACAAATGGTCAATGATTTTTTCGCCATTTTCAGTAGCAGGATAACTTGCATTAAAAATAACATCCGGAAACGGAAATTCCTTATCAATCCATTTTCCATCTTCATACTTTTTCCCCAGAATGGTTTCTCGGTTTATATCCACTTTCCCAGCGGTAAAATAAAAGAACTCTGCCCCTTCTGATTTTGCTGCAGAGGCGTACGCATAGCTCCTTTTTACTTTTTCAGGATCCGCCCTGTGATGAAGCATCCCAATCAGGGTCATACCCCCATCTCCCTTACTGATATTTTTTACTTTTCTTACGTTTAAGCTTTTCCATATACCAATTTATGAAGAATTTTTCCTTTTGCTATTGGCTTTGTTAAAGCATGGTGTTGATTTTTCCCACCTGTTGATTGGAGCGGAAGACGTGAGACTCCGAGCTAAGAGCAGCGGGACAGGTGAGACCCCGCAGTCGCGAAGCCAGGAGGCGGCTCACCGCCCAGCCCTTGGATAAGCGAACGCCTGCTAGCTGCAATCAACAGCCAAGTTTAAAAGAGATTTGCTTTTAAGACCCTTTCAAACCATTCAGATTTTCACCGGCTTAGCCGAACGAAAAAACAGCTTCCAAATGGAAGCTGCCTGCCTTTTATCTGTTATCAATTTTCTCCGGATACAAATCATGATTCATCAGCCGATGCTCAGCCATTCTTTCATACTTCGTGCCGGGCTTACCATAGTTTGTGTATGGATCGATGGAAATCCCTCCTCTTGGGGTGAATTTCCCCCACACTTCAATATATCTGGGGTCCATTAGCTGAATTAAATCGTTCATGATGATGTTCATGCAATCTTCATGAAAGTCTCCGTGATTGCGGAAACTGAACAAATAGAGCTTCAGCGATTTGCTTTCGACCATTAACCGGTCTGGAATATAGCTTATATAAATGGCAGCAAAATCTGGCTGGCCGGTTTTCGGACAAAGGGACGTAAACTCAGGGCAATTGAATTTAACAAAGTAATCCCGGCCCTGGTGCTTATTTTCAAAGGATTCCAGTATTTCAGGTGTATATTCAAACAAGTATTTTGTGCCTTCACTGCCAAGCAAGGTTACTCCGGTTAATTCTTCATCTCTTCTTCCGCTCATTTTCTTATCTCCTTAAACTCCGCGCTTGTTTCCCCAAAGCAGCGTGTGAAGCTGCGGCAGAACGCGGACTGAATTTAGTTCCTCATCTTCTATTACTAAGTCAATCAGCCATTCATAGCGGCTCATTAAGTTTTGAATCAGGACTTCGTTATTTGTTAGCCCCGGATCATCATTCCCCACTTGAAGATAAAAAGGGATGGAAGGGAATTCCTGGTGAATCCTCTTTGCATAAGCCAAATCTTCTTCATTAAAAATGACAATCTTTAAACTTGCTGTTTGAATCCTGCCGGCTGCTTGCAGCCGGTCCATTAGGCTCCGCAATACAGAAAAATCCGTTTTCATTCCAGAACTCGGCGGTTTAGGTGAGAGGGTCAGGTCATCAATTTCTGTAAACCATTCCTGGTACCTGCTTCCCTGCGTTTCAAGTGCAATTTTTTTGCCTTTCTCTTTCAGAAGTGAAATAACAGAGCGGAGGTTTTTCAGCAAGGCGGGATTGCCGCCTGACACGGTTACATGGGAAAATCGATTTCCTCCGATGCGGTAAAGCTCAGCCCACACTTGAGCGGCATCCATCTGGACAATTTCCTCTGCTGCCGTTCCGTCCCACGTAAAAGCAGAATCACACCATGAACACGAATAATCGCAGCCTGCCGTTCGGATAAACATCGTTTTCTGCCCGATGACCATTCCTTCCCCCTGTATGGTCGGTCCGAAAATCTCCAGTACCGGAATGGTCTCAGCCATTCTGCTTCACCTTCTTCGGTCTGTACAGCACATAGCTGGTCGGTGTTTCTCTTACAAATACTTGCAGACAAACGGGCTTGCCGGGCATCTTGTCAAGCTCCGCCTGGATCATCCCGTAAATTTTTCCGGCTACTACTTCCGTTGTTGGAAAATCTTTGGGATCGTCAGAGCTGAAAAGGGGATGTTCGTTTAACAACGTATGGTCGAACTGGCCATGAACCAGATTTTTAAGTGTTTTAAAGTTTACTAAAAATCCGGAATCATCCAATGTATCCCCGGCAATCGTTACATTGATATAGTAAGTATGGCCATGTATATTGCGGCAAGGACCGGCACTTTTATGCGGGATAAAATGAGCTGCAGAAACCTGCATATCTTTGTTCAGTTCATACTGATAATCATGGTTCACTTGCGGATAAATCTGCTGAATCATTGTGCAGCCTCCTTATTGGTTAAATAGCAATCCAATCCATTCCTTCTCAGTCTGCAGGCCGGACAATCCCCGCATCCATCTGCCGGGATTCCGTTATAGCACGTCAAAGTCCGGTTCCGTATATATTCGAGCACGTTCAACTCATCCGCCAGCGCCCACGTTTCCTCTTTATTCAGCCACATGAGAGGCGTATGGAACACGAAGGATTCATCCATAGCAAGATTGACGGTAACGTTGCAGGATTTTATAAATTGATCCCGGCAATCCGGGTAGCCGCTGAAGTCGGTTTCACAAACGCCGGTTACGACATGCCTTGCTCCAATCTGGGATGCAAGCACAGAGGCAAAAGACAGGAAGAGCAGGTTTCTGCCGGGGACAAATGTTGAAGGAAGTTCTCCCTCCGCTTGTTCGATCGCTATTCCGTTTCTCGTTAACGCATTTGGGGCAAGCTGATTCAAGAGCGACATATCCAGCAAATGATGAGGGACTTTCTGTTCCTTCGCAATATTTTCTGCTATTTCGATCTCTAGCCTATGGCGCTGGTTGTAATTAAACGTGACTGCCTCTACTTCCTTAAACGTTCTCAATGCCCAGAATAGACAGGTTGTGCTGTCCTGGCCCCCGCTGAAGACGACAAGTGCTTTCTCATTTCTCATAATGGTTCTCCTCCAGTTTCATTTTAGAGCTTCCAGCTGCAGCCAGGTTTACGCCTTACATGATTGGTGAATTAATAAAGGCACCCCATTTAATGAGGTGCCTTAGCGGATCATCTATAAAAAAACAAAAAACAATATCCAAGGAACGCCTCAAGATATTGCTGTCCTTAGTTTTTTATAGAGGGTTGTACTAGAACCTCTCCCGTTCAAGAAAAACGGACTTGTATTTAGCTGTAAAGCTACTATACATCATAATAGCCAATCTGCCAATAACCGGAGGAATGAAGATGGAAATGAACCGATTTTTGCAAGTTAGGGCAAGCTTTTGGTTTATCCCGCTGCTATATGGATTAATTGCCCTTGTTCTCGCTTATGGCAGTATGGAACTTGACCGTTACGCCGCTCAGCATACAGGTCTTTATGATTACATACCGGATCTTTTTTTATCGGATATGCAGCTGGCACAAACCATATTAAGCTCTATCGCTACTTCTCTGTTAACCATGACAACAATCACATTTTCATCCATCCTAGTGGTACTGACCACTTATGCAGCGCAATTTTCACCCAGGGCCCTTCAGAACTTCACCTCCGACCGGAGTTCCCAGCGGGTTCTAGGCATGTTTACAGGAGGATTTGTTTACACCATTATCCTGCTGCTTTTAGTCAGAGATAACGGAGGAGACTTATTCATTGTTCCAAGCTTGTCGATCCTTGTGGCATTTGCTTGTCTGGGAGCGTTCGTCTTCTTTATTCATCACTCCGTTACCTCTATAAAAGTGAGTAACCTGATTCTCCAGATTACGAATAAAACCATGGCGGCCTGGAAAGAAAATTATGAGGAAGATCAAAAGCTGAAGGCATCCGCAGAGTGTGAAGAATCAGACTCCCTTAAAGCGGAAAATGGAATTTCCCTAAAAAGCAGAAAAGCCGGCTATATCCAGCATGCGGAATTAAAAGAGCTGATTCGCCTTGCAAAAAAAGGGGATTTAGTGATTGAAATTACGAAAAAACCCGGCAGCTATGTCGATGAGGGCACCCCGCTTCTGAAAGTCTGGAAATCCGGACATTTACAAGATGAGATGAAGGACCACTTGATCAGTAAAATCATTATCATCCCTGAACAGGAACCCATCAAGGATGTAGGATTTGGCATTCAAAAGCTCTCTGAAATTGCAATTAGGGCCATTTCTCCTGCCTTTAACGACCCTTATACAACCGCAAATGCCATTGAACACATTGCCAGGGTATTATCAAGACTTGGTAAAAACTACGTTCCGCGTCCGTTCTATATGGATGAGGAGTCCTCTCTCCGGGTGATTTTCCATAAGCCGTCATTTGAAGACTTACTTTATAAAAGCTTTTACTTAATCCGGCACTACGGCAAGGAAGATACGGCAGTCATGAGCGCTGTCATCAATGCCCTGACAATTGTCGCTGATTCCAACGGAAAAGAAATAAAGGCTGTAATATGGGAATATTCCTGTTACATTCTTGAGGGATTAAGAGAGATCGAGCGGGTTAGCTACGATAAAAAATTTCTCGACCTGAAGTTTCAAAGATTGGCCGAAGCGTGTTTACAGGAAAATAGTTTTTCAGGTATATGATGAAGGATCAGACCGTACAGGAATTCTCTGCACGGTCATCTTTCTATCCGGCCAATCCCTTTTGCTCCATGGCTGTTCATAATGTTTACGGCCTGCTCTGCTAAAAAGTCCTCGATATGAATGATGATGACAAATTCCTTCTCTGCTTTCCCCATTCTCTTACTCGCTCCTTTTTTTTTATAGAAAAATTCAATGGAAAATCCGAACGCGAGTCCAAATACAAGCCCCATCAGTCCCCAGATCACCGGTCCCCAATAAAAAACCAGACCATAAATCACCCCGAGCAGCATAAAAATAGCCCCAAAAACTCCGGCTAAATCTAAAAGACTCTTTCCATCATCTGAAAAATCCGTATCAAAAACGGACTGATTGTCATCATACCGCTCTAAAGGGACTGCCAGGATTTGTTCACTGGCCACACCGGATTTTTCAAGCTCGGTAACCAGTAATTCAATCGAAGTAGAGTATGTGAAAGTCGAGAATAAATAATTCAGCTTCACCACATCCTTCTTTACAGCGGCATTTTAAAATAGCTATGCTGATACCTGCTTTTTACATGCTTCTCAAGCTCACGATCAAATAATTTATTATGTTCGACAGCATTCACGTAGCTGTCATAAGCAAGAAACACATATATAGACGGCAGAAATAAAAACCACTGCGGCTCTGCAGTTTGCTGGATGAGTTCGAAATCACCTGTAAAAGAATAAAACAAGCACTTATAAAATCCGGCAAAATACGCGGTAATCATCCATAAAAAAACACCAAATACGATGGCTGGAAGACGATTCAGGTAAAAATGACCGAGTCCGGGGGCCATAAGGGACCAGAAAAGGGCAAGAAAAGGCTTTTTTTTCTCGAGTATGCTGATCTCCATTGCAGATATGTTCGTTATGTTAAGAGGAGAACCCTCTCTGATAGATAGTATGTAATACTTGTTGAACTCAATTGTTTGCCTGTAGCTGTCCCATATAATAAATACGTAAAATACTGCATACAGCCAAAGCCATTCTTCATTCATAACATTTACCGCCTTCTCAGTGCGGCCTGTCATGCTGTAGAAAATGCCTTCATTCAGATGGGCCATATTATTGGCAAAAATTTCCCACACCATTAGCAGTATACCTGTGATGTATTTCCCTAAAAGAACATGCCCAAATCCAGGGAATGATGCAGACCACCAAGCAATGATAAAAGGATTCCTTAAATGAAAAAGGTTCGTCATATAGGGGTTAACGGTGGCGATGAGTCTCCGTCTATGATATGAATCTGCCGGCATCGGGCGTCTCCCCTTTTCTAAAAGTTCCACCTTATTTTGTACGTAACGATACGATCCTATTCCTCTTTCACTCTTTCCTGATAAGTTAGTACATCGGACAGTTTGATTCATGAGAATCGTTCTTGCCTGAATCAAGCCGAAAGTTTCCAAAATAAAAAAAACTGCCGGTTGCGGCAGCAGGTTTTTGCTAGGAATCGTTTGATTCTTTTCGCTCTTTATCTGCCAGTTCTTCAAAGGATTTAACCTTCCCATGCGGATGCTGATTCTGCTTGCGGTTTTCCCATTGCCTTTCTTTCTGGCTTTTTGATTGAGTCAGCGTAATCATCCTTTCCTGGTTGTACTGCCTTTAGTTTAAAACAGAAGAGCGAATTTATTCTCTTCATTTAAGTTTTACTGAACCCAACTCTTAAATTCCGCTGCAGGTGACTGGCATCCTTCTCCTGCTCCAGCTTTTGAAGGCGGCTGAAAAGGCTCCCACCCGACCGTGCCGGACATGAAAATGGATCCTGAGCTGGAAAATAAGCAGAAAAAAACCCGGGAACTCACATTGAGTTTCCCCGGGTTTTTATTATGACCGCCACATTAGCGATCCTTTCAAGAGGTGCTGGCCACGCTTTGATCCACCTGTTCCAAAACTGTTCCGGGACTCTCTTGAACTTTCCTTGTTAGTTCGAGGTATTTAATATGGTGATTCTCCATGTCCCGTACCTTGAATGAAAGGGAGTCGAGCTGGACGATGTCACCCTTTTGAATATCAAACTTCTCAGTGAGTACCCAACCGCCAATTGTATCCACATCTTTATCATCGATGTCCAGACCAAACAGGTCGTTGACCTCGCTGACAAGAACTTTTCCGTCAAGGATATAGCGGTTTTCGTTGATTTTCTGGATGTTTGGAACCTCATCCATATCAAACTCATCACGGATTTCGCCAACAATTTCCTCCAGAATATCTTCCACGGTTACCAATCCTGCAGTCCCGCCATATTCATCAATTAATATAGCCATATGAATCCGTTCTTTTTGCATTTTTACAAGCAGGTCCTGGATAGGAATGGATTCGATTACCTGTATGATTGGCCGCACGTATTGCTGGAGAGAAAAAGATTCCCTGCCTTGGTTCTGAATTAGATTAGTGAACACTTCTTTTATGTTCACCATTCCAATAATATGATCTTTATCACCGTCTGTAACCGGATACCTTGTATATTTTTCATTTTGCATCATTTCAATGTTCTCTTCCATTAGTGAATCGATGGAAAGGGAGACGATTTCTGTTCTCGGCACCATAATTTCTTTAGCAATCCGATTATCGAATTCGAAGATTTTATTGACATATTTAAATTCAGATTGATTAATCTCACCGCTTTTGTAGCTGTCTGAAAGGATAATGCGCAGCTCTTCTTCACTATGCGCCAATTCATGCTCAGACGCAGGTTTAAGACCGAACAGCCCTGTAATGAATCTTGCTGATCCGTTCAAAGACCAAATAAACGGGTACATAATGGTGTTGAACCATGTCAGAGGACGGGCAAGCAAAAGGGTGATTTTTTCTGCTTTTTGAATCGCGAGCGTTTTCGGAGCCAGCTCTCCAATAACCACGTGGAGAAATGTCATGATCGCAAATGCGAATGCTATGGAGAAAACAGGGGTCAGCGCAGCTGGCATTCCTGTTTGTTCAAAAAGCGGTTTAAGCATATGCTCAAACGTTGGTTCTCCAAGCCACCCAATACCCAGTGCTGTCACGGTTATACCAAGCTGACAGGCGGAAAGATACCCGTCAAGATTCGTAATCACCCGTTTTGCTGCTGCGGCATTTTTGTTGCCTTCCGCAACGAGCTGGTCAATACGAGAGCTTCTTACTTTTACAATAGCGAATTCAGACGCCACGAAAAACGCGGTTAATCCAATCAATATTGCAATGAGCAATAAATTTACTATGTCCAAATATGTTCCTTGTTCCGTTCAATACGGAAAAGGAAGTCACCTCCTGGGTTAATGAATAAAAATTCCTTTTATAAATGGGGAAATCCGCATGTATTAAAGGTGCTGGGCTAACCAGCTGATAAAATACCGTTCCAAGGTTTATTTAATGCGGTTTTCAAATACTATTCCACACCTGATCTTTCTCCATGTGAGTTCCTGCGTTTCTTCAACGCAATGAATACTCTTTGGCTGAAGATCTTATCGGTGCTTCAGCTGAAAAGCTTAATGTCATTTCACCGGCCCAACGACTGCAGCCAATAAGGATGAAGCAGCTTGCTGAGTATGTGCTGATCTTAATTTAACGGCCTTGTTCACTGCCCCATCTTATCACTCCAATCTGTAGATAGTTACTAGAATCATATACGATAGAAAAGTATAGAGTCAAACATAACAATTTCTCAATTTCCTTATAAATATGACGATTATCCTTGAAAATGACTTGTTTATATAGGTTTCACGCAATTTTTCAGTGTTTTGGAAGGTTTTTCATCCCTCCATGTTATTTTACTTCTGACCTGCTTTACATCCCGTTAAGAAAACCCGCAATCCGCGGGTTAGTTGATCTGTCTAAAGATCCTGTTAGCCAGGCGGCGGAAGGATCGTCTACTCTTGCACCTGCAGCAGATGGGCTGATTTCTTCTGCTTATTTAAAAGCAGGAACAACTTTTTCAGAAAACTGCCGGTAATCAATCAGATAAAAGTCTGCTCCCTCAGAATCGTTCTGAAAAAGACAAGTTTTGATTCCAAGCATTTTCGCAGGCAAAATATCCAGCTCCCGGTCCCCAATGGCAAGATCTATTCGATGCCTTTTATGCAGATACTCGTAAGAAGCAGGGTGGGGTTTACGGGGGAATCCATCATCCCCTGCTACAATTTCAGAAAAATAGTGCTCCCACCCATAATGGCTTAAAATCGCAGCAACCTCATTCCTTGGCTTATGGGTCATAATCACATTCCTGGATGCAAACCGCAGCACCTCTTCCACATAAGGAAATGGCGGCTTTAAGCCAGGTGATAACGCTTTTTCAGCCTGCTTAAATTGAGCAATTTCCTGTTCTGAAAGTCCGAAAAAATCAGCAGCATGCGAAAAAGATATTTTCAGCTGTTCAAAAATGCGCTCCTTTTTAACTTCAGGCTTCAGGAGCTTATACATCGTTTCGGTAAAAGCTGGATATGTGTTAAAAAGCGTCCCATCAAAATCCCATAATATATTCATCTTCTCTATCACCCTTAGTTTTAGCTGAGTCCTCTGTACTTAGCCGTTGTGAGTTCCTGAATGTATGGTTCTAAATCCGGCATTTCCATTTCTCTTGCTATGCGTATTGAACGTTCAATGTCATATGGTACCCTGACGAGCTGTATTGAAAAAGGAGCCGTTTCTTCGTCCCCTTCTATCCCTTCCATAATGGCATAGGATGCCTGCGGCATATCAAGCGGATTGCCCACACTTCCGCAATTAAACAGCATCTTATCTTTATACTGATGGATAAAAGCCTGATGGACATCCCCATAGGCTGCGATATCCGGAGTCTTTGTCTCTGTTCCAGTCATTTCGGTACTCTCAAACATGCTAAGACGGCGCTCCAATGAATCCCATGGCTGGATTCTTGTGTACACGCTGAACGGTGAGGCGTGAAAAAGCCGGATTAATTTTCCGCTCATCATCAGTTCTGCTGAGAAAGGCAGCGCTGTTAAATAATTCATATCCTCATCAGTGAGCTGCTGCTGGTGCCATTTAAGTGTTTCAAATTCTGTTTCCTTCGTAATAAAATCATCCCAGTTTCCCTTCACTGTTATTTCACAATGAAGTTTAATTTTTGCAATAGCATCGTGGGATTGCGGCCCTTTGCCGACCAAGTCCCCAAGGCACAATATTCTATCCAGCTTTCTTTGATGAACATCCTCTAAGACCGCCTCTAGTGCCGGCATGTTTCCATGAACATCTGAAATCACAGCGATTCGATTCATGAATGGTCACTCCTTTTTCCAGACAGCTTCAATTTTAACACAGGATTCATTTGATTGGCTTCTTTTTAAAAAGCAGAGCAGCCAGGTACAACAGACTGATATATCCCAGCACCGGATAAATGGAAGAAATCAATTTTCCGTATCCAATAAAGCTCAGGAAAAAGCATAATGCTAAAATAATGGCGATCACGGACATTCTCGGAAGCCTTATCAGCTTAGAAAGACGGCGTTCCATGCCATACAGATTCCCGATGATCGAGGTCAGGACTTCCCCGAATATGACAAGCACATATAAATAATACGCTGCCGAGAAGACGCTATTCATTACCTCAGCCATCGGAATTTCAAACTTGATTGCGCCGGGTATATGAATTAGCGCCAAATGGCTTCCGAGCATGATAAACATGAGAATCATTCCCCCAAGCATCCCTCCGTGTTTAAGCACGTCCTCATCCTTGACTTCATAAGCAAGAGGCACGAGTACTGCCTGGGCCAGAGCAAGGTTATAGGCGGCATAACAAACAGCAGAGAGAATCCAGCTGAAGTCGTGCCAATTTACAGCAGAATAGAGAACAGGCAGGCCACCGTCTTTAATGGAGCTGCCCATGATCGCAGCGCTCAAAAGAATCAGCATAGGCACCACAAGCATATTTACACCAACGACTCCGTGCAGCCCCCTCGACATAACCAGTAACGTAATCAGAATACTGGCCAGTACACCAGCGGAGGAAGAAAGTCCGAACCGTTCTTCAAAAATGGCACCTGCTCCGGAAACCATCACAGAAGTCACGCCGAAAAGCAGCAGCAGCATAATGCTGTTAACAGCCTTTCCGGCTTTTTTTCCCATTAGATATTCATTCATCTCTTTAAAGGAGGGTGCTCTCACTCTTGCTGCAATAATCATCAGCTTTGTGCCGAGGTGGACAAACAGCCCCCCTGCAAGAAGGATTCCCATTGTGCCCGCTGCCCCAAAACGTGAAAAGAACTCTACAATTTCTTTTCCTGTTGCAAATCCTGCTCCTACTACTGTTCCAACATAGACAAACGCAATTTGCACAATTAAGAACTGTTTATTCCGCATACAGGTTCGTCCCCCCTCTTCTCTTCTATAAAGGTATGAGACAAGTTTCTTGAAAAGAAGGAAATGATGCAGTAATGTCTGTACAAAATCCTATAAAGAAATAATCTAAGCAAAATACTTGAAAGTCAAAAAAGGTCAAACTATAATAAAAGTCAAAGATGGTCAAAGTCCATTTCTAAACTAATATCAGGAGGTTGTTTTTTCATGCAATGTCAAAACTGCAAGCAGCATCAGGCAACCGTTCAATTAAATGTTCAAGTTAACGGGTCACTTAAACAAATGCACCTTTGTGATACATGCTTTTCTCAATACCAAAACCAGATTCCTACCGGGTTCAGCGGAGGTAATTCAGGATTCTCTTCCTTCCCATTTGACCAGCTGTTCAAAAATATGGGCAGCGGGCAAGAACAGGGAGCGGCAGATAAAACAAAAACTCATTCAGCCCGAAACGGCGGAGGTCTTCTTGACCAAATGGGCCGGAATTTGACGAATGCAGCAAAAGCCGGTCTAATTGATCCAGTAATCGGGCGTGAAGAAGAAGTCAGCCGCGTTATAGAGATTCTTAACCGGAGAAATAAAAACAACCCTGTTCTGATCGGAGAACCGGGAGTTGGGAAAACAGCTGTCGCTGAGGGGCTGGCACTTAAAATTTCTGAAGGAAAAGTCCCTTCTAAATTAACGAAAAAAGAAGTATACCTGCTTGATATAGCATCACTCGTGGCAAATACAAGCATGCGCGGCCAATTTGAAGACCGGATGAAAAAGCTGATTGCCGAACTGCAATCCAGGAAGAACGTCATCCTGTTTATAGACGAAATTCATCTTGTCGTCGGAGCCGGATCTGCTGAGGGGTCCATGGACGCAGGAAATATACTGAAGCCTGCATTGGCACGCGGTGAAATGCAGCTGATCGGCGCAACGACGTTAAAAGAGTACCGCCAGATTGAAAAGGACGCTGCTCTTGAGCGCAGGTTCCAGCCAGTAATGGTTCATGAACCATCCCTTGACAAATCTGTAGAAATTTTAAAAGGCATTCAATCCAAATATGAAGATTATCATGGAGTCACATTCAGTGAAGAAGCGATTCGCGCTTGTGTAACGCTGTCCCACCGCTACATTCAGGACCGCTTCCTTCCGGATAAAGCAATTGACTTGCTGGATGAAGCCGGTTCAAAAGCTAATTTAAAGGCGGATCGAGTTGAGGAAGCAGATATCCACGAACAATTAAGCAAACTGGCTTCTGAAAAGGAAAAAGCAGCTGCCGAAGAAAATTATGAACTGGCAGCCAAGCTTCGCCACGATGAAATTCTGCTCGAGAAACAGCTTGAGAAACAAGAGGATCAGGAAAAAATGATAGTAGGTTTAAATGAAATACAGACAATTATCGAGCAAAAAACGGGCATACCCGTTGGTAAAATTCAAGAAGACGAGCAAACGAAAATGAAACACCTGGAACAGCATCTGGCGAATAAAGTCATCGGCCAGGAGGAAGCGGTAAGTAAAGTAGCAAAAGCCGTCCGCAGAAGCCGGGCAGGATTAAAACGGAAAAACCGCCCGATTGGTTCCTTCCTGTTTGCAGGACCAACCGGAGTCGGTAAAACCGAACTGACAAAAACGCTTGCTGAAGAACTCTTCGGCACGAAAGATTCAATGATCCGTTTGGATATGAGCGAATATATGGAAAAACATGCAGTATCAAAAATTATTGGATCGCCGCCAGGTTATGTAGGGCATGACGACGGAGGTCAGCTGACAGAAAAAGTCCGCAGGAATCCGTACAGCATCATCCTTCTGGATGAAATTGAGAAGGCTCATCCAGATGTTCAGCATATGTTCCTTCAAATTCTGGAGGATGGACGCCTTACAGACAGCCATGGACGCACAGTCAATTTTAAGGATACAGTCATTATTATGACAAGCAATGCCGGCTCATCTGAAAAAAGGATTACGGTCGGGTTTGATACAGAAGCGACTTCTGCAATTAAAGAAAGCACACTTCTCGATTCATTGGGTTCCTTCTTTAAACCCGAATTCCTTAACCGTTTTGACGGCATCATTGAATTTCAGGCTCTCGAAAGGAAGCATATGCTTTCCATCGTTGAACTGATGCTGGAAGAACTTCAGGAAACACTAAACGAAAAAAATCTTAAGTTGACAGTTACATCTGAAGCAAAAGACAAGCTGGCTGAACTCGGGTATCATCCTGCGTTTGGTGCCCGTCCGCTTCGCCGCGTCATACAGGAACAGCTCGAAGACCAAATTACAGATCTTCTCATCGAACACAGTGAATTGAATCATGTGATGGCAGATATCAAAGATGAAACCATCAGCGTCAGCAAATCAGAATAACTAATATCCCCGGTTCGTCATGAACCGGGGATTTCTTTGAGAAAGTTTCTTTAATCCAAAAGGATTGGTTAGGCTGATGGAATTGGAAGATGCCTGACTCCTAGGCAGGGCATAAAAACAGCAAAATGACTGTCTGGAATCACCAAAAGAAATCAAAAACAAGGGAACGCCAAAATGGCATTCCCTTGTTTTCCGTTTGAAAGCTTAAGCCTTGAAAGAGAGCTTACAGCATTTTGTCATCCACCTGATCAAGCCAGTTTGTAATCTCACCCACGACTGATTTTACGGTTCCCTTATCAAAAGGGGATCTCAGGCCGGCCGCTTCAACAAGACTGAGGAAGGACTTGCTTCCGCCCTGCTTGCACAGGCTAAGATAGCTGTCCCAGGCAGCTTCGCGATCTTCATGAAGCTGCTTCCAATATTGCAGCGCGCATATTTGAGCCAATGTGTAATCAATATAGTAAAATGGAGAATTATAAATATGACTCTGTTTCTGCCAGAACCCGCCATTCTCCAAGTAATCACTGTCTTCATACTTGCGGTGTGGCAAGTATTTCTCCTCGAGGTGCCTCCAGGCTTTATTTCGTTCCGCAGGGGATGCGTCCGGATTTTCATAGATAAAATGCTGAAACTCATCAACCGCAACCCCGTAGGGAATAAATGTAAGCGCTCCGCTTAGATGAGAGAATTTGTACTTCTCGGCATCCTCTTTAAAAAACAGCTCCATCCATGGCCAAGTGAAAAATTCCATGCTCATCGAGTGAATTTCACAAGCTTCATAGGTAGGCCACTGGTATTCCGCTACTTCAAAGCCCCTGCTCATGTAAACTTGAAAGGCATGGCCGGCTTCATGGGTCAAGACGTCGATATCTCCTGAGGTCCCATTAAAGTTGGCAAAAATGTAAGGGGATTCGTAGTCAGCGATATATGTACAATACCCCCCTCCCGCCTTTCCTTTTTTGGCAAGAAGGTCTAAAAGGTTTTTATCTGCCATAAACCTGAAAAATTCATCTGTTTCAGGAGAAAGCTCCTTGTACATTTTCTTGCCGTTCTCAACAATCCATTCTGGATCCCCTTTAGGAACTGCGTTGCCTGCTGTGTACTCTGCTGCATCATCATAATAGGCCAATTCAGCAAGTCCCAGCCTGTTCCTCTGGCGTTCATACAGACTGGAAGCGATTGGAACAATGTATGTAACAACCTGATCACGGAATTCTTTCACCATATCAGCGTTATAATCCACCCGGTTCATTCTTGCATATCCAAGCTCGGTGAAAGTACGGAACCCTAATTTTACGGCGATGCGCGTTCTTACTTGAACAAGCTTATCAAAAATTTCATCAAACTGTTCATTTCTGGCTGAAAAGAATTCGAATTTTGCTTCATTGGCCCGCTTTCGCAAGCTTCGATCAGTGGATTCTGCAAGAGGCTGCAGCTGGACAAGGGTGTATTCCTTGCCTTCAAACTCTATTTTTGCTGAAGCGACAAGCTTTGTATACGCACTCGACAGCTTGTTTTCTTCCTGGAGATCTTCAAGTACTTCTTCTTTGAACGTTCTCAGCTGCATCTCAGCCAGACTGAAAAGCTGGGGACCCCATTTCTGTTCAAGCTGTTTGCGGAATTTTGATGAGATGAGTTCTTTATAAAAGTCGGATATTAAAGCTTGCAGGTGCGGCTGAAGTTCATCCATAAAATCCTGCTCAGCCTTATAAAATTCATCGTTCGTATCGATGGAGTGCCGAATATAGCAAAGGTTTACCATTGTATCGGCTTCGTTCCGGATCCGATACATTTCTTTCATTGCCCGGTCCTGATCCGCAGCATTTTCTGCCCGCCTAAATTGGTCAAGAGCTTTATGGAAATGGTGCTTAACTGTATTCAATTCGGGTCTTTTATATATGTATTGTTCAAAACGCATCTCATCACTGCCTTTCCTTCTATTAGCCTGCTTCTGTATTATTCTTCACTCATTCGCAAATCCCTTCCTTTTTCCTATTAAGATTGGCACGATTGTTCCGATATAGGAAGTAGATAAAGGGAATTAACCCTTTTCGGTAAATTTGCCGAAATAAAGATATAAAAGGTTTGGTGAATGAACGAATGGATAAAACATCGCTGATAGGTCTTGTTTTAGGAGTTGTTGGAGTTGGAGTCGGAATGGTTATGAAAGGCGTAAGCCCGGCTGTTCTTTTAAATCCCGCTGCCATCCTGATCATCATTGTCGGAACGATAGCCGCTGTTGTAACAGCCTTTCCGATGGATGAAATTAAGCGCGTCCCTAAATTATTCGGGGTCTTATTCAAAGAAAGAAAGATTCCATCCATCCAGGAGCTCATTCCAATGTTTTCTGATTGGGCTCAAGTTGCCCGGAAGGAAGGCTTGCTTGCACTGGAAGCAAAGCTTTCAGATGTTGAGGATCCATTTTTAAAAAACGGCTTGAGTATGGCGGTGGACGGACAAAATGCAGATTTTATCCGGGATGTCATGAGTGAAGAAATCGAAGCGATGGAAGACAGGCACTCCTCTGGAGCCGCCATTTTCACACAGGCTGGGACCTATGCTCCTACACTTGGTGTTCTCGGAGCCGTTGTCGGATTAATTGCAGCTCTTTCCCATATGGACAACACAGAAGAGCTGGGCAGTGCAATCGGAGCGGCCTTTGTTGCAACCCTGCTCGGAATTTATTCAGGCTATGTTCTTTGGCATCCTTTTGCCAATAAACTAAAGCGCAAGTCCCGTCAGGAAGTTAAAATCAGGGAAGTGATGATTGAGGGAGTCCTTTCCGTCCTTGAAGGACAGGCACCAAAAGCAATCGAGCAGAAGCTTGCCACGTACCTTCCTGCAGGAGAACGCTCAAAGCTGATAACGGAAGGAGAAAATCCGAATGGCTAGAAGGAAGAGAAAGGAAAAGCATGAGGAGCATGTAGATGAATCCTGGCTCATTCCCTATGCGGATCTCTTGACTCTTCTCCTTGCCCTGTTCATCGTTCTCTTCGCAATGAGCTCAATTGATGCAAACAAATTTCAGATGATGGCCAGAGCTTTCAACAGTACATTTGTCGGAGGAACCGGAGTATTGGAGTACCCCAGCCCGACACCTGATGGAGAAATGGAGCAGCTGGATATGACAAAAACTGAGCAGAAGCAAGAAAGCGAGCAGGAGATTGAAAAGCTGAAGGAAGCAGAAAAGAAAATCAGGGAGTATATTGATAGAAAAGGGCTTAACGACAAACTGAAGACCTCTCTTACAGACGAAGGGCTCCTTATTACCATCAATAATGATATTTTGTTTGAATCAGGCAGTGTTTTTGTACGAAACCGTGATGAAGACCTTGCAAAGGAAATCTCTCAGCTGCTGGTTATGGAGCCTCCGCGAAGCATCATTGTAAGCGGACATACAGATAATATACCCATTAAAAACGCTCAGTTTGAGTCGAACTGGGAACTAAGTGTCATGAGAGCTGTTGAATTCATGAAATTGCTTCTTACAAACCCCTCTCTTTCACCGGAATTATTCAGTGCAAAGGGGTATGGAGAATTCCGGCCCATATCTGATAATGGGACTAAACTTGGAAGACAGAAAAACAGACGGGTTGAAATTTTAATACTGCCTCTCGTTCAAAAGCAGCAGCCGGTTTAAATCATTTTATTACATGATTAAAAAACCAGCGGAGCAAAAAAAGAAGAAAACGCAAGAGCCGCTCATTCAGACAGCGGTTCTTGCGTTTTCAGTTTCAGAATTGCCTTATTCTATTTTATTTCTTTAGCATGGAATCCGATTCTCTTCAGCATCTCAATCGCCTGATCTTTTTCATCTGCTGATAGTATTCCTATTATCTCATCTATTTTTTCCTGATGAGAAGGAAAAATTTCTTCAATTAATTTTTTCCCATTATCCGTAATATGAGCATACGTTACCCGGCGGTCTTTTTCACATGCCTTACGGGCAAGCAATCCTTTTTGTTCAAGCTTATCTACCACATACGTTATACTGCCGCTGGCCAGAAGTATCTTCCCGCCAATTTGCTGCAGCGGCTGGTCTCCCTTATGGTACAGCAGTTCAAGCACACCGAATTCAGTAGGATTTAAGCCAAACGAAGTAATGTGCTTATTCATTCGGTCGTTTATTGCACGATAAGCACGGGATAATACGACAAAGAGCTTCAGTGATTGTTCTGATCCATTCATATATATCAATCCTTAAAGTAAAAAAATCTTGAATTCTAAATAAATAATAGTAAACTATTCATCCAAAGTCAACCTTCTCCACTTAGTCAAAGCTCCCGCCAATGCTGACGATCGGCAAGTTACTCTCAATTCTTCTCTGGAGGTTTCCAACCACTTCCTTCATCGCTTTATCCCATTTTGCTTCATCGTACTTCTTGTGAAAATACACATAAAGAACAAAATCCCTTAATTTCAGAAAAATTGGGATGCTGGTGGCCATTTCACTGGAATAACACCGCTTAGTCTCATAGCCTTTGATAAGCTCATGAAAAAAACAGCTGCACTTATCTTCAAAGCTGTTTTCTCCTTTTCGTTCGAGTCCCCACGCATAATAATAAAGAGGGATAGCCAAATCACTTGCAAACCAATGATAGGAGCTGTCATCAAAATCAAACAAGTGCAAGGCACGGTCATGCCAATGAAAATTGCCCGTATGAAGATCAGAGTGAATAAGTCCAAAATCATGTCTAGGGAGGCTTCTCAGCATTTGCAGCAGCCTCTCCTTCTGCTGAAGTACGGCATTGCCTGGTCTCTGCTTAAAGCGCTCGATATCCAAAAGCTCTTCTTCATCCCATTCAGGTCTGGCCGGTGCTGCGGAAGATTTCTTAAGCTGATCAGCGGCGAGGTGCAAAAGGCTGATGGTTTTCCCCCATTCATGAAATAAATCAGACTTCCATTCCGGTCCGTCCGGTACAACCCTTTCTCCAGGTGCTTTTTCAAATAGGCAGCTGTAGAAGGCCGATCCATCTGAACAAGAATGAATACAAATGCGTTTTCCATTAGAAGATATGGGGCGGCACACACGGACTCCTTCCTTATATAGAAAAGCAACAAAGTCCAGTTCCCCTTCTATCTGCTCAAGGGACCGGTGGCTTGAATGGGTGATTCTCAGGATTGCAGGCGCCCCGTCATAGCAGATCTCAAACACATAGTTTTCTGCTTCCCCCAGTTTCTTTAGAATGGACAGCTCCACACCAAAAAAGCGGGCTGATGTTTCAATGACCTCATCAGTAAACTGTTCTTCCACTGCCTTTTCCATATCAGATTGCCAATATGCTTTCGATTTCATTCAAAACTTCATATGGAAGAATCACAGAAGAAGCCTTGGCATTCTCTTCAATTTGCTCCGGGGTGGAAGCACCGACTAACGTGCTCGCTACATTTGGATTCCGCAGTGTCCAGGATAGCGCCAGCTGGGCTATCGTTATTTCGAGACTGGAAGCCAGCTCAGACAGAAGAGTGACTTTCCGGTTCATGATGTCATCCAAAATTTCTTTCACCCACGTATTCACTTCCTCATTCGATGCCCTGCTGCCCTTTGGAATTTTTCCTTCCATATACTTTCCTGTCAGAACTCCCTGTGCAAGCGGCGACCACACTACTTGCGATATGCCGTTTTTTTCGCTGATGGGCATTATTTCATCTTCAATGTCACGGTGCAGCATATTGTATTGAGGCTGGTTAACCACGATTCGTTCGAGTAAATACCTGTCCGCTACATGCACCGCTTCCTGAAGCTGTGCAGCTGACCATTCGCTTACTCCCGCATAGAGGATTTTCCCCTGCCTGATTAAATCGTCTATAGCCCGAAGCGTCTCCTCAAGGGGCGTTTCCGTATCGTATCTATGACAATAAAAGACATCTACATAGTCTACATTCATCCTTTTCAAGCTGGAATGAACCTGTTCGATAATATGCTTTCTTGAAAGTCCGCGGTCATTCGGCCCTTCGCCAACCGGCCAAAAAGCCTTCGTAGTAATGACATACGATTCTCTTTCAAAAGATTTAAGCGCTTTTCCCATCACAGTCTCAGCCATCCCTTTTGCATATACATTAGCGCAATCAAAAAAATTGATTCCCATATCATAAGCCTTATGTATAATCAGTTCAGCAGACTTTTCATCGATCGTCTGCCCAAATGTAAGCCAGCTTCCCAAACTGATTTCCGAGACCTTCAATCCTGACCGTCCCAATCTGCGATAGTTCATCCCGTTCCCCCCAAAAGTATTCAGCGTTTTTTGCAGTCAAATGACAGCTATCTATAAAATCACTCTTAACTTATCAGAAATTTCCAACATCGTAAAGGAATTTTGACATGAATGATTCAACGAATAGTGACACGAGTCGCTAGGAAACGGCAGAATTGTCGAAATCTAGTGAAGGGATTATAATAACAGGAAGGATTGTGTTATATTTTAATGAAATGATGAAATTAGAGGTGCAGAATGAACGACGTTTACATTGGAAGTATTTTATCAGCCTTGTCCACCGGATTGGGTGCTGTGCCGATTCTATTTTTGAAAAATACGCTCACTCATAAATGGAGAGACATCCTGCTCGCTTTCTCCGCGGGGATTATGATGACGGCCTCTATGTTCAGTCTAATCCCTGAAGCTTTGAGAATTGGAGGAATGCTCCCGGTTATACTGGGCTTGTTTCTGGGTGTGCTCACCCTTACCATTCTAGAGAAGCAGATCCCCCATATTGACCTGGAGCATAATAAGAGCGGCATTCAGTTTGATGAAAAAGCGATGCTGATTGTAGCGGCCATCACCTTGCATAATTTACCGGAGGGCCTTTCAGTCGGAGTAAGCTACGCTGCAGATGCCAGCGATACTGGCAATTTAATTGCATTTGCCATCGGGTTCCAAAATGCCCCCGAAGGGTTTTTAGTTGCGCTATTCCTCATAAACCAGAATATAAGCAGGCTGAAAGCATTTTTAATCGCGACCGCAACAGGTGCTGTTGAAATAGTTACCTCTTTAATTGGATTCTATCTAACTTCTTATGTAAGTATGCTCGTACCATATGGCCTTACTTTTGCAGCTGGTGCCATGCTATTTATTATTTATAAGGAATTGATTCCGGAAAGCCACGGGGATGGGAATGAACGTACTGCTACCTATGCCTTTATAACCGGCATCGTGTTTATGCTGCTTCTTGTAGAGGCTTTCTAATGTTTCCTTACGCTTAGTCCACAGCAAAAAATACAAAAAAAGCAAGACTGGCTTATTTACATTGCCAGTCTTGTTTAATGTTCTGCAGCAGTCTGTCTCTGTTCTGTTGAAAATCTCCACGATGCCATCCGGTTGACGAATTTAGATAAGGAAGTCGAACTCTCATTCTCCGCCCATTCTATTTGCTGAAACTGGTTCAGGAGCTCGTCCAGCTCCTGGCTGAACCTGACTACTTCACAGCTTGTATAGCTCATTGATTCGGCTGCGGCAATCATTTCTTCTCTTTTTTTATCAATCTCCGTAATCAGCTGATCTTTCTGGAATTGTGGGATCACGTCTTTTCCTCCTCTTAGGATTTAGAAGCTCATTAATAAAACCTAAGTATTCATTCATTCCTAGAGAAAAATTTGCCGAATCATATATAAATATGTTACATAATTGTTAATATTTAGATTTTATTATTTTATTCCCAAACTTGGAAGGCTTTAAACCATTTTTTTATATAAAAACATATAAAAAGATAGTATTTGGACTAAAATTCTCCAAAAACTATCTTTTTTGGTTTTTCTATTCGTTCATGACAGGTGAATCCTGTAAGCTGCTAAAATGCTTTACTCTGCCTTACCAGCCGCTGCTTTTCCCTGTCTTACATCATCAATAAAGGTTACACGAAATTCTTTTTCCTCCAGCTTGCTGATGATCTTATTCAGTTTTTTCTCTGTCAGATCATGAGACAGATTGACGACAATTCTTCTGAGATAGTCTCCGTTATCCAATGTCAGGAGGCCTTCGATGTTAACATCCTTTATGGTGCTGACCAGCTCTTTTATCGCGCCTTTATGTTCTTTTGTTGCTACCGTCAGAAGGTATCCGCCCGTCCTCAATCCGAAGGAATCTTCCAGAACATCCATAATATTTGCGTGGGTCATAATACCGGTAAATTCCTGATCCTCCGTAAGTACAGCGAGAAATGGCAATCTCTTAATGGACATAAATGCTTTAATAAAAGAATCTTCCTCGAGAATGTATGCGTCCTGGTCCTTAACTAATGATGCGATGGAATCGTTGTCCTGACCCTTTTGTTCGTAGTAATACTCCAGGAGGGATGCTTTATAAATCAGGCCAGTAAATTTTTTCCCACCTTCATCCAGCACTGGGATGCAGCGGTATCCTGTCTCCTTTAAGCGGTCGTATGCTTCTTTTACGGTGTTTGAAAGATTACAGTATTTTACTGCTTCCTTTTTCACGTAATTGTAACGGATTTTCATGATAACCCTCCTAGTAAAGTAGACTGATATCGATTGTAGAAAATTTTACACATAAGAATGAAATAAGTAAAGAATATTTCGATTTTTCTGTTAAGAAGATCTTTTGTCCATCTATTACATGTGTGATCAGTGTGATTTATGACAGCTTCCAATCCTATCTGTACCCGCTCTAAACAGAACCGTTCGCCAGCTATTACACACACTCTCCTTATATCCTTAGGCTTTATGCCTGATTTCCGCTCCTCCAATTTGTTTTCGACTCACAGAAAAACCCCGGTATGCTTCACTTTACGCATACCGGGGCTTTAGCCTTTCTCTCAGCAGGACTTTTCAGACAGCCCCCTCATTCGTTTAGTTTGCATTCGATTCTTCTTTATCATAAATCGGCACCCAGCCTTCTTTCGTGACGAAAATTCTGACCGCTACTACTTTGCGGTCATCCTGAAGGGTGAAATAATGACGGATGTTCTCGGGTACTGATATTAGATCCCCTGGAACAAGCTCGACATTAAAAAAAGAACCGTCCTTAGCCTGAATAATAAAAACCCCATGCCCGCTGACAATAAATCTAACCTCGTCATCTGAATGGTGATGCTCCTGCTGAAAATTCTTCAGCAGCTCATCAAGATTAGGCGTTTTATCTGAGAGTGAGATTATGTCCTGCGCCTGGTACCCCCGCCTTTTGGAAATATCCACAATTTCCGCCTTGAATACTTCCAGAATTTCTTCTTTATTCTCATCGGTCAATTCAAAATTTTCCTTAAGGTGTGCTGGAAGCTTTTCGATATCCCACTTTTCATAAATGACTTCCTGGCTTTCCAGAAAAGCTGAAACCTGATCCTGATCGGTGATTCGCTCTCCGCTTTGCTGATAAAGAATTGAGGCCATTGCTGTTTCCCCCTATAGTTTAATAGATTGGTTTACCCTGCATTGCAGAAGCTTAACATGATACGAAAATAAAAACTCGCATGCTTCCAGATACTTCTTTGCTTCCAGCGCTGTCCGTCCCCAAACCGTTATTCCGTGATTCCGGATCAAGACGGCACCCGCATCTTTATGAACATGCACTCCAAAAGCTTTGGCAAGAGCGGGGATATCTGCATGGTTTGGAATAATCGGCACCGAAAAGGATGCGTTTTCCTCCCACAGGCCGAATGCTTTAATGATCTCCTGATTCGTGAAGGTAACCATCCCTTCATTTGCAAAGATTTCCGAGATGACATTGTTATCAACGGTGTGGACATGAAGGCTGCACGCGGCGTGTGTTTTCTTGAATATCTCTAAGTGAAGCAGTGTTTCAGCCGAAGGCTTTAAATGGGTTTCCCCAGCAGGCTCTCCATGCTCATTCACTAAAAGGAAATCATCATCGGTTTCTTCCCGCTTGTCCTTGCCGCTTGCAGTTACATAGAACGCCAGCGGGTCGTTCCCCGTTCTAATAGCCAGGTTTCCGCTGGTGGCTGGAAACCAGTCTCTCTCAGCCAGTTCTCTTTTTATAAGTGCCAATTCCTTCAGCGGCTGTTTTTCTTTTTGACTCACGCTCTTCCCCCCTTTTTTTCAAGCAATCCGGTCAATCCATTACACCGCCAACATTAAATCGTCACCGGTCCATCAGAATCACAGAAAATGACAGGCTTCATTTTTCAGCGTTGCCATATTGACCCCATAATTCAAGGGCCAGAGCCAATGGTTTATCGGTTTTTGCCCGTTCTTCAAGTGAGATGTGTTCAAGAACGGCTTCTCCTGCGGAACGGAAGGCCGCAGCTCCTCCAGAAGCACCAAGAGGATGCCCATGGATGCCGCCTCCTGCATTAATGACACAGTCTGTTCCAAAGTCGTTCATGATAACCGGAACTAGACCTGGATGTATGCCGGCAGAAGGTACCGGAAAGGTTTCCCTGATGCTGCTTTGGACGGTGCATTCCTCAGCAATTCCCAATGCTGCTTTTTTCTCCAAAGCTACACTTCCGTATGGAGATGGAAACAAGGAAAGATCTGCGCCAGCCAAACGTGTCAGCTTCCCTAAAAGGAGCGGATAGGAAAATCCATAAAATGGCGAAGAAGCGAAAGCGCCGCTTACCGCCGGATGGGACATGACCGGAACATTCACTTCCTCATCCTCTGCCAGAGCCTGAAGAACGTCCAGTCCATACGCGTGCACATTCAATAAAAGAGCTGTCGCGCCAGCTTCGGCCGCCCATCTTGCCCGGTCCCGGAGCTCAAATGTCCTTCCCGTCAGATTCACTGCATATAAAGAACGTTTCCCTGTTTCTTTTTGCAGTTGGTCAATGATTTCCCGTCCTTTCTTAACCCGTTCCAAAAACGGAGTCAGGGGATTTTCAAACAGGATTTCATCGTCCTTTACTAAATCCATCCCTCCTGCAAGCTGCTCATAAAGCTGCTTTTTCAAATATTCCAAGTCCTTGCCAATCACGCCTTTAAAAATGCTCATAAACAGCGGACGGTCATTTACACCAAGCTTTTCTCTAATTCCGCTGATTCCAAATTTAGGGCCCGCAAATTTCTTTGCAAGTTCACTGGAGAATTCGAGATCCAGAAGCTTGATTTCCCCATCCAGCGACAATTTCCCAAAAGCAGTCGTTAAAACAGCGGGAAGGTCTTCAGAAAAATTGGCTGCAGGGTAGGCAATTTTAATGAGACCGCGCGTCAGCTTTTTACCGAAGAATTCATTCGCACGCACGTCTCCGCTTAATCTTTCCACGGACAGTACTGTGCCTTTATGTTTTTTCAGCTGCTCCTTTTCAAGCTCGTGAAGATCTGTCCACGAGCCTATGGTCAGCCCGAGCGCAATCCCCTCCGCTTTTTCTTCCAGGCGGTCATTTGAAGTGTGTACAAGATAGGTCGCAATCAGTTCACTCATCGTCAAGCCTCCGTCTTCATAGCAATATAAAAGCCTCTTCGTCATAAGAGAAGAGGCTTTGCATAATAGTTATGCAGTACCTTATCTCTCAGTGCTGACACTGCAAGATTTAGCACCGTGCTTGAACGTTCAGTTCAAGTCGGTTGCCGGGCTTCATAGGGCTAGTCCCTCCGCCTGCTCTTGATAAGTACGGTATAGGCCTGCAAAAAATCCGCAGGCGAAATTTTCAATTAATTTGGATTATTGCAGGGATTTGGAAATGTGTCAAGTCATAATTGAAAATCATTCCATTACGGCCGGAAAATGTCAAGCTTCCCAATCCTTTCGGCCGCCTCCCAGATCCTGGCTTCATCCGTAAGCAGACCAGCACGCAAATATCCTTCGCCAAATTGGCCGAACCCGCTTCCCGGTGCGGTAAGAACATGAGCTTTTTCCAGAAGAAGATCTGAAAATTCCTGGGATGTAAAGCGCTCGGGAACGGGCAGCCAAGCGAAGAAACTCCCCTTAGGAGCTTGAATGTTCCAGCCGATTTCCTTAAAGGCATCCACCAGTGTATTCCGGCGTCTTTCATACATCCGGACAAGCGCTTTTAAGCTGTCCCCTCTATCCAGCAAAGCTGCTTCGGCCGCATCCTGAACAGCACCAAAAACACTTACATACATATGATCCTGAAACAGGTTGATTGCTTCTATAACACTGGCATTTCCAGCTGCAAACGCTACCCGCCACCCCGCCATATTGAACGTTTTCGAAAGAGTATAAATTTCAATTCCCGTTTCCTTTGCACCAGGGGTCTGAAGATAACTTAACGGCTTTTCGCCGTCAAACCCAATCGCTCCATAGGCAAAATCATGAATGGTACAAATATGGTGCTGCTTGGCAAAATCAGCGGTTTCTCTAAAAAAAGCTGCATTGGCTGCTGCTCCCGTAGGATTGTTCGGATAATTTAAAAACATAAGCTTTGTTTTAAGCAAAACAGGATCAGGAATTTGATCATAATCCGGGAGGTACTCATTTTTTTCAAGCAGCGGAAGCATGTGCATCCCTGCGCCGGCCATCTCTACGCCAGACCAGTAATCCGGGTATCCAGGATCTGGAACAAGCGCCACATCACCAGGGTTTAGTAAACATTGTGGAAGCTCAACAAGCCCGGCTTTCCCACCAAACAGGATGGCTATCTCCGTCTCCGGATCTAATTCAACCCCATATTCTCTCTTGTAAAAGGTTGAAGCAGCTGCTCTTAAAGACTGTTTACCTCTGAAAGGGGAATATTTGTGATTGGCCGGTTCTTCTGCAGCTTTTTGAAGCGCCTTAACGATATGTGCAGGTGCAGGCTGATCCGGGTTTCCCTGGCCCAGATTGATGATGTCACAGCCCTCTTTAATCTTTTCAGCTGCTTTTAAAGACAAGGCAGCGAAAAATTGCTCAGGAAGCCGTCTTAGTAAGCGGGATGGTTCAAAATATGTCATTCTATTCCACCTTCTCGAAAAATTCTTGAAATGATAGTCACAAATCATATAGTGTTAATACAGAAAAGTAAAGAAAATTCTGATTGAAAGCGGGGGTCAAAGTGAAACAGTCAATTGCGTGCATCCAATTTGATATCGCATTCGGCAATCCGGAAGAAAATAAAAAAAGAGCGGCAGCTGCGATCAGGGAAGCCGTTAAAGTCAATCCGCCGGACATTCTTGTATTACCCGAATTATGGAACACTGGATACGATTTGACAAGACTGGATGAGATTGCGGACCCGGCAGGAAGGGACTCGAAGGCTTTTCTTTCGGCCTTGGCTAGAGAGCACCATGTCCACCTGGTGGCAGGGTCCATTGCCAAAAAGTCCGGTAAAGAGATAACAAATACAATGCTCATTTTCAGCAGGAGCGGAGAGCTGGTACATGAATACAGCAAAATTCATTTATTTAAACTGATGGATGAACACCATTATTTGACAGGCGGCAAAAGCAGCGGACTTTTTTCTCTGGATGGAATCCAATGCGCAGGCTTTATATGCTACGATATCCGCTTCCCTGAATGGATGCGGGATCATGCAGCCCATGGAGCAGAAGTATTGTTCGTCGCCGCTGAATGGCCCCTCCTCCGCCTTAACCACTGGCGGGCGCTCCTCATAGCAAGAGCCATTGAGAATCAGGCCTTTGTCGTTGCCTGCAACAGATGCGGGTCCGACCCCAAAAATAAATTTGCCGGACATTCTATAATCATTGATCCATGGGGATCAGTTTTGGCCGAGGCGGGGCAAGGAGCAGAAACACTCCGCGCTGAATTGGATTTCGCAGAAATTGCTGAAATCAGAAGACAGATTCCCGTATTTCAGGACCGCCGGCCTGAATTGTACCAATCGTTCTTTAAAAGCTGACCTCCCTATTTAATTTTTTATATATAAGGGTTAAATCACTCAGCCTGAAGCTTATGAATGGTTTTATCAGATTCTTTCTGATGCCGGGCCTTTAAAACATACTAAAAAAAGATTGACAGACTTATTGTGGAGCTGGTAAGATTTTCATCAATGATTGATTGCAAAACAATTAAAACATTCAAAAAAATCTAACACATATACTCTTATCGAGAGTTGGGAGAGGGAATTGGCCCGTTGACCCCAACAGCAACCGACCGTAATTCCATTGCGAAATGGGGCGCAGCAAGAAGCGCCGGAGCAAGACGCTCCAAAAGGCACGGTGCTAAATCCGTCAGAAGCTTTATGCTTTCTGGGAGATAAGAGGTGCGGAGACAGCCTCTTCAAGCCTCTTTCTCAAAACGAAAGAGGCTTTTTGTATTTGCACTTATCTAAAAAACGGCTTTTCAGGAGGCGAAAAAATTGGGTATACCACATTCAGCATTTTATGAACCGTTAACGGAAGCCGCCGCTGCGGCACTCGCGGTCAGGCTGGGCCTCGTTCCAGACACGATTCTTCACTGCAGGGAAATTGGCGATGGGAATTTGAACCTTGTTTTCAGAGTACATGATCCAAAATCAGGCAAAGGGGTGATTGTTAAGCAGGCTCTTCCATACGCAAAGGTAATCGGTGAATCATGGCCGCTTACCCTTGACCGGGCACGCATTGAAAGCAGCGCCCTCGTTAAGCATGCAGAGCTTGCACCAGGGCTTGTCCCGGAGGTCTATTACACCGACCAGCCCCTAGCCGTAACTGTAATGGAAGACCTGTCACACTTACAAATTGCCAGGCAGGCATTGATCGAAGGAAAACAGCTCCCGCATCTCGCTCAGCACATTGGAGAATTTATGGCCAGGACGCTCTTTTATACGAGCGATTTCGCCCTTGAGCCTCATGTGAAAAAACAGCTTGTTAAACAATTTACGAATCCTGACCTTTGTAAAATTACAGAGGACTTTGTGTTCACCGATCCATTCTTCGATCATGATTCAAATGACTTTGAACCGGAGCTCCGGAAAGCGGCGGAAGAGATCTGGGCAGACACCCATTTAAAACTGGAAGCTGCCAAGCTTAAAAAGAAATTTTTAACGCAGGCGGATGCCTTAGTGCATGGAGACCTCCACACAGGAAGCATTTTTGCAGGAGAAACAGAAACGAAAGTCATTGATCCTGAATTTGCGTTCTTCGGCCCGATCGGCTTTGATCCAGGACAGTTTATTGGAAATCTCCTGCTTAATGCCCTATCCCGTGAACCGGATAAACAGGAGTTTCTGTTTCATGCGATCGAAACAGCATGGAACACATTTGCGGATGTGTTTAAAGAAGCTTGGAAAAACAGCAGTCTGGACTGCTACTCTGAAGTGGAAGGCTATCTTGAACATACATTGGCGCAGATATTTGAGGATACAATCGGCTTTGCGGGCTGTGAGGTGATCAGAAGGACAATCGGCCTCGCCCATGTGGCCGACCTCGATGGCATCCAGCCGCACAGCCGGAGAATAGAAGTGAAAATTCAGTCGCTGGAGCTTGGGAAAAAATTGATCAAGCAGCGGCGCAATCTTACGGAACCAGGGCAGCTCAAACGGTTTTTCCGTCATGCTATTGCCCCCTGATTAGGAGGACTATAAACATGCTTCAGCCATCTTTCATCGTACCCCGTTCAGTTGAATGGAAGGATACTTATATTTCCATGCTTGATCAGCAAAAACTGCCGGCCGCAGCCGAATACATTCGCCTGAACAACATAAAAGACGTTTGGGAGGCTATACAAAGTCTGAAAGTGAGAGGCGCCCCGGCAATCGGAATAACAGCAGCATTCGGGCTTGCCCTTTCTGCATCCCGCTACAGTGAAACAGAAATTGGTTTATTCCTGAAACGGCTAAAAAAAGAGCAGGAATATTTAGCTGGGTCGAGGCCAACGGCCGTAAATCTGTCCTGGGCTCTTAACCGTCTTCTGAAATCATGCGGCAATGTTCAATCAGTGAATGAAGCAAAAACCAATCTTATACATGAGGCCATTCAAATTCAGGCAGAGGATGAAGAAACCTGCAGACAAATAGGAGAGCATGCGTTAAAGCTCTTTTCTAAAAACGACCGGATCCTGACCATCTGCAATGCAGGTTCAATAGCGACTGCCAGATACGGAACAGCGCTTGCTCCCTTCTACTTGGCAAAGGAGCAAAATTTCCCGCTTCAAGTGTTTGCATGTGAAACCCGGCCGGTGCTTCAGGGATCAAGACTCACTGCATGGGAGCTTATGCAGGCAGGGGTCGATGTTACTTTGATTACAGACAGCATGGCTGCCTTTACCATTAAAAACAAGAAGATCAGCGCCATCATTACAGGAGCAGACCGCATTGCGAAAAACGGTGATACCGCTAATAAAATTGGAACATACAATCTTGCTATTTTAGCAAATGCCTTCAGCATCCCGTTTTATATTGCTGCCCCACTCTCTACTTTTGATTTAAACATGGAAGTCGGAGAACAAATCCCAATTGAGGAACGCGACGCTAAGGAAATTACTCATATAGCAGGAACCCAAGTATCCCCAGACGGCGTCCAGGTCTTCAATCCTGCCTTCGACGTAACTCCTGCAGAGCTGATAACAGGCATAGTGACAGAAAAAGGGGTCATGAGAGGAAATTACAGCGTTAAAATCGAAGAGCTTTTTTTACCCGAACCATCTGTATGAAATCCGGGAATCCGTTCGAACGGGCATGCTGAGGAACAATCAGAGCTGAAAAAACTGAGGATGCCGGCTTTTATGTATCCTCAGGTTTGCATGTCTGAACGCTGTTCAGCCGGATCAGCTTTGCAGCTGGGGATCCTCCCAATAAAAGATTTGAGTGTTCATTCTTCAATCTTTGCCCATAGCTCCTTTGGATTGAGCTCATAAATGCTGTTTTCACGGTACATGATTGCATTGACAATCATTTCCCGCCGGAGGGTGGCATAATCTTCATGATATTTGGTGATCGCTTCATTCACTTCTTTTTCTGTATACTTCTTCCCAGCTTCAAAATCTTTCGCAATATAGCAGAGAACCATAAGCTTTCGTTTGCGCTGGGATGGAATGGTTTTAAACTTCCCCTCACTAGTTAAATAATTTTGCACAATTTTCAACTGATCCCCCGTTAGCTGCTTCACTTTGTTTTCCTCCTCAGCATTGATAAGTTTTCCAATATCGTTTGCATAATTTTCAATAACCTTGCTTTGAAGAAAGTAATAAATGGTGTTTTTTTCTCTTTCTTGACGGACCAGATTGACTTCTTTCAGTTTGGAAAGATGGTGGGTGATGGTCGGCGGAGTGAGTCCGAGAATCCCTGCTAATGCCTGGCCGTGTTTAGGCCCGTTTGCCAGGATGGCAATGATTTTTAGCCTTGTTGCATCTCCCATTGCTTTATGAAATTGGACTAAGCGGTTTAATTGCATGTATGCACCTCATAATTAGATATATATCTAATTAGATAATAGTCTTATTTGTATTCTATTGTCAATTACTTCTGAAGCTTTATAATGGCTTGAGCCTGTTCTTTTGAGATGAGGCTGCACTTATTAAACAGCGCTGCACAGGCTGCAATTTTCACATTTCTTGCCGGCCGGATGATCACAGTAATCCCTCCCCCTTCTTGCGCTCAGGAAACTTTTTTACCCTTGTTAAATACTATGTCACGGCTCCATATTTGTGACAAGTTTCCGGCAGCGTGAATCAAAGCGCCAATGCACGGGTAAAACGGGAATTGGCAGCCGGTAACCAGCATTCCAATACAAAACACCGGATTAGTCATCCGGTGTTTTGTATTATGCCTTTTTGTATTCTGTTTTTTCGAGCTCCAGTAACGCAGCTTTTAAGTCTGTTTTCGACCCTGCATAACCGGTGAGAGATTTATTTTTTCCTATTACCCGGTGACACGGGACGATAATCGGGAGTTTATTGTTCTTATTGGCCTGTCCGACGGCGCGAACTGCTTTTGGGCTTCCAGCTTTTTCAGCAATTTCGGAATAGCTTAGGGAACTTCCGTATGGAATCAATTTTAATGCTTCCCACACACGCATTTGAAAGGGAGTCCCTTCGGATTTAAATGGCAGATCAAATTCAGTCCGCCGGCCTTCAAAATATTCTTTCATCTGGGTTTTAGCTTTCTCTAACACAGGAAAATCAGCCTCTTCACATGGCAAACGGGATAAATCAGAGCCTGGAAGCAAAACCTCCAAAATATCAGTCCCGTCCGATACAATCGTTATCTTTCCTATAGATGTATAAACCTGAGCGAATCCTATCACTTATTCCACCTCTTTTTTTCCTGCAGGAAGAGTAATATAAAAGGTAGTACCTTTTCCTACATAACTTTCCACTTCTACCTTGCCCCGGTGTTCCTCGATTATCTTAAAGCTTACCATAAGACCAAGACCTGTCCCGCGGTCTTTTGTTGTGTAAAATGGCTCTCCTAATTTTCTTAGCTTGTCTTCAGGAATTCCGTTCCCTTCATCCTCAATGGATATGATTAAGTGATCGGGGTCCGGCATTTTCAGCTTAGTCCGTACCTTTCCACCGTTTGGCATCACTTCAATCGCATTTTTTAAAATATTAATAAAGACCTGCTTCATTTGATTGGGCTCGCAGAATATGGATGGGATCTCGCCTTCTGCTGTCAGCTCCAGCTGAACATTGGAAAAAATGGCTTGTGCGTTTAAAAGTTCCATTGTCTCCTTCATAATTTTCACAATGCTGTTTTGTTCAAAATGCACAGCCTGCGGTTTAGCCAGCACTAGAAACTCGGTAATGATGCTTTCAATTCGGTCCAGTTCGGATTTTATCACATGAAAATACATGCCAAAGTCCTCTTTCACACCGCTTTCCAAAAGCTGGATGAATCCTTTCAGCGCTGTCATCGGATTTCGGATTTCATGGGCAATTCCTGCTGCAAGCTCCCCGACAACATTTAACGTATCTGATTTTCTAAGCCGCTCTTCGAGTTCCTTTCTTTCAGTTACATCCCTGAATATGGCCAAATGCATATTTTCATTTAAATTCAGCTTTAATGAAAAATCAAGGATTTTTGTATGCCCTTGTTTGGATTGCAGGCAGATTTCATTTGTGCCCTCCTCTTCTTTTTGAAGCTCAGCAAAAAAATCGGAAGGAGCTTTAGTCTGATTTGGAAACAATAACGTATACAGGTTGCATTTCTCAATTGCCTCATGATTCATCTCAAAAATTTTGGCTGATACTGGATTGGCAGCCATGATGGAAAAATGGCTGTCAAAAAGGATGATTCCCTCCATAGCTCCATTAAAAATTTTACGGAATTTTTCCTCGCTTTGCCGCAATTCTTTCTCCATGCGGTTCCTGTCGCTTACATTTCGTAAAATGGTAATATGCTGGCCTTTAAAAATATTGGCTTTAGAAGTGAATTCCAGCTGTTTGTACTGTCCGTTCGGCATATGGAAATTAAGTTCCTGGCGGATGGATCCTGTATTTAAATATTCATCAAAAGCATCATGATAACGCGGGTCTCCCTGATCAATAAAGTCTGTAATTGAGCTTTTCAGCAGCCCTTCCATCGGAAGTTCGAAAATACGTGTCGCCCATCTGTTCGCTTTTTGGATTTTCCCCTTTTTATCCCATATGATGATGGCATCCATAGCGTTTTCAAAAATTTCCCGGAAGCGGACTTCGCTTTCATAAAGCTGGGCTTCCATTTCCCGTTTCTCTGTAATGTCCCTCATGATCGACATATAATAGCCATTGAGGATATTCGCCGTAGTTGTAAACTCGAAGATTTTTCTTAGGCCGCTTTTCAGCCTGACTGGCAGGTCGCCTTTCGCTTTTCCTGATTTAGAAAGAAGTGACCAGGTTTGATCCATTTCCCCTTGACTTTCCTTATCAATGAAATCCTTCAGCTTATAGGAGGAAAGCTGGTTTTTCTGCAGTTCGAAGCTCTCGCAAAAGGAGGTGTTTGCATCTACGAGCCTGCCATATTGATCGTAGATCACAATTCCATCCAGTGCCCGGTGAAAAAGATCCTGAAACATTTGCTCATTGATGGTTCTTTCTCTTTCCAGTATTTTCTTTGAAGAAATATCCCTCATGATCGATAAATCAAACTCACCGATCGCTTTCTTTTTTGCGGCAAATTCAATAAACTTTAGCTGTCCGTCATCGAGCTTTATCATTAATTCCTCTTTTAAAGCACCTTTTTCCGATAGCACGTCCCTTTGTCTTTTTATTTCTTCATTAGCAAACAAAGCAAGATAATCATACAATGATTTTCTAAGGAGCTTATCTTTCGTTTCTTTAAACATTAAGCAGGCTGCTTCATTTGCATCTATAAAATTCATGTCCTGATCAAAAATAATGATCGCGTCCAGTGCCTGATTAAATATGACCTGGTGCTTAGACAATTCTTTTTTAAGTTGGGTATTTTCCTCTTTTAAGCGTTCCAGTTCAATCGTTAACCGAGCAATTTGTGCCTCCTCTATCAGCTGACTCATTCCCCGTACACTCCCTTTTTAACTTCCATGTTCATATATGTTTTATTTCTACAGCAAATTCCATAGTCCTTCATTCCTCTATCTTATATTCCATGATTTATCCGAAAAGGGTTATTTTTCCTTAGAGATTTATCGTGAGAATGTTGATTTACCTTCTATCAGGCATCGGCTTTCCCGCATCACCAGAAAATCTCAGCAGAGCTTATCGGAAACACTACATATTTCTCAATTATGTAACAGCAGGATTAAATCTCTCTCACAATGAATGATTTTTAAGGTTTGATGCCGCCATTCTGTTTTACACTAATCAGGCATGGGTAAATGGTCTTTACAGTATTTCCCGTAACTATTAGCAGAACAGGCAGGTGATGTGCATTGAAAACAAGAGACAGTTACTTTGATAACGCGAAATTCTTGTTGATTATTCTTGTTGTATTTGGCCATCTCATCCGTTCATTTATTGATAATAATGATGTGATGCTTCACCTTTATAAGTTTATCTACACCTTTCATATGCCTGCATTTATTCTGGTATCTGGCTATTTTGCCAAGGGGTACAAGAAAAAAGGCTACGTTCGAAAAATCGCCAAGAAACTCATTATCCCCTATTTAATTTTCCAAGGAGTTTATTCGGTATATTATGTTCTTATTCATAAACAGGATAAGCTGGAGCTGAACCCTTTAGACCCGCAATGGTCCCTTTGGTTTTTGCTAAGCTTATTCTTCTGGAATCTGATGCTTTTCCTTTTTACAAAGATTAATTGGAAGGCGGCTCTTGGAACTTCCTTTCTGATTGGGATCGCAATCGGTTATGCTGATTTTGACAGCAGCTTTTTAAGCATCGGAAGAACCTTTGTATTTTTCCCGCTGTTCCTTATGGGGTTTTATATGAAAAGAGAGCACTTCCATCAATTAACCACGGTGAAAGGAAGAACCGTGTCCGTTCTCTTCCTTGCGTTAACCTTCAGCATGTATTTTTTCCTGGAGTTTGATTTTGAGTGGCTTTTCGGTTCAAAGCCTTACTCGGCATTTGGAGAGGAAATTGCAGCCAGTGCTCTCATACGCACAAGCTTTTACATGATGACCGTCGCTTCTACACTGAGCTTTCTGGCCATTGTTCCGCAGCGGGAAGCGTTCTTCACCTCTTGGGGCACAAGAACCTTTTACGTATACCTCCTGCATGGATTTATTATAAACGGGATTCGGAACAGCGCTGCGGAGGAATGGCTGAGCGATTACCAAAGCATCGCGATATATGCTGCAGCCGCTGTGCTAGTCACATTCATTCTGTCATCGAATTTCGTCAAAACCTTAACGGAGCCTATTGTAGAATTAAAAGCCACACGCCTTAAAAACAAGTTTAAATCTATACAGCAAACATAGCACGCTGGCTGGTCCCAAGTAATGCGGGATCAGCCTTTTTTAGATGAAAAACGTTTCCCGCAGGCTGGAATGTGTTAAAATGAGTAATGTTTTAAAGCAGAATAATCTTATTAAAAGTGGTGGAAATTCATGAACATTGTGCTTAGCACATTAAATGCAAAATACATTCATACAAGCTTGTCGATCCGTTGCCTAAAAGCCTATGCGCAGCCGGAATACGATGCTGAACTGGCAGAATATACGATTAAAGACCCTTCTATAAACATCGTAAGTGATTTATTCAATCGAAACCCTGATGTTATCGGGTTTAGCTGCTATATCTGGAATATTGAAGAAACCATCAAGGTCATTAATATGCTAAAGAAAATCAGGCCGGAGCTTATCATCGTTTTGGGCGGTCCGGAAGTCACCTATGATACGCTCGAGTGGATGGAACGGGTTCCACAGGCAGATTATATCGTTATTGGAGAAGGAGAACAAACATTCAAACAGCTTCTTCAGGCTATTGAACAAGGTCATCCGATGAATGCTGTGAAAGGGGTTGCCTACAGGGAAGACGGGAAAATCAGGATTCAGCCTCAAGGAAACAAAGTGGATCTTAAAGAGCTTCCATCCCCTTTCCGCTTTCAAGAAGATCTCGGCAGCCTTGCCAAGCGTGTTACGTATATAGAAACAAGCAGAGGCTGTCCGTTCAGCTGTCAGTTCTGTCTTTCCTCGATTGAAGTAGGGGTACGTTATTTTGATCGGGAGAAAGTAAAAGAGGACATTCGTTTTCTCATGAACCACGGCGCGAAAACCATTAAATTTGTAGACCGGACCTTTAACATAAGCCGCAGCTATGCAATGGAAATGTTTCAGTTCTTAATTGATGAACACAGACCCGGCACGGTCTTTCAATTTGAGATCACCGCAGATATCATGCGTCCCGAAGTGATACAGTTTTTGAATGAACATGCTCCTAAAGGGTTATTCCGGTTTGAAATTGGAGTACAGTCCACAAACGATGAGACAAACGATTTAGTCATGCGAAGACAGAATTTCAGCAAACTTACCCGAACCGTTACGATGGTTAAGGAAGGGCAAAAAATTGAACAGCATTTGGATTTGATCGCCGGGCTGCCAGAAGAGGATTATCATTCCTTTAAAAAAACATTCAACGATGTCTTCGCAATGAGGCCTGAGGAACTCCAGCTTGGGTTTTTAAAAATGCTGAGGGGCACCGGACTTCGTCTGAGAGCGGCCCAGCATGATTACGTTTATATGGACCACTCTCCATATGAAATCTTAAAGAATAATGTACTGAGCTTCCATGATATCTCCAAAATTAAACAAGTTGAAGATGTGCTGGAAAAATACTGGAATGATCACCGGATGGATCAAACGATTGAATATCTGGTGGAGCACGTTTTTGAAACTCCTTTTGACTTCTTTCAGCAATTCGGCACGTTTTGGGATGAAAAAGGCTGGAGCAGAATCGGTCATCAGCTGGAGGATTTGTTCAGACGACTCCGTCTGTTCATTACTTCCATAGCTCCTGATCATTTAAGTGCTGCTGTCGCGCTTATGACATTTGATTATTTAAAAAACCAGCGCTATAAACCAAGAAAAGCCCTTTGGGAGGATACTATGCTTCCGAAAGAGGAGCGGGACCGGTTTTATAAACAATTGCTCAAGGAGCCCCAAAGACTCGGCTCTGTCTATGAGCAGAACCCTCTTACAGAAAAAGAGCTCTATAAGCACACAATAGTCGAGCAGCTTCCCTTTGACCTTGAAGAATACAAGCTGCACGGGAACTTGATCTATACTCAGACTTGGATGCTCATTCATTATGATTCAAATTCAAATGAAACACATATTTACACAACGAATGTGAACCTGGATCAGACCCGGGCCATATAAAGGGGCTGCCTGGATCGTCCTAATGAAAAAATGATTGGTATGAGTCCCCCGGTGTTCACAAGCATACCGGGGGGTTTTTGTATACATTCTAAGCAGTTTCTCCCGCGCTTAGCTGATCTCCCATAGAGCTGCTTGAAGCTATTATTCCTTGCAGGAATTCCGTTTCAATTGTTCTTTTATATCATATATTTTTCCTGAGTTGGCGTCACCAAATTCACTTCCGAATTCTTCTTGAAGTACATGAGGATCCATTGGCTTTTTGTGATTCTGCATCTCTTTGCTATGCTGTTTCTTGCTCATTTGGCTGTCCCCGTTTTACCCTGCAACCCTTTTTTTGAATTGCGGTTGGCATATTTCTTAGGATTTTCATGATTGAATTCTGCAGAAAATTCCGCATCAGCCATGCTTTCTGTCGGAGTATGATTGTTTTTTAGAGCCTGATGATTCGCAGCCTTTCGTTTCATAAACATCCCCCTAATGATTAAATTACGCAGCATCTCACTGCAGAATTATTTTTTCTCGGGAACCGCTTTTTCATGCTGGCAGTTTTTTCAGCGTCGTTCCTGGTGCTCATAAGCAATCAGGACAATATTTTCTCCAGTCCGATTGCGAAAATCATCCTCAAACTTCTGAAGCTTGCTAAGCTCCTCTGCATTAAGCTCAGCTACGGGAAATTGCGCAGGTTTATCCATTAAACTCCCTCCTTTCTCCGTTCATTGTTCCCTCTGTATAAGAACTTATGAAACAGCACGATGTCTGCTGAAAGAGGCAATGTCACGCTTCCTTTAAAAGAAGGATCTGCTGCAAAAAATAAAAACCTGTGCGTTTTCCCACACAGGTTATCCGATAATAATTCTTTCGGTTGGGTACTTGAAATTAGCTTCGGTTTCATTTTTATTCATCATCAGCAGCAATGTGACAATCCCTACTCTCCCTATAAACATAAGCAGAATAATGATGCATTTTCCTCCAGTGCTTAATCCCGCAGTAATGCCGAGCGAAAGCCCCGTCGTTCCAAAGGCTGATGCCACTTCAAATATTATTTCAAGCAGTGTAAAAGGTTCCGTAGCCGCAAGAATGACAATGGATACAAAACAGATGAAAATCGCTACAAGGGTCACAACCATGGATTTGATAATATCCGCGTGATGGACCTCCCGCTTAAAAAGCTTAATGGATTTCGTTCCTCTTGCAAAATGATAGATGAAAAGGAGGTTTAGAGCAAAGGTAGTCGTTCTGATTCCCCCGCCTACAGAGCTCGGTGAAGCACCGATAAACATCAGAAAGCTGATGAATAGAAGCGTTGCGTCTGTGAACTGGGAAACATCCATCGTTGAAAGTCCGCCGCTTCTCGTTGTAGATGATTGAAAGAGGGCATAGAAAAATGACTCATGCCATGGCCTGTACTTAAAAAAGCTTTGAGATTCCAGAATTAGAATGCCAACGGTTCCTAAAAGAAGGAGTCCGATGAAGGTTAGGGTCGTTACCTTTGCAAACAATGTAAACCGGTGTTTTTTCTCGTGGAACAGGTAAGCTTTTAATTCAATTAATACCGGAAACCCAATGGCACCGAGCGTAAGCAGCAGAATGTTAATAAACTGGATAAAGTAGTCTTTTGCAAAAGGGATGAGAGACTGTCCCGTTATATCAAACCCTGCGTTCGTAGTCGCGCTTACTGATGCAAAAAAACCCTGTAAATAAGCCTCTTCCCATGAAGGGAAATACTTCAGCATATATGTGCCTAATATCAGACCGCCTATCACCTCTATAGCAATGATCAGGATCAAGATTTGTTTAAGCAGATTGACCAGACCGGATAAATTGGACTGATTTTGGTCTGTCATAATTAAACGTCTTTCTTTTAACCCAATCCTCCGGCGTAAAATAAGCCAGATGAATGTGCTTAATGTCATAATGCCAATGCCGCCGAATTGAAGAATAAACGCTAAAATAAATATCCCGGGAGTCGTAAACGTGTCTTTTATGGAAATGGTTGTCAGACCGGTTACACTTACGGCGCTTACAGAAGTAAAAAGCGCGTCAATAAAGGTCCATTTCGCCTCTGGATTCCTTGCGAACGGAAGGCTGAGGAGCATTATAGATGCTGTAACAGCAATAAAATAATACGAAACAATGATTTTGGCCGGAGAAAGCTTTTGCCTTCTCAGCCTTTCAGCAATATGCATAGTAGACCGTCCTTCAACTTTAGTAGCTTTTACTATCTTAATGAATATTTCCCCTAAAAAAAAGGCTTATTCAGCAATTCGTTTATGAAATGTCTTTATAATGCCGTCATATATGCGTTTCTGATCAAAATTCCAACTATTGAGATAATTGAAAACGCACCGCTTTAATCCTCTGATCGTGAGGACGGTGGTATTATTATTTTCCTTCTCTTATCCCATTTAAACCATCCATCTCTGACTTAATGACTGAAGAAGAACGGCCATCCAGCATGATCTCTTTTACAAGGACTCTAATTGATAATCCGGACAAAAAAAACAAGCCTCTATGAGAGGCCTGTTATGAGGGATCAGCGCTGCTCCAGTCTCGCTATTCGATCCTGAAGATCAGGGTGAGTGGAGAAAAGAGAACGTTTGCGCTTGCTATTAATTTTAAGCGTTGCTAAAGAACTGTCTTCATCCCGGGTGCGTTCTGAATACTGCTGCAGGCTTCTTAGAGCATGAATCATTTTATCTTTCCCTGCAAAATCTGCTCCTCCGCGGTCAGCATGATACTCGCGATATCGGGAATATCCGAACACGACAAGGCTTCCTAATATGGAGAAAAGAATTTGGAACACGAGGATAGCTATAAAATGAACAACACCTGCTAATTCTTCCCGTACAAATCTAGATACAGCCCAGGCAGCAATTCTCGCGAGGAAGACTACAAACGTATTGACAACCCCCTGCAGAAGGGTCATCGTGACCATGTCTCCATTTACAATATGGGCAATTTCATGGGCGAGGACGCCATCTATAGCATTCTCATCCATTTCTTCAAGCAGTCCTGTAGAGACAGCTACAAGAGAACGGTTTTTAGAGGGGCCTGTCGCAAAAGCGTTAACTTCCCGTGAACGGTAAATACCGACTTCCGGCATTTTTCTCATCCCCGCAGTGCGGGCAAGTCTGTGTACACGCTCTACTAGATCCCTTTCTACAGGGGAAAGATTGTCATCAGGCTTTAATACTTGAACGCCCATCATCATTTTCGCCATCCAGCGGGAGATCGCCAGTGAGAACAGTGCTCCGGTAAAACCTACGACGGCACTAAACGCAAGAAGGGTTAAGAGATCGATTCCACCAGAGGCCGTTATATAATTGCCAACGCCTAAAACCGATAGAACAATTCCAATGGTCGTAATGACAAGAATGTTGGTTAATATAAATAATCCTATTCGCTTAAACATTTTTCACCTCATGGTTTCAAGTTCATATGAACTTATTATACAATAATTATAATCCCATCCTAATTTTATGACAAGCAATATGATCTAATGCTAACTTTCCAAGTTTAGAATAAACAAAAGAGGTGTGCGATGAACGAACCAAAACTAACCAGATTGGAAATGTCAGGCTTGCTCCATGCACTTGACCGGCAAAACGGTATGGAACTTGATAATTTTTTAAATACAAGGAACCAGCATACATCAAGTCTCATACCGGATTTTGTGAAACGGTATAATCGGAATAGAGCTAGCGCTTCAGGGCTTTCAACAAATGATATTGTGGCCTTAGGAAATCTTTGTGAGCTGACCGCCTTTAAATCAACCTCAATTCAAAACTGGATTAAACGTGATGTTAAAGAGCTGATCGGCCAACCGGCGCTCGGGAAAAAATACTCGATTGATCAGGCAGTCATTCTTTTGATCGTCCGGGATTTAAAGTCCATATATGATTTCGATACAATCCGCAAAATGATGAATAAGCTGTTTAATACTCTTTCAGACCGCACAGATGATCTGATAAGCCCTGTCGATTACTATGAAGCATATGCTGTAGTTCTTGACAAGCTCATTAACGAATCGTTCCACTTTCCGCCGGCTACGGACTTGGAAGAAAAAATCGAAATGGAAGCAGATATCATCCGGACAGCCTTTACACGCATTCCCCAAGACTCTTGGATTCAGATAAGACCCATTTTAGTGCTAACCGTTTTCTCTGTCCTTTATTCCCATTTGCTGAACAGAGCCCGGCAGTATCAGGAGCATTTTCTCGATCCATCCTAAGCAAAAGGTCTCGTTTGCGTATAAAGTCCAAGATCCTGGCTTTTGCCTGTAACGATTTGTTCGCAGATCAGTTTAGACAATACCATACTGTATACCGTTCCATTATCACCGTATCCCATCAAAAAGAAACAATCCGGCCAGTTTTCGTACATTCCGACAACTGGCAGCCCATCATGGGTACCCCCGTACAAAGCGCTCAAATAATAGTCTGCTTTTACATCATAATCAGGAAACAGTTTGTTTAATTCCTGAATAAGCAGGTCTCTTTTGTTTAGAAGCTTTGCGTCTCTTTCCTCAGGAATATTTGTAGCTTCGTCAAGGCCCCCTGCAATAATTCGGTTATCCGGAGTCGTCCTTAAATAGATGTATGGACGGGCCGACTCCCAAATCAGGCTTCTCTCATGCCATCCTTCAAAGTCCTCCATAACATTTGTCACGATCGTATACGTGCTTTCCATAACGGCATTTTTCTCTTTCTTCATTTCCAGCGTCTCGTAGCCGCCGCAAATGATGGCATACTTCGCCGCTATGGTTCTCCCTTTATCGGTGTAAAAGTGATTCTTCTGGCCTTTTCGTTTCATTCCATTAATTTTTGTTTGTTCAAAATATTTTGCCGCTGGCTTAGCTGCTTCAAAAAGCCCGTGAACAAATTTTAAAGGATTCATTTCCGCATCATTTAAATAATAAAGAGCGGCTTTCTTGCTGAAAGGATAACGGGAAGCAATTAGATCTTCATCCCACCATTCGACACTAAATCCGTGTTTTATTAGATACGAATATTCTTCTTTGAGCTTTTTCACATCATCTTTGTAGCTGGCATAGTAAAGACTGTTCCGGCGGGTGAAATCCGCTTGAATCGGCAGATCAGCACAAATGGCCTCAATGTCGCTGATTGCTGTCTCACAAAGCTTTAAATGTTTCGAAGCATTTTTTTCCCCGAAAGTATGAATCAATTGTGTAAATGTTTTATCTCCTGCATATTGGATGAGGGAAGTATTGGAAGATGTGCTGCCTTCGCCGAAAGACCTCTTGTCAGCTACCGCAACCGAAAGCCCTTGCTTGGAAAGCAAATAAGCACATTGGGCACCAGATCCCCCTCCTCCGATAATAAGGACATCCACAGTCATGTCTTCTTCAAGACTTGGATAGGAGGCAGGTGATTGAAATGTATCAGGCCAATACAATTTTCCGTTTTGAAGGTTCATTGGTTCATCCCCTTTTTACCGATAGCATGTACCAATGAATGACTTGTTATAAGCAAACAACTGAATGAAACCCTCTGTTTTCCATGAATAGTTTCAACTGGCAGACGGACAATAGAAGTACAGCTGGAAAGCTGAAAGGAGGGTTTAATTATGGCTAGAACCAATAAATTGCTGGTCCCTGGGGCAGAGCAAGCTCTTAATCAGTTCAAAATGGAGGTAGCTCAGGAGTTTGGAGTGAGTCTTGGAAAAGACACAACTTCCCGTTCCAATGGCTCAGTAGGCGGCGAGATGACTAAACGTCTGATTACACAGGCTCAGCAAAGCAATCACGGAAAAACTGAATAATGTGGAAATGCGCCGTGCGAATATGCCCGGCGCTATGTATGTAAGTTATGCATGAGAAAAGTGTGTGGCTGATAAACAAGGGGACGTCAATTTTGAGTCACCTTAAGAAGGCTCTTTTTTTAGTTCTCTTTTTGCTTTTCCTGGTTTCTTATCACCTGCCTGTAATAGCCCCGATCCTCCTCAAGCTCTTTCCTCATTTGATATTGTATCCTGATTTTTTCTCCACTAACATAGTGCACGGACTGTGCAACCTGTTTGTTTTTCTCTTTTCCAGATGAATCCCGCTTGTTTTCAGATCTTGAATCATTTGATCCGTCATCCTCGTCATCATCCGATTCTCTTCCATCTTCTCTTTTGTCATCTGAATCCTCATCGTCTGATTCTCTTTCGTCATCCGATTCTGAGTCCTCATTCCTTGATTTCAGGTCATCTTCTTGAGGCGGATACACCTTCTTTTTATCATCTTTTTGCTGTTTCTTTTCGTTTTTTTTGCGGGCATCTGATTCAGGATGTTCAGGAGCGGCTTCCCGCTTTGGCGGGACAGACGGAGGCTGTTTGGCCTTCTTTTCCATCTCTTTAACAGCATCCGGATCAGGCTTTGGTTTATTGGTATCCTTTTTTGGCTGTGGCTCTTTTTTACAGGAAGGTTCCACACATGGTCTTTCCCCATCTTCTGTATGACTGTTGGTGTTATTTTTCTCTGAGGCTGGTTTTTCAGGGGAATCGGGTTTTGGGGCAGGCTCATTTTTTCTTTCCGGTTCCTTCTGCTCCTGATTATTGTCAGGTTCATCAGTTGCCTTTTGATTTTTAATATACGCGCCTGTCGAGATTCCTTCAGCTAATGCTTTATTTCGAGTCATCATATCAGACTGCAGCGTCTCAATTGAGAGCTTGTTTTTAACATAAGAATTTTTTACAGACTGCACTTGATTCAGCAGAATTTTTCTAAAATGATCATCTTGGTGATCAATTACTGTCGTAATTAAAATGTTTTTTCCGTTTTTTACATATCCCATCGATTGGCTTTGAGAAATAATGCTATCGATTACTGACTGAAAGCGTTTTTTGCTCCAGTCAGGGAACGAAGAAAGCAGCTTCTCTCCCTCTTCATTTAGAGGGTCTAGCTGTATAACCTCCATATTCCCATTAATCGCCAGCTCAAAGCTGGGATTGATATCGATCGTCATGTAGGCGTACACTTTGTCAGAATTAAAAACTGGATACAGGCTGAAGAAAATTAAAATAATAGCAATAGCTGTAATAAAACCAATTCTTAATTGCTGCAAACCCAATAGTCCTGTGCGTTTAGGAAAAGAGGATCTCTCCGCTTCTGCAGCAGAAAATGAAATTTCTTCTCCGATTTGATAGTGGCTTTTCACATCCAGGGTTTTGACAAAGTGCCCGTCTGCAGTGAGGACAATGGCATAACTGTCCGTAAGATCGATGATGACCCCTTGTTTCATGCTTCAAGCACTCCTTTAATGTAATCCTTCAGATAGAGATAATCCCCTGTCATTATAACGGCCATGGCAATGATATATTTCCGATTCCGCTCAACCGTTTTTCGGCTGACTGAAACAAGCTTTTCAAGCTGTTTGACCGGGAGCTGTTTTTTTTGGAACAAAATTTTAACCAATTCCTCATGCTCTACAAGGGTTTTGGCCACTTGAATGGCATTTTGTCTTGCATCTTTATGCTTTGGCGAATGATCTATCAAATCCGCAATCGTTAAGTGAAACTCTTTTAAGACAGTCTGAAGGTGCAGGATTTCTTCTTTTCGGTGCTCTTGCTCGACTATTTTCTGATACTCCCCAATGGACAGATCTGCTTCGATCTTACTCTGGGAGGCTTCTCCTTCTTCATGCTCCTGAAGATCCATATTGACGGTTTGCGCATTCCGGGCTTCTTTTCGAATGTAGTCGATTACTTTTCTTTTTATAATCAATTCTGCAAATGCGAGAAGAGAATTTCCCCGCTCTGTTGAATACTTTTCTATCGCTTCATTAAAAGCAATTAATCCAATACTGAATTCATCATCTGTTTCATCTATATATCTTTTGCACACTGATGAAACGGTTTTTGCAATAAAAGGTTTATATTGGTCTATTAATTTATTTTGTAAATCCAGGTCTCCGCCCTGAATTTTGAAAACACTGTCTTCTAATGTATGCTTTTTCCTGCCAAATTTAAATAAAAGGCTGAGCAACGGATTCACCTCAGTTTCTCCCGATCATACTGCGTTTATCATAGCTAAATTATGATTAGAGCGCAAAGGAAGAAATTTGGAATTATCTATATAACCAGCACCAATGCTGATTTCAGCCCTTTTTCACAGGTGAAAACACCGATATAAAAGAGTGTTTTTCGTTATTTTTATCATTTCCCCTTATAAAAACCCTTATTTACGGGGTTAAACTGGTTTTTGTTACTTAAATGTAACGCTAATGACACATTGTTACATAGACCATCACGATATTCCCCTTACTCACTTAAGGAAGAAAGAACCAAGTCTATTGAACTGCTTCCTGCATCAAGCTTACCCTTCACCTCCTGATAAACGATTCGCATCCGTTTTTCAATTTGAGGGGAGTGTATGGAAAAGTTTTTATAATAAGCAAAAAGAACTAAACCCAGCCGTCATTTTAAGAAAGGAGTGACCAATGCGTAATTGGCATTGCGTAACAAAAATGTAATAAAAAAAGCTTGCTGATGATCAGCAAGCTTTTTTACATTATCCGTTTTCCGCTTTTTTATATGATGCTGATTCTTCATCAGCAGCGGGGTCTGATTCTTTTGAAAGGAACCAGCCACCGATTCCTATCAGGGCAAGGACGGTCCAGAAAATCCCTTTCCATAGCGGCGATTCAATAAAATGCTTTGAAATGAAATCTATTTCAGGATGAGCAAGTGTATACAATCCAAGCTTGACTCCTACCCAGCCTACAATCATAAATGCTGCAGATTCAAGATTCGGGCGCTTTTTCAGCAGCGTAACAAATGCATTTGCGGCAAATCTCATTATGATGACACCGATGATTCCGCCTGCAAGTATGATAATAAACTGTCCGCCGTCAAGTCCGCCAATTTCAGGCAGATTTGTAGGGGAGAGGGTTACGGCTAATGCTACCGCAGCGAGGATGGAATCAACAGCAAAGGCAAGATCCGCAAGCTCGACCTTAAGAACAGTCCCCCAAAATCCAGATTGCTTTTTAGGCTTGCTTTCCTCATTTTCGTCCTTTTTCAGTACATGGCGTTTTACTAAGTGGCTGATGGAGATATATAGAAGATATAAAGCTCCTATAGCCTGCACCTGCCACACATTTACGAGGAATGAGATCGCAAACAGTGCCCCAAACCTTAAGACCACGGCTCCGGCAAGTCCATAGAACAGTGCCTTTTTCCGCTGCTCTTCCGGTAAATGCTTAACCATAACTGCCATAACGAGTGCATTGTCTGCTGCCAGTATTCCTTCCAGAACAATCAGGATCAGCAGCACCCATCCATACTCTAAAAACAATGAAGCATCCATATTTTTCTTCCTCCTAATGGGTTTTCTCTTTCCGTCCCATTAGCGGCGCAAAAAAGACCTTTGCCGCTAATGGGCAAAGGTCTTGCGGAACATGTTTAAGATAACCGTTCATGTCAACAAAGCCGATGGATAGAAATCCATGAAATGACGACTTTGCTCTCAGATTTTAAGATCTGAGCTGCTACTCCCCTTTGACTGAGAGAGAATATTAATTTGTTACCTTCATAGTAACGAAGTTTTAAAGACTTGTCAATGGAAAGGCAAACAGGCAGGTATTGTTCTAAACCTTGCAGGCTCGTACATAAAATGAGTAAGAACGTCTGATAATGAAAGGATGCTTTTGTTCATGAACTGGCTTGAAGCCGCAATACTCGGGCTGATTCAGGGGCTCACAGAGTTCCTGCCGATCAGCAGTACGGGCCACCTGTACATCTTCAGAAACCTTTTTGGCCTGCAGGAAGCCGGCCTCTTTTTGGATACGATGCTTCACATCGGTACACTTATCGCATTACTTGTTTTTTACAAGGACCTGCTATGGCGCCTTATAAAAAAACCTTTTAGCCGGCTTGTATGGCTTTTAGCTGCCGGAACGGTTCCTGCAGTTATAGCAGGACTGCTGTTCAGCAGCTTTTTTGATGAAATTTCCAAAACAGGTGTGACGATTGGCTGGGAGTTTTTATTTACCGGGCTATTTCTGTTATTTGCAGACAAGATGAAAAAAGGAGCTCGCGGGCTTGAAAATTTAACACTGACAGATGCTTTTTGGATTGGTTCCTTTCAGGCACTTGCCATTTTCCCCGCCATATCCCGGTCCGGCCTCACAATCGCTGGAGCTCTGATGAGGGGGATCGAAAAGGAAACAGCTGCTTACTTTTCATTTTTGCTTTCCATCCCCGCCGTTTTCGGTGCTTTATTATTTCAGCTGAAGGATCTATCCGGGTATACAGGCCCTGCCATCGGCTTTCCTGCGATGCTTCTCGCTACCTTATCTGCTGCTTTTTTTGGATATTTAGCCGTCGCTTTTATGATTAGTTTTGTAAAAAAGCATTCACTTCGATGGTTTGCCTTCTATGTGTTCATTTTAGGCGGAGGCATACTGCTTCTTCAGGGTTTTGGAGTCTTTTAGTGACACGCTTTTCAAACTGGACTTCCCGCTTTAAACAGAAAAAACCCGAGAATACTCATGCAGCCGGGTATTCTCGGATTGATCATTAGCTGCTCTTCACTGGGTTTCCTCCGAATCCATCCCTTTATTTCGAAGCCTTCATGATTTCCCTATATGCCTGCCCGGCTGCTTTCCAGTTTTTATTCCGGCCAAACATTGTTTGAAAAAGGGTTTTGAATGGTTTGTATTTGCCCTTGTATGGAAACCATTGAATCTCGGTGTTCCGTTTCCCGCTATCTGTCATGACAGATTTCTCATGGCAAAAGATTCGGAGACCTTGCTCACCATGGTAGCGGCCGATTCCACTGTTTTTTGCCCCTCCAAAAGGAAGATTCGGGTTCATCACCGTCAGCATGACATCGTTTATTGCGGCATTCCCAGTCACCAGGCTTGCTACGACCCGTTCAGCCTTTTCCATATCCCCCGACCAAACACTTGCGTTGAGTCCATAGCTGGTACCGTTCGCAAGCTCTATAGCTTCCTCTTCTCTGTCAAAAGGCATGATTGGCATCACAGGGCCAAACGTTTCCTCCTTCATGATGTCCATCTCTTGATTTACGTTAAGGAGAACCATCGGTTTTATGAACATGGAATCATTATCCCAATTTTCCGGTGCATCGCCTGCAGCAAGTACCGCTCCTTTATTCAGCGCATCTTCAACCTGTTCTTTGACAATCTGAATTTGCTTGGGAAACGTCATTGAACCAAGATCATCATGAATCGACGTTCCTTGTTTCAGGTTCATCGTCAGCTCCTGTACTTTCCGGACAAAGGTTTGATACACAGAGCGCTGCACATACACCCTTTCCGTACTCATACATACCTGCCCGCTGTTCGTAAAAGCTCCCCAGACCGCCGCTTTTGCTGCCCGTTCCAAATTAGCATCCTCAAATACAATCATAGGATCCTTGCCGCCAAGCTCAAGCGTTGTCGGGATCAGATCCCGGGCCGCTTGCTCTTGAATAATTTTCCCGGTCTTTACAGATCCAGTAAAGAAAATATAGTCCGGCTTCTCTTTTATGAGTGCCTCCCCAAGCTCTTTTCCTCCCTGGGCGACCTGGACAATTTGATCAGGAAAACGGGATTCCTTGAAAAGAAGTTCAATTAGTCTTCCTGTAAGCGGCGTCACCTCGGAAGGTTTTAAAACTACGGCATTCCCGCCTGCCATTGCACTTAAAACAGGAATAAGAGAAAGCTGCAGCGGATAGTTCCATGGAGAAATAATCAGCACTGTACCCCTCGCCATGTATTCTATATAACTTTTCTTGCCCCAAAACAGCACGGGAGTGGATTGGCTCTGCCTGTTTAATGAAGCTTCTGCCGTTTTTTCTATATGCTGAATATAATCAATGACAGGCATTATATCTGTAGCCAGTGCTTCTGCCTTCGGTTTTCCTGTATCGGCATGTATGATGGTGCTCAGCTGGTCAAGCTTGGATGCCATTAGCAGTCTTAATGATTGAAAATAGGCAAGCCTTTCGCTGACAGATTTTCCTTGCCAATCTTTTTGTGCCTGTTCAGCCTGCTGATAAATTCTTGCTGTACTGCTTAACGAAACCTCTTCAATTTCTTTCATTTCTGTACCTGTGGCTGGATTGATTGTTTTAAGCATAATTTTTCTCCTCCTCAGCTGATTGCTTGTTTTTATAATAATGAACGAGTGCCGGTGCGTATTCCCTTATATTCGGGCATGTGAGTCCTGAGCCTTCAAGGTGAGCAAGTAAATTGGTGCAATCGTAGCGGACATGATACTGAAAATAATCAAGTGCCTCTCTTTTCGTATTCAGCCAGGAGCAAACCCTTTTAGAAAGGCCCATTTTTGCCACCCTCAAAGGCAAGCTTCCTGCGGGGGAAATGCTGAGCAATTCTTTCAAAAACTGTTCATACAGTTCTCCTATTGTACCGGGATCAGGGTCTGTTACATGGAAAACATGTCCTGCCGCATTCTTTTTATGGGAAAGGTATAAGACGGTTTTTACTAGAAAATCTACAGGAACCGTGTTAAACGGCACCATCCCATTACCGAGTCTGGGCATGCAAGGCAAAAACTTCAGTTTGCTGAACATATTCAGCATATAATAAGGGCCGTCAAATTTGCTGGTAACTCCTGTAAGAGAATGGCCTGTTACGATTCCGGGCCGGATGATGACTGCAGGCAGCTCATTCATCCTTTCCCGGACTTTCTCCTCTGCCGTAAACTTGGTCGATTCATAATGGTTTTTAAACCCGTACTGCCTGAAGTAATCCTTCTCAAGGATCAGCCCCTCCCTCTTACCGGACACGTAAGCCGTACTGAAATATGTAAAACAATCCAGCTTCATGCCGCATGCCCACTCTACTACATTCTCCGTTCCGGTTACATTCACCTTTTTTGCCGATTCGGGTTCGACTGCCAAATCATAAATAGCAGCTAAATGAAAAACGTGAGTGACCTCATTGCTGATTTCTGATTGTAAAGCCTTGCTGATCCCAAGCCCTTTTAGCGTGATATCACCCGTGACCGCTTTTGCCTTCCCGCCAGTTAAATACAGAATCTCCTTCTCGGCTTGCTTTCTCCATTCCGGCAGTACAAGTACGTAGTAAAAATCAAATAGATTTTGGATGACCGCTTCTTTAACCATTTCCCTCGCAATGAATCCCGGGAAACCTGTTATAATACATTTCTTCATTTATTCCCACTCCCTCCCGAATTTGCATATTTTTCTATTCATCATACCATGGAAACGTATACAAACTAACGGTATTACTTACGGAAGAGGCGATGCGGATGCATACAATGTGGAAAGGGTCTGTCAGGTTTGGATTAGTCAATATTCCAGTAAAGCTCTATGCCGCTACGGAAGACAAGGATGTCAAACTGCGAAGCCTTCATAAAGAGTGCCATACCCCTATTAAGTATGAAAAAAAGTGTCCGAACTGTGACCGGGAGCTTGAAGCCGGGGATATTGTAAAAGGGTATGAATACGTAAAAGGAAAGTACGTCATTTTATCCGACGATGATTTAAAGGAAATAAAGGGGGAGCACGGGGACAAAGCAGTGGAAATCGTAGATTTTGTCAAGCTTGAAGACATTGATCCCATTTATTTTAATCGCAGCTACTTTTTAGGACCTGGCGAAAATGGTTCTAAAGCATACGCGTTACTGCGGGAAGCCCTGCAGCAATCCGGAAAAATAGGCGTGGCTGAAATGACGATCCGGTCTAAGCAGCAAATGGCGGTTGTCCGTGTTTATAAAAATTGCTTAGTAATGGAAACCATTCACTATCCGGATGAAGTTCGTTCAGCTTCAGAGGTGCCTTCAGTCCCCGAAAAAACGGATATTCAGAAAAAAGAACTCGATACGGCTATGCTGCTTATTGATCAGCTGACGGCTGAATTCGATCCTGAGCAATACAAAGATGATTATAGAGAATCGATGCTTAAGCTAATAAAAAGCAAAATAGAGCAAAATGAAGGGACAGCCATTCCGGAAGATGATTCCCGGGAAAATGTTGTTGACCTAATGAGCCAGCTTCAGGCCAGCATTGAAAAATCGAAGCCGAGACCCCCAAAAGCAAAGGAAGCGGAGCCTGAAAAAAAAGAGAACGGAACAGCAGGGAAAAAGAAACGGACGGCAAGAAAGAAGGCTTAACGTTCTGCAATCCAATGAGAAGCCTCCCACAATGAAGCAAACTGAGCATCCCCAAGATCTGGCTGATCACCAATATACAAAACGGTGGTTCCTGCACTGCGGCCTGCAGCGATATCAGCCTCCCGGTCACCAATCATGTAAGAACGGGATAAGTCTACATTGTGTTTAAGAGCAAGCATAAGAATCATTCCCGGCTCAGGTTTTCGGCAACTGCAGCCGCTCCCTGGAGTATGAGTGCAGCTAATTGTTTCGTGAATGACTCCCCCTTTCTCAGCAATCTGCTTAGTCATTTCTTTATGCACTTCCTGAAGAGCATGCTCTGACATGTATCCAAGGCCAACTCCGCCTTGATTAGTTACGACAAATACCAGGAAACCTTTGTCATTCAGCAGTTTAACTGCCTCACCCACTTTATCAAGCAAATAGAACTGATCCGGCCGATTCACAAATTTAACACGCCGGGTCAGAACTTCATTGATCACTCCATCACGGTCAAGAAATACAGCTTTTTCCATAGCAAGCACGGCTCCTTTTTAAGCTTTTCTGCATTCCACAACAGCAAGCAAACGGTCTCGATTAGGTTATTTCAATGAATGAGGTGTTCATCTTGAAGCCGATGCTCCCAGTTTTGTCATCCAGGATCCCCGAAGGCCCTGAATGGGTCTATGAAGTGAAGTATGATGGCTTTCGTGCCATTTTATACATAGAAGAGGAATCCGTTTCCATGGTAAGCAGGAACGGGAAGGACTTAGCCGTGCTATTTCCTGAAATCATTGAATTTGTGTCTGGTAAACTGCCTGCATTAAAGCCTTATCTTCCCTTGACCATGGATGGGGAACTGGTGTGCCTTAAAACAGCCTTTACTGCCGATTTTCAGGAGCTCCAAACTCGCGGACGCCTCAAATCCAAAGCCAAAATCCAGCAGTACTCCTCAGAACAGCCTTGCAGACTGCTCGTTTTCGACCTTCTTGTTCTAAATGGACAGTCAATTTCAAACGAGCCTTATTATAAAAGAAAAGAAAACCTTCATATGCTGTTTAATCAATTATTGTTTCCACTAATGCCATCAGCTGACTCCTTGACCCCGCTCCAAATGATCCCTTATACACTCAATCCGGCAGAACTTTGGGAGCAGATTGAGCTTCATGGTGCAGAAGGAATGGTCGCAAAACAGCCAAAAGGAAGATGGGAAGCAGGGAAAAGAACGGAAACGTGGAAAAAAATAAAGAACTACCGCCGCACTGCTGTTTTCATCACTGCGTACAATCAGGAAAACGGCTATTTCGAGACAGGTTTGTACAAAGATGATACTGTGATTTCTCCAGGATCTTTTTCACATGGGATAAAAGGAAAAGAAAGGGAGGCCCTTATTCAAACCATTAAGAATAATGCCCTTTCCCGCAGCAGGGATCATTTCAAGATCGCGCCTGCATTATGCGTTCAAATCAAATTTCTATCCTTTTTAAACGAATTCAGGGAACCCTCGTTTGATTCTTTTCTATTTAAAGGGGATCCTTCCCTCTGCACATGGGAGCAGCTTCAGCTCGACAGCTCCCCTCTTCATCATGACGTCCAGATTACTCATCCAGACAAACCGGTATGGGAAAACCCATCTATTAATAAAAGGCAATATATCCTTTACCTCATCCAAATAGCCCCCCATATGCTGCCCTTGTTGAATAGCAGAGCTCTCACACTCATCCGCTATCCTCATGGGACTTCAGGTGAAAGGTTTTATCAAAAGAATGTACCGGATTACGCTCCCTCATTTGTGCAGACTGCTGAAGATGAAGGGATCGAATACATAATTTGCAGGCATCTTTCAGATTTAGTCTGGCTTGGAAATCAGCTTGCGCTTGAGTTTCATCTTCCATTTAAACGGTATTTTGAATCGATGCCGATGGAAATTGTTTTTGATTTGGATCCTCCATCAGGAGATAAATTCAGCCTTGCGATTATGGCAGCCAAAGAGATTCATCAGTTATGCAAGGAGTTCGGCCTCGCCTCTTATCCGAAGCTGTCCGGCGGAAAAGGGATTCAAGTTCACATTCCCCTATCCGGTAAAAAATTGACCTTTGAAGATACGAGAACTTTTACAGGTTTTATCGCGGATTATTTAACTAAACGCTTTCCAGATCAATTCACAACAGAGCGGTTTAAGAAAAAACGCGGAGGCAAGCTTTATCTGGATTATTTGCAGCATGGAGAAGGGAAAACCATCGTCGCTCCCTATTCACCTAGAGGAGCTGAGGGAGCCCGGGTGGCAGCACCCCTTTTATGGGAGGAAGTAACTGATGAGCTGTCTCCGGAAGAATTTACGATTGTTTCCGTTTTTGAGCATATTAAAAAAAGAGGCTGCCCTTTTGAAGGATACCTAAGCAGCCCCCAAGACGAAGCAGTCTCAGACATAATAAAATTTATTAAGAAGGCAAAACAGCAGCTATGATGATTGAATCGTTCAGAGGTTTTTTTTGCTGCCGTCCGCTCAATTGATTAAAACGTAACTTTTCTCCTCGTTTCCTGATCAAAAAGACTATAAAGCACTGGGATCACATAGAGTGTCAAAAGCGTACTGACAAGCAAGCCGCCAATTACGGTCATTCCCATCGGACGGTTGATTTCGGTGCCTTCCCCAATTCCTAAAGCAAGAGGCAGCAATCCGAGAATGGTAGTGAGCGCGGTCATTAAAATAGGGCGCAGCCTGACTGAGGATGCCTCAACAAGAGCATTCGGCAGGCTCATCCCCTGCTTTTTCCTTTGATTGATATACTCCACTATGACTATCGCGTTGTTGACGACGATTCCAACCAATACGATAATCCCAATCACAGACGACAAACTGATCGGGGTATCTGTCAGTAAAAGCGCACCCGCCACACCGATGGTCATCAATGGAATCGTAAACATGATCACGAACGGAAATTTGAATGATTCAAACTGGGCAGCCATCACAATATAGACGAAAATGACAGCAAGAACAAGAGCAAGAACCATGTCATCAATTGAGCCTTCCAGCAGTTCCCTGTCACCGCTAAAAGAGATTTCCGTTTCAGCAGGTATAGATAAATCTTTTATTTTTTTATCTGCTTTATTTGAAACCTCGCTTAAATTAGCGGAGTCCTTGTAAAGGATAGAAAATTGCACCGCATCCTGTTTATCGATTCGTTGAATAGATGCCGGCGCCTCTCCGCGTTTTACTGAGGCTACCTCGCCGAGTTCGATAAATCCCCCTTGTGGCTTCTTGATCAGCAATTTCTTCAGCGATTCAGCACTGTCCGTCACCTTCCCGCTATAACGGACGGTAACGTCATAAATTTCATTGTCCTCCTTGCTGTCAAGCTGGAAAGCATTCGTTCCTCTTGTAACGGTTTCGACGGCCATTCCTATCTGGGCTGGAGTGAGCCCTTGATCCAGTGCCTTCTTCCTGTCTACTTGAATCTGAATTTCTTCTCTTGTTTCATTTAAATCTGTTTCAACTTTATTTACCTCAGGCAGTTCCTTTAATGCCTGCTCCATTTTAAGAACTGTTTCATCCAACCGCGCTTTATCCGCATCCTTCACATTGAATGATAATGTATTAGGTGTTGAACCGGTTGTAGACTGGAGGTTAAAGGATAGCTCTGCTGAAGCATTAAGATCAGCGGCTTTTTTTTCGAGTTCCTCTTTCACCTGGTCCACCAGCTCAAAAGCCGTCACCTTCCGATTTTCTTTTTTGGTAAGCTTGACATACGTTTCTGCGATATTGGAAGAATTCGTTCCTCTAAATGATTCTTCCTGTGTAGTCCCGATTAAGCTTACGGTCACATCCACCGCTTCATTCTCAGATAGGCTGGACTCGATGGCATCCACTACCTTCTCTGTCTCAGCCAGGGAAGTCCCATTGTCCAATTCAGTACGGATCGTGAAAAAACCTTCATCTGTGTTCGGCAGAAAAACCGCTCCAACATTGGTTAATCCGGCTATACTTGCGGCAAAAAGGGCTCCTGTTGCGGCCAGAACAACCAGCCGGTGCCTCAAGCACCAGGAAACCGACCGCTCATACCCTTTCATCACGCGTGATTCTCTTCTTTTCGACTCAGTCATTTTTGGAGGCTTTATCAGCAATTTAGAAGCAAGCATCGGCACAACGGTTAAGGCAACGACAAGTGATGCAAAAAGACTGAAGGCAATCGTCAACGAAAACTCTTTAAATAAATCGCCGATCAGCCCTGTTATAAAAATAACCGGGACAAACACTGCAATCGTGGTTAAAGTAGAGGCAATAATCGCAGGCCCCACTTCCTTCGCTCCTTCATAGGCTGCCTTTTTTGGAGCTTTTCCCATTGACAGATGCCGGTAAATGTTTTCGATTACGACAATCGCATTATCGACAAGCATGCCAATCCCAAGGGCAAGACCGCCGAGGGTCATAATATTCAGGGTGAACTTTGAAAAATACATCAGCACAAACGTCACAATGACTGAGTAAGGAATGGCAATACCGATAATAAGCGGACTGCGGATATTCCGAAGAAATAAAAACAGTACAATCATGGCAAGCGCACCGCCAATAACGAGCGTGCTGAGCATATTGCCGATGGCGCGGTCTATGTAATCCCCTTGATCAAATATAATGTTATATTCAATATTTTTATATTTATCGTTCTTGAGCAATTCCTCCAATCTTTCCTGAAACTCAGCAGAAACGGCTGCTGTATTTGCATCAGATTGCTGAAGGACGCTCAAAAGCAGCGAAGGCTCCTGATTTTCCCTCGTAATGGTTTCCTGTTCCTTCTGCTTTAGAGAAACATCTGCCATATCTTTAAGCAATATGTTTTCCCCTGTTTCAGGTGATTTCCCAATTGCCAGGTTTTCCAGAATATCCACAGAATCTATAACACTAAGTGTTCTCGTCGTCAGCTCTTTACCGTCAGAAATAATTGGATCACCAGGTGACGATACGGAATTTGCCCGGATTCTATCGACTATATCAGCCTGGGAGAGCTGATACTGTTTCAGCTTTTCCTGGTCCAGTTCAACCGCTACCTCATTTGTTAATTCACCGGTAAGGCTTACGCTGGCAACCCCTTTAATTTTGGCTAGTTCCTCTTCCAGATCCTCTGAAAGGACCTGCAGATTGTCTGATTCGTCTGTTTTAGCGGACAGAGACAGCTGGATAATGGGGAACTGTGATGGATCAAATTTAAGAAAACGCGGCTTGTCTGCCCCATCAGGAAGAGGAGCAGATGTCATTCTCTCAATGATCTCATTCTCCAAATCCTCAATATTGGAAGTCCAGGAAAACTGGAGCAAAATCAAGTTGGAGTTTTCTTCAGAGGTTGAAGTCATCCGGTCCAGCCCCTCAAGGGTTGAAAGGGATTCTTCGAGCGGCTTGCTGACCTTTTCTGAAATTTCCTTTGGTCCGGCTCCCTGATAGCCTGTAACGACAACGCCAACAGGAGGGTTTAATTCCGGGATTAGCTTGAGCGGAATCCCGATAAAGGATACTGCACCTAAAATAAGGACAAGGATCATCGTGACCAATGTAAAAATAGGTCTTTTTATAGAAAAGAGGCTGATTTTCATTTAAGTGACTCCTTTTAATCATTCGTTAACCAGATTCTTTCATAGTTTTCCTTTAAATACAATTTTTAACTCGTTTATCCTTCCGGAGATTTATCCCGCAGCCGGCTGGTGCCGCTATTCTGCCAGGGTCAATGAACAGGAGCTTACAAAAAGATCTGGGATGCCCGCTAGCCTGATTACCCCTCTTCAGGGTCCTGCTGTAAGCCTCTTCTCTCGGTCCCTTGGGTACCTGCTCCGGAGTCCGCAGGAAGTGGGGTGCTTCTCGCCTAAGATGATAAAAGGGAAACGCCGGTATGCGTCTCCCTTTTAACGGTCTGCTTTTTCCAGACAGCCTCTTCCTTCTTCTGTCAGCTTCCTGTAATTCAATGCAGCTGTGATTTGGATTGTTTTGCAAGCAATTCCGTTATTTGATGCTCCGGGAGCGGTCTGCTGAACAGAAACCCTTGCATATGATGGCAGCCATGGGTCCCCAGAAAATGCGCCTGCACTTCTGATTCCACTCCTTCTGCAATCATTTGAAGACCTAGATTTTCAGCAAGCCCGATAATCGCTTTAATGACAATTTCATCTTGCTTGCTGCTAAGCATATTGTGAACAAAGCTGCGGTCAATTTTTATTTTATCGAGAGGAAGCTGAGTAAGGTAGCTTAATGAGCTGTAACCTGTTCCAAAGTCATCAATGCTTAAATGAATCTTAATGTTTTTCAGTTCCTGAATGGTCCGGATAAACATTTCACTGTTATGCATGGACAGACTCTCTGTAAATTCAAGCTCGAAATGATTCGGGCTGATTCCATTTTCTTCTAACACACGGGATACCATTGAAACGAGATCCGGCTGGTAGAACTGTTTGATGGATAAATTCATGCTGAGACGCAAAGCAGGGGAATTTGTCGCCTGCCATTCCTTTAGCTGACGGCAGGCTTCATGCATGCTCCACTTGCCTATTTCAATTATCAGTCCCGTTTCTTCCGCGATCGGAATAAATTCAACTGGAGAAACAATTCCCAGAAGCGGATGGTTCCATCTCAGCAAAACCTCCATTCCGGTAATACTGTTTGTCCTCGTATCGTATTGCGGCTGGTAATAGAGCAGGAGCTCCTTCCTTTTTAAAGCGTGCATAAGCTCTTTTTGCAAAAAATACCGTCTCTCTATTGCCTGGCTTTTTTCTTCGCTGTACGTCCCAATAGCCGACTCTTTATTTATTTTTAATGCCAGATCACTCTTCTTCAGCAGCATATCCGGATTTGTTCCGTGGTCCGGATGAATCGCTGCGCCAAAGCTGACCTTCACTTTGTATTCGCGCCCTTCTGTAAAAAAACGGGTTTTGAAGTTCTCTGCCGTTTCGTTTGCGAGTCTGTAAAAAACATCTATATCGGTAATGTTTTCGATTACAACCACGAATTCGTCATTGAAAAAACGCCCGACAAAATGAGGGGCTGGGACACTGCTGCGAAGCTCCTGCCCAATTTCTTTTATGATTTTATCGCCAATGTTCTTTCCAAACATTTCATTGATATATTTAAACCGGCTAATGTTAACTTTAATAATTGCTGAACGGCCGGAATCATTTAACGTTATTTCCTCTAATTTTTTCATAACGGTCCGGTCATTAGGCAGCATCGTAAGTTCATCGAAGCAAGAAGAAGCGCGCAGTTCCTCATAGGCATTTCTCATGTCCGTAACATCATGAAAATTTAAGAAGACCCCGCCCTGCTCATCATCTTGGGTTAATACAGGAACAGACGTAACACAGCATACCCTGCCGGAGGGAAGACAGACTTCACCTGAATATGGCGTTTGTAATTTCACAGAGGAATGAATCAATTTTTCAGATTCAGAAAAACACTCCTCTGTCAAAACACATGATAAACTGACTCCTGACAGCTCATGGACGGGAAGATTAAAAAGCTTGGCTGCCGATATATTTGCATTCAGAATCCTTCTATCTTCTGCAAGATGTAATATAGCATCAGGATGAAATTCATACAGGAATTCAAAAGAGTTCTCCTGCTTAAAGGCTTCCTTTTTTAACGGGCGATTTAGAGGCATTAAACTCCCTCCTTCCAAAAAAACAGATTATGTATTATGTATCGACATGTTTTGGTCTTTCTGCAGGGTAAAAAGGCTTATTCTGCAAGTAAAGGAGAAGTTTGTTTAAAAAGCACGGTTTTGCAAACACTACCGGTATCGTTCTGTCTAGGAGATGTCTGATATGCCCAATTTCTTCTGGTACCTTCTCCTGTTCATCTTCACCGGTTTAATGCTCTATTCAGCAGGGATAAAAGATAAAAAAAGAGCCATTGTGCTATGGCTGTTCAATTCAGGTTTATCCTACTTATTTGAATTAGTCGTGTACGTCATGTACAACTGTTATCTGTACAAGCCTGACGTGTTTAAGGATCCCTTTGTGGATAGTACCTTCGGTTCCATATTCAGTCAAGGTCTCTCAGTCCCAGCTGCCGCAACCGTAGCTGCTCTTTTTAAATCGGGGGCAGCTTCCATTCTTATATTCAGTTATATATTTTCAGCCATTGAAGTCCTTTTTCTGCATCTGGATATATATGAACATGTTTGGTGGAAAACTTCATATACCTTTTTCTTCATACCGGTCTTATTTTCCATATCAAAACTTTGGTATTGGCTCCTAAAAAAAGGACGGATCCAAACTCTTTTTATTACCCATTACGTCTGTATGATTACCCTCTCAACCACCATTACATGGCTGTTGTTCGCAATCCGCCCGACCGTACTGTTTCATTTCGGTCTTTTTGAGGAACCAAGCCGGGATCATACGTTTGCAAACGCCATCTACTTTATAGCAGTCAGCCTGTTCTATTCGATTTTCGCTTTTACAAAATGGAAAACCTTAAAGCTTCTGCTCTTTATCCTTTTACTGGCTGCTGATTATTTGCTGGTTCAACATCATGTGATTCTGATTCATCATGCTATGGATGGTGCAGGTCTTGTCCTGACGCATCTATTTTTTTTGGGGGCCAGCCTGCTGCTGGAAAAGCAGCTGCATAGGCATGAAGAATAGACAGTGAGAGCCTGGCGCAAAACGCCAGGCTCACTTTCATTACCTGAACAGCAAATGCTGACTGTGGAGTCCGGCCTTTTTCAAGAGCTGAATCAGCTGATCCTGTTCCTCAGTTGAAAGCCCTGAAAAAGCACGCGTAATTCGAAGAGCATGAATCGGATAAATTTCATCAAGGTAAGTTTCCCCTTTGGCTGTAAGCTTTGCATAAATAGACCGCTTGTCACGGGGGTCCTGCTGGCGGACGATGTATTCGTTCTTTTCCAGCTTATCAATTACATACGTGACATTTCCGCTTACAAGAAGAAGCCTAGATCCGATTTGCTGAAGCTTTTGCGGACCTTTTGTGTACAGCAATTCCAATACAGCAAACTCTGTCGGGTTAAACCCGTGCTCTTTGCTATCCCTGATTGAATGCTCGGAAATACTCTTAAACGCTTTCGCAAAAACCCTGAATAAGGCCAACGCCCGGTCGGTTTCTTCTTGAGTATAAGAAAATCTCATATTCATCGCCCTCTTAAATATTCTCAAAATTCTCAAATTTTATCTTTATTTTACTATGAATACAAAGAGAATTAAAGGGCGATTTTATCCATTGGTGCAAATTGCCTGTTTTTTCTGAAATAAGGGATACTGAATCAATATAGAGAAGATGGATAGCAAGCAGAAAAATGGTGTCTTTCCTGTGAACGGATCGGAGAAAGCTGAAGGGTATGATGAAGCACTCTTTTCCGGTAAGAAGCCGGCGATTTACAAAAAAGGAGTCTGCATGTCCGGCAAACTCTTTTAAGGTGATGCCGGCTTGCGTTTAATGGCCGGGATGCTATGGTAAAAGTAAACATACTCATTTTTCAGCTCAGAAATGGTCATTTTTCGAAGAACTTCATTATTATAAACCCCAATCGCAAGCAGCTTTTGGGAATAGTAATTTCTTTGTTCCTCAAGTGCGAATTTTAAAAGCTTGCTCATTGTTCTTACCCCCTTCTGCTTTTTATTGGCTCTGCCTGCCGCCGCCCTGTACTTTTCGCTAAGCAGCCAGCTGCATGATTCTGCGAAAACTCTCTGATAAGTAAAAGGCAGTCCTCCCGATAATCTTCCAAAAATAGCAAGGTCAGCCGAAAACTTTAAAGTTGATAAAGCCATCTCATACTTCTACATTACCCAATCTTTGTAAGCGGACGGTTAATCCATTGTAAAAATTACTGAGCCTGATATTAAGATTGTTTAAAAGTATGTGATTTATGAAAATGGTGAACAATGATCCTATCCTATACGAAAGAGGGATCGCCCATGGCTGTTGTACTTTTTGCTTTTGATCAGAAAAATAATTTTTATTTTTTAAATAAAAATGAACCTGATGCAGCAGCTCTTATGCTTCTCTCAAACGGGCAAGCTGATCTTTCATTGTATGTTTTCGAACATGGAGAGTTCAGGGAGATCACCGTACTGTATCATCCCGATTTCCTTCAAGGGTGGCTTGCGGATTTTCAGAGAACCGTCCATTTAAGGAGATTGCCTGTTCCTCTTGATTTGTCCGTTTTGGACAAAGCGCAGTAATTCATACGTGTCTTTTCCTGCTGTCCTCAACAGTTCCTCAAGCAGCAAATCCCTTTTCAAATCCAGCTCGACCAGAGTTTGGGCAAGCTTTATTGCTTTGCCGCGTTCCATTTCTTATGCCCCCTTCGTTCAACTGGTTCTAAGTTTAGCTCTCATTGGTAAACAGCCAGAAATCCCAGACAGACTTCCTGTTATTGTTAAGCTATAGTTGGTTTCAGTCCATTGTTTAAAGCGTAAAGCGTGAGACTACAGAGAAAACAGCCGGATAGGCGCGACCCCCTTGCTGAGAAGTGAAGAGAAGGCTCACCGCCCGCCCCTGAATGAGCGACCGCTTGCTGCCTGCAATCAACCGCCAAAATGAACATAGCCTGCTGTTAAAGCAAGTTTAGCTTACACTCTTCCCCTATTCCCGGTTTTTGATATAAAATCTGACATGTTGTTTTTAAGAAGAAGCATAAATGGAAGGAAATCTAACACAACCGGAGATATTCAAGGCTTACTGTTGTATAGTGGAGGAAAGATTTGTTTCCTCAGAGGAGTGAGTCAAATGCATGAAGAACGGTCTTACAAGGATAAAAAAGTCATCTCAATCGGAACGGTAAGCGAACTTACAGGTTTGTCCGTCAGACAAATCCGGTATTATGAAGAGCGTCAGCTGATTTCTCCTCAGCGAAGCTCGAAGGGAACAAGGAAATATTCATTCTTTGATGTAGAGCGGCTCATGAACATAGCGGACCTCAGAGAAGAAGGAGTACAAACGACTGAAATTTTAAAAGACATTCGAAAAAAAGAAGAAAAGCATAAAAACCCCGCTCAGCTGCGAAAAAAAATGCTGCAGGGGCAGCTTAACGCTCATTTTCAGTATAAAAGCAACTAACGTGTTCATCTAAAAAGGATGTTCCTGCCCGGAACATCCTTTTTTTCAGCCCTTAAATTCATTCACCGACATAGCCAGTTTTTCAGAAAGTCCTGATAAATGTATAGAATTTTCTCTGACTTTCTCCATCGCAGAATTTGCCTGTTCAGCAGCAGCTGCCGTTTCCTCAATACCGGCAGCTGCTTCTTCAGAGACACTGGCAATATTAGCTATCGCCTCATCCATCTTTCTTCCTCTGCTAAGCAAATCTTCTAGCCGGCTGGAAATCATTGAGATGCCTGCAGTCACTGCGCCAACTTGACCGCGGATCACCTCGAACGTCTGACCTGTTTTTTCAATTGAAGTTTTCCCTATCAGAACCTGCTCATACCCTGAGCGCAGCTCTCCTGCAACCGACTTTGTTTCAGACCTCACGCTTTGAACGATAAGATCAATGTCTCCTATTGAAAGGGATACCTGCTCGGCAAGTTTGCGGACTTCATCAGCTACCACCGCAAAACCCCTCCCGTGTTCTCCTGCTCTGGCCGCTTCTATCGCGGCATTCAAGGCAAGCAAATTCGTTTGGTCCGCAATGGACTGGATGACTTCCATCAGCTTTGAAATTTTTTTGGATTGCTCATCCAGACCCGCCACCTTCGTAACTGAAGTCTCCATAATGCTATGGATTTTATTCATTTCTTCTATAGAATGTTTCATCAGCCTGCTTCCGGCTTCTGTTTCCTTGAGCACGGCTCCAGATGATTTTGACGCGGATTCTCCTCCTGCCGCCGCTTCATTGATCTTCGCAAGAAAATGCCCCATATTTTCTGACATGTCTGCAGCCGTGCCAGCCTGATTTTCAGCTCCCAGCGTCAGCTCATTCATAGTAAAAGCGATTTGTTCACTGCCTTCCTTAACTTGTATCGATGAGCTTTGAAGTCTGTCACTTTGATATTCAACCTCCCTTGCGGCCGATTTAATTCCATCGACAAGTGAAATGAGGGTATCGTTCATCGTGTTTGCCGAATTAATCAGCAGTCCCAGCTCATTCTTGGAATTGGAGGGAAGGGCTTCTCTGGTAAGCTGTCCTTCAGTTATTTCATTCAGTTTTTTTGTAAGAAGGGAAATGGGACCTGCGATCATTTTAGACATTCGAAAAGCTATGTATAGTCCTGCTGAGACAATAAGTGCAGAAAGAATAAGGATGATGAGTGAAGCAGTTTCTCCTCCGCTTATAATCTGATTACCCGAATCCATGATCTGTGTTTCTCTTTGCTGAGCAATTTCCTGATATTCTTTTATCAGTTCATTGGACACGGTTTGCGGTTCTTTCGCTAATGTTTGAACAGCCTGGATTCTGAACCCACCTTCATACGGTTCAATCACTTCCTCCTCTAACAGCTTTTGCCAGTTTCTCGTTTTGGCAATTAAGATTTTGATCTCCTCTGAAGAATTCAGATCCAATAACTGCTGCTGTAAAGCTGCTCCTTCTTTTTTCAGTGCTTCGTATTCTTCTTTATAAGAAGGATTTTCATAAAGAAAATAGGCTCTGATGGATGAAGCCTGCTGTGCAAGATTATAGGATAGCTTTTCATCCAGTATCAGCGCAGCCGTTTCTTTATTAACAATCCGTTCTGTATCCATTTTAGTTTTGTAAATAACTCCGAAGTTCAATGCTGCCATCAGTACACTTAAACCGATCAAAATACTAAAGCCCGTTACAAGCAGCTTTCTGACACTTTTCGGTTTTTTTTCTTTTTTTATCATCTGTATCCCCCCTGATTCTAAATTCCCCCTCCTATTTTACTATTAGAAAGTTCTAAAAGAAATGACTTTTATGTATATTCAGCAAATTAATGAGATTTTTGTCAAATAATGCACTTTTTTGTCTAACTCTTTTCCTAAATAATCCTTTCATTACTGATTATTCTTTCGATATAATATAAGCAGAAGGAATCGTTGCCATCCGGAAAAGGGAAAACAATAAAATGAAAAGGGAGGGAGTTCGGTGAATCTGTATGAATCGGTTGTGGAAAAGTATCGCCAGAGAATGGTTGATATTGCCGGGAAGCATGGATATACTGCAAAAGAAACGGTAAGAGCAAGCCAGCATTTGGATAAACTTCTCAATATGAGCTCCCAGCCGACTCATCAGAGTACAAACCGATCCTTTGGCCCTATAAAAAAAAGCTGATTCAGAATGAACTGAGTCAGCTTTTTTATTGTAAATGCTGGAGAAATGAAGTGGCAATGCCAAAGTAGATAAGCAGGGACAAAATGTCATTCAGGGTTGTAATCAGGGGTCCGGATGCTATGGCAGGATCAATTCCGAATTTGTTGAGCACAATTGGAATGACGGTGCCGGCCATCGTACCAATGATCAGGGTTAAAAACAAGGATGAACCGACTACCAGTCCGAGCAGCGGATTTCCCTGCCAAATCACAGCAATAGCAGTAATCAACATTCCGCAGACGGCCCCTATTAACAGTCCGACCCTGAGTTCCCTGAGTATCAGCCCTGCAACCATTCTGGCATCCAGATCATTTTGTCCGAGGCCGCGAATCACTACGGCTAGAGACTGAGTACCTGTATTCCCTGTCATACCCGCAATCATTGGCATAAAAAAGGCGAGGGCTACCACCTCATTTAATGTTCCTTCAAATACACTAATAATGCTTCCGGAAACCAAACCGATGAACAGCAGCAAAATCAGCCAGGGGAGCCGGCGATATGCTGCGGTTAATGCCTTCGTTTCAAAATCAATGGATTTTCCGGAGGCGGCAAATTTTTCATAGTCCTCATTGGCTTCTTGGATTACGATATCAATCACGTCATCTACTGTAACAATTCCTGCAAGTACGTGGTTTTCCTCAACTACTGGCAAAGCCAGAAAGTCATACCGTTCAATCAGTCTGGCTACTTCCTCCTGATCGGCATCTGCTTTAATGGATATAACACGTGTATACATGATGTCTTCAATCAGTTCATCACGTTCACCTAAAATCAGGTCTCTGTAAGAAATGACTCCTACAAGCTGCTTTTGTTCATTTATGACATATAGATAATTGATTGCTTCTGCAATTTCCGCGAAGGATTTGAGCTTGACTACAGCATCCCGGACCGTATAATGGTTCGGAATCCATACATATCGATTGGTCATGATCCGTCCAGCTGTCTCTGGCGGGTAATTCATCAGCGTTTGAACTGCTTCGGACTCTTCTTGTTCCATACTTGAAAGCAATTGATCTTTCAGCTCAGAATCCAGTTCCTCCAAAAGCTGTGCCAGATCGTCATTATCCATTTTATTCATTACATGAACGCCTTTAACCTTGCCGATTTTATTAAAAAGGGCAAGCTGATAAGGTCTTTCTAATTCCTGCATCAGAACCGTAATATCGTCAACATTCATAAAGGATAAAAAGCGGGCATAGTGTTTTTCAGGCATTTCTTTAAAAACACTCGCCATATCGTAGGGCTGGAGCTCTTCAATCAGTTCCCTGAATTCCTTGCGCTTGCCATCACGCAGAAGAAGGATAATCCGCAGCAGGATTTCATCATATGTCATATTTTTCACCATGAGGTGTCCTCCTTACTATTCCGCGGAGGCCTCCCAGACAGCAAAGAGTAAAGGCAGGTTCCATTCCGCGAAATGCATACTGTGAGTATCTGAATCAATCGTCTGTGACATTTCCGATCGGGGAATTTCCATGCCGTTACCTCCCAAAAAATTAATTCAAGTGATATGATTAACTTACTGAGTGCTCGCTAAGCAGCTAACCCTATAAAAAAAACACACCGGGAATGAAGGCGTGCAAAAAACAAGCATTTCATTCTTCCATCGTAGAGCTTTAGCACTGTGCAGCATAGGAAAAAGATCCAGCTGCATTAAAAATCACCTTAAGCCGATGATTCCTGTTGACCCATTGGCGTCTTTGGACATTTTTGGGCAGCAGCGTCTCTCCACACAGGAGCCTCACCTAACGAAGAATATATTGTATTCACACATTGACATTACATAATTTCACGAAACCTGTCAATCAAATTCAAACTAAGCCGATTTCTTCTTCATCTTATGCAAAAACGAGGATGGATGAGGGGAATAAAGCGCCTATTTTTATGAGGAAGGTGTCCGCGATGAGAATTGAATACCTGAGCAAAGGAAAACCTAAACGGCTGATGGATCAGCACGGAAAAGCATATGAATCAGGAATCAGCAAATCACCAGCTGCAGAGCTTACGGTCTCAGCAGAAAAAGTATTTGACGATGATGTTGCCAATCACTCATTTCACGGCGGTCCTGACCGGGTACTGTGTGTCTATCCATATGAACATTATAATGTATGGAAGGAAGAATTCGGCAAGGAATTGCAGCATGCAGCCTTTGGTGAAAACTTAACACTTTCCGGGTTGACCGAGAAAGAGGTCTGCATAGGGGACCAATACGAAATCGGAACTGTACTGGCAGAAATATCGCAAGGACGCTATCCTTGTGCGACGATCAACCGGCATACCGGTATCAATCAGCTTCTTTCAAGAGTGATTGAGACTGGCTATACAGGCTATTTTTTTAGAGTTATCAGGCCTGGAGTAATTAGGAATACAGATTGTATTCAGCTGATAAAGCGGACAACATCCATCTCTGTAGCAGATATTCACCATACCTTCTTTCATAACCGCAGGGACGCTGCAGCCATTCAAAAGATACTGGAAGTCCAGCAGCTTGCAGAGGATTGGAAAGGAAAATTGAGGGCTTTATCCAAGAGGCTTGAAGATTAACTGCGCTGTTTTGCAGAAGGCAATGCCGGCCGGGGTGCAAGAATTGTCTTGTCTCGAGTATTTTGTTATTTAGCAAGAAGGCTGAAGAGATTGTTTTGTGATCTAAAGCAGAATTTTCAGCTCGGACCACGTTCAGACTGAAAAAATGGGCCGGAGCAAAGCTCCAACCCCAACTATGTCTGCTAATTCTCTGTACTCGAGACTACAAAATGAACATTTGTCTTTGCCCTCACTTCTTCGGCCAGGGAACCCCGGATGGTTGGAAAACTCAATCTCCCGCCACTGTACATGGGAATCCGGTTGAAACTAAAATTAAGGCTGTGAGAGTAAGGAATCTAAAGCATGATCGGCCTCTCCTTACCTATCCTCAGATGGCAGGCCCACATCTTCTTCAGAAAGCAAATGATAAGATTCTTTTAAAAATAGCGCAGCGCCATCTTTATTCTTCGGATGCTGAACAAGCCTTGCTGGGTCTATATTCAGGATTTGCTTTTCATCTTCGCGGTGTTCCAATCTGGTCCCCCCCTTCACATTTCCCTTAGTATTCCAATTGCCGATAAAAAAACCCCTTTTTCATCAAGTCTAAGTTCAATTGGTCTGATAATTGCAGCTGGGCAGGCGGCGGTAGTCCTCTCCGCCGCTGTTCGCCTGCAGGGTCTTACGTGTCCCGCTGCTCTTATCTTAGCCCGGAATCTGCCAAAACCGACACTATGCTTTAACAAAGCCTTCATTTTAAGGAGGCAGCTGCCGTTAGCTTCTGGAATTAATCTTCGAAAGAAGGCGAAGAATTTCCAGGTACAGCCATACTAGCGTGACCAGCAAAGCAAATCCGCCATACCATTCCATATGTTTAGGCAGTCCGCTTGCAGCCCCGTGTTCAATAAAATCAAAATCCAAAACGAGATTCAAAGCAGCAATCACGATAATTACAAGAGAAATGATTATTCCAATCATATTTGATTCATGGAGAAACGGGACTGCAATCCCAAAAAAACTAAGAACGAAAGAAATCAGATAAACCATAAAAACGCCCATCGTGGCTGCAGCCACGCCAAGCCGGAAATTACGAGTTACTTGAATCAGCCCGCTTCGGTATACAAGAAGCAGCCCAAGGAAGATCCCCATTGTAATAAGTACGGCCTGCATAACGATTCCTTCATATATACTTGAATAATAAGCAGAAATTCCTCCAACGAACATTCCCTCAAGAACCGCATATACAGGAGCTGTAATGGGAGAGGCTTTTGGGGCAAAGCTTGTAATTAACGCAAAGATCAGTCCCCCGATGGCTCCGGTTATCATCATCGGCGCCACATTATCCCCTTGCGCTGCATATGCCCAGGTTGCACCTGCTGATACAACTAAAATAAACAGCAGCAAAAAGGATTTGTGCACAGTCCCCATTAGGGTCATCCGTTTACCGCCTGTATAGCCGAATTGTTTTTCAAAAGACTTCATTACAGGATTAGCCGTTCTCAATGTGAATCCTCTCCTTTTTCTTAATTATCCTATTACGAAACGTATTTAAAAATGGTTTCACTTTTCCTTATTATGTTGCTTTATTAAAGCATGGTGTTGATTTTTCACACCTGTTGATTGGAGCGGAAGGCGTGAGACTCCGAGCTAAGAGCAGCGGGACAGGTGAGACCCCGCAGTCGCGAGGCTCACCGCCCGCCCCGCGGAAAGTGAACGCGTGCAGCGGAAATCAACAGCCAAGTTTAAGTATTTAATACGGATCCGCCTTAGAAACCTTCTTCTTTTTAGCTCATATTCTCCATATAATGAATGAAAAACAAGCTGATCGGAGCGTGAGTGGAATTGAAAAATCCATTAGCAGGAACGACTAAGCAGATCTTCAGGAAAATCGAATCGTTTCAAAACCGAAAAATGCTATATATGTATCGAGAGTACCTCCAGCAGCTGACAGGCGGGCTGCAAACCTTCCATTCTTTAATGGATTCACATATGCAGCTAAAACTTGAATGCCTGTACATAAAAAGAAGGCTGATCCAGTCCAGGCTGATCCACCTGGATCTCAGACTGCTTCAGTCAAAGGATTTTGTCTTTTCAGATGAACTGAAAAAAGTGTGGATAGGCAAAACCATGAACGAATTAAAAAACAATTGGCAAAAATGATTTGGATGGGTCCCGCTCCTCCATTGTATTTTCCATCTAAGACTCCCCTCTCCTGCTGAACAAGTTAAACAGATTCGCTTGCCATCTGCGTCTCAGCTAAATTTCAAAGAACGATTTCATCTGAACATAGTATGATATACCCCTCTTATGTATGAGGAATAACCCAGTAATAAAGAATTTTTTTATCTTCAGCTCCAGGAACGTATGACACCGAAAGCTGTATGTCAGCCTTTTTCGCGATTCTTGCTTATGGGCAAATACCTGCTAGAAACGGCCTTTTCCACTAGACTTCCGTTTTTTTAACCGGTTCAAATGTTTCAGATGCAAATTAACGTGGAACACCTTAGTAGACACAGATTGAAAGAGGAGGCATTCAAACATGCAAGAGCATAAGCTTTATATTAACGGTGAATATGTTGATTCTTCTTCCAGCGAGTGGATTGATATTGTTAATCCTTCAAACGGGGAAGTGATATCCCGTATTCCGGACAGCACAGAAGAAGATGCAGAAAAGGCGATTGACGCGGCTTATAAGGCACAAATAGAGTGGGAGAAAGTCCCTTCTAATAAACGGGGGAAAATTGTCCGTCAAATTGGTGACGAAATTGAGAAGAATCGGGAAAAAATGATTACCCTGCTATCTGAAGAGCAAGGTAAGCCGTATGAACAGTCCTCTGCGGAAGTAGACCTTGCTGTTGATTATTTTCGATACATGTCTGAATGGGCAAGAAGAATCGAGGGAGAAGTCATACAAAGTGACCGTCCAAATGAGAATATCTTTCTTCATAAACGCCCGATCGGAGTTATCGGCGGCATCGTTCCATGGAACTTTCCGGTCTTTATCTTTGCAAGAAAAGTAGCTACCGCTTTGATCGCAGGATGCTCTATCGTATTAAAGCCGAGTCAGCAGACTCCAAACACCGCAGCTGAATTAACCAAAATCATCTCGAACCTGGACCTTCCTAAAGGTGTTTACAATATGATTACCGGTACAGGCTCCACGATCGGAAACGCTCTGGCCAGCAGTCCGAAAGTAGCGATGATTACGATGACAGGGAGCATCGGAGCCGGAACAAAGGTTATGGAAGCTGCTGCCCAAAACATCACGAAAGTCAATCTTGAACTTGGCGGTAAAGCTCCGGCCATCGTAACGAAGCATGCTGATCTGGATTTAGCGGTAGAAAACATTAAAACTTCCCGGATTACCAATGCCGGACAAGCATGTACGAATGCAGAAAGAGTTTATGTGCATGAATCCGTTGCCGACGAATTTATTGATAAACTTGCAGCTGCATTCAAAAAGGTGAAAGTCGGAGACGCCGTTAACGACCGAGATGCAGAAATGGGGCCGTTAGTCAGCGCCGACCGCTTGAAAACGGTGGAAGATGCTTTGCAGCAGGCAATTGATGAAGGAGCAAAGGTCATGGCTGGCGGCAAGCGTCCTGAAGGATTGAACGGCGGCTTCTTCCTTGAACCAACTGTTCTTGCCAATGTGACGGATGACATGGATATCATGAAAGACGAAATCTTTGGACCTGTTCTTCCGGTTACTACCTATACGGACCTGGATGAAGCGATTCGGATGGCAAATGATTCCATATACGGGTTATCTTCATCTGTCTATACCGATGACTATAACGAAGCGATGTACGTATCCAATAACCTCCGCTTTGGCGAAACTTTTGTCAACAGGGAAAACTTTGAAGCCGTTCAAGGCTATCATGCCGGCATGAGACAATCCGGCCTTGGCGGTGCAGATGGCAAGCACGGGCTGGAGGATTTCCTTGTGACGCAGGTTGTCTACATGCAATATAAGACCGATATAAAATAAGCAGCATGGGCTGTCTAAACGTCCAGCTGAGAAACCCCCGTTGTTCACACTGAAACGGGGGTTTCATTATGAAAATCGTTTTGTTTTTATCAGGCTGCTTTGAGCGGAAAGCGACATACTCCGAGCTATATCCTGCGGGACAAATGAGAAGACCCCGCAGCTGCGATGCGAGAAACCGGCCGATGGGGACAAAACCGGGTGGAATTTCTGCCCTTAGAACAGCGCGAACATGCTCGAATTATGCCGAAAAGTCTTTATATGAAAAGTACGGACAATAAAATCAGAATACGGACAATAAAACTGCAAGTACGGACAATAAAACCAGAGTACGGACAATAAAACCAGAATACGGACAATAAAATTTAGGTGCGTAGCAAATACCAATATGCGGGACAAAACCGGGTGGAATTTCTGCCCTTAGAACAGCGCGAACATGCTCGAATTATGCCGAAAAGTCTTTATATGAAAAGTACGGACCATAAAATCAGAGTACGGACAATAAAATCTAGGTGCGTAGCAAATATCAAGAGCTGTCTGGAACGGAAATCAGCGGGAATTGACCTTCTATAAACCTGGATTGTTTTAAACGTGCTCCCTCTTTTCAATAAAGACAAAAGAATGGATGCAGCCTTACTTCCATTAGTGACGGAAAAACAGGGTCTTTTTTGCGGGCAGGTTAAAGCTTCTTTTTCATGAGCAAAACGCTGACTTTATATACGGATAAAATCCCAAGCAAAATGGCTGCAGCTGCGGCCGTTCTCGCTACTGCCGGTGCGGCAGACATCTGGTTAACCGCTATAGCGACAAGAGCCCATATAAAGACCAGTCCGTATGCAAGATCATTTTTACCCATAATCATATATGCACCGAGTAAAGCTGAGACCGCCAGCATGATGATCGTCCAGGCAAGCTCTCCAAGTCCAAGAAATGAACTGATATCGTTGGCTTCAAATACAATAAATACATTCACAATCGACGCTACGGAAATCCAGCCCATATAGACAGAAATCGGAACATTGAGGAAAAAAGTGGTTTGACCGGATTTTTCAATTAAGGAATAAATAGTAATCAGCGTTCCCAGAATCCCTGCCATTGCAAAAATAGTCAGATTAAATAATTCATAATGAAAGAGCACAATCCATAGAGCATTAAGCAGAGCATTCCCAGCAAAGTAAAAGCCAATTTCCCTGTAAACGTTTTTCTCTGCAACCGGGGCAAAAAACGCGCGCACAACCCATATCGCGAGGAGTATATAAATAACGCTCCAAATGGCGAATGCATAGCCCGCCGGTTCAAACAGCACAGGGATTCCCGCTGATACTTCACCCGTTGTCTGTCCGTTTATAGGGAGAGCATTTGCCAAAAAATTTACCCCTACCATAACTATATAGGCCAGCACATTGACTATTGCAAGAACCTTAAAGCTTTTCATCTGATCCATCCTTTCCTATACTTCATACATATCCTCCAATGATTGAGAACATGTCTTAAACTTTTCCCTTTCCTTAAACTACTCACTCTTCCTCAGCCGATTTAAAACCTATGGAGAGGGTATAGATAACTATCTTTATTTGCAGGAGGTTAATGGATTGAAAAGTCAGTTTGCCGAAACGAACTTGCCACTTTTTTCCTCTTCTTTATGGAGACCCGTTGAACAGGAATTATCGTTCCCTCCGCTTGCAGAATCCTTAAAAGTTGATGCGGTGGTTGTGGGAGGTGGAATTACAGGAATTACAGCTGCCTATCTCCTGCAAAAATCAGGAGTTCAGACCGCCTTAATTGAAGCAAAAAGTATTCTTAGCGGTGCAACCGGCCATACGACAGCCAAAATCACTTCCCAGCACGGACTGATCTACGATTCACTTATTCACAATCATGGAGATGAACGGGCAAAGCAGTATTACATGGCAAACGAAGAAGCCCTTGGATTTATTCGGGAGACAGCAGATCTGCTGTCAATATCCTGCCAGCTTCGTACTCAAAATGCCTATTTGTATGCCTCAACGGACAGCGGGGCAGAAAAGATCCATTCTGAATACAAAGCATATGAAACGCTTGGAATACCAGCCGAATTGACTGACAGCACTCCCCTTCCTTTCTCTGTAACATCTGCTATCCGCCTTAAAAATCAGGCCCAATTTCATCCGGTTGCTTATTTGTCAGGTCTGCTGAAGGAATTCGTTAGCTCCGGGGGATTTGTTTATGAGCATACCCGGGCTGCAGAGCTTGTAAAATCAGAAATGCCGGCAATTGTTACATCTGAAGGACATAAGGTAAGCGCGAGGCATGTCATCATTTCTTCCCATTATCCGTTTGCAGATTTTTCCGGACTGCAATTTGCGAAATTGGAACCTGAAAGATCCTATATTCTTGCAGCCAGAACAGCGTCTCCATTTTCTGAAGGCATGTATATCAGTGCAGATGACCCAGTGCGCTCATTGAGAACTGCAGAAGATAATGGAGAAAAGCTTGTCCTGATCGGCGGCGAAGGACATAAAACCGGCCAGACTGAAGATACTTACCAATGCTATGAAGCACTCGCTGAATACGGCCTGAAATATTTAGACGCAAGTGACATCCGCTACCGATGGTCAACCCAGGATTTAAAAACACTGGATGGAGTCCCCTACGCGGGACCCATAACAAAGCAGCAGCCCAATATACTGATGACCACCGGCTACGGTCTTTGGGGAATGACAAATGGAACAGTATCTGCTCAGATTGCTGCAGATTCCATTCTTGGAAAGGATAACCCTTTCGCAGACTTGTATTCTCCATTTCGTTCAGCTTCCAAGTCAGCCTCAGCGTCACAATTTATTAAACAAAACACAGACACTGCCAAAGCATTCGTAAAAGGAAAGTTCAATCACTCAAACAAGGAAGTGGATGAACTGCAAAAGGATGAGGGAGCGAAGCTAAAAGTAAACGGGCAGAAGGCCGGTGCTTACAGGGACACTGCAGGAAACGTGACCCTCGTAAAGCCTGTTTGCACCCATATGGGCTGCGACCTGGAATGGAACAATGGAGACAGGTCATGGGACTGCCCTTGCCACGGCTCCAGATTCAATACGGATGGAGAGATTCTGGAGGGTCCTGCTGTCAAGCCGCTACCTAAAATCGACTGATGGGCGGCTGCGCTTTGAAAAAGGAAGATACAGCAGAAAAAAACTTACAAGCATGACCGCCTCCATATTATAAAGATACCAAGGCCATGCCCCTAAAAATTCCAGAAGGGAATTCCCTTCTGGTTTTTTCATGAGGTATAAGTAATTCGAGCCCAGCAGCTGATTTAAGCCGTAAACAGCAGCACCATAAAGAGTGATGACCGCTGCCGTTATCCATAACGACTGAAGACCAGGTTTATAGCCTTGAAAAACAAACATAAGGCATGCTATGATCACTCCTCCGTGCGAAAGGAAAAACAAGAAGAAGATAAGGTGGGGAAACGAGTACGTACCGAGATCCGGAGTCGCAATCGCTTGAAACGAGCTGGCCAATCCTGCATACCAAAGAAATGCGAACAGTAGCCGGCTACTGGTGAACAGCATGATAATTGATAACAAAACAGCCAAATCACTCAGATGGAGAGGGAGATCTTCAGAGACGGACCACTCTCCAGCCGCAAACTTCCAAATCTGCTCTGCCGCTTCCGACCCGAACAAAAGAAATCCGAGAGAATAGCGAATAAGATTAAATCTGGTGCGCAGAAAAAAAATCAGAAGAGAAAAGATAAGTATGATGAAGAGTGTTAAAACGTGCTCAAGCGAGAATACCTGGAAGGAGCCGCTCATAAATAATCACCTCATCCTCATTCTGCGCATCTATGAATGGGCTTATCCACTATAACGAAAAGCATGATTTCATTACTTATCACAAGCGAAACCATCTCCGTCACGGTCAAGCCGATGGGGATCTCCTGGTCCTGCGGCCTCAAAAAACGCCTGAGCCTCTTCATGGGACTTGAAATCCCCGCAGTCACGGTCTTCTCCGTTTGGATCAAACACCTCGCGAGTGCCTGAATCAGGAATTTCAGCCTCTCTTTTTTCTTCAAATCCATTTTCCGATGCATAGTCTTCAAGAGACCAGATATTCTTATTATCCTGCTGAGCTTGTTCCTCTGTTCTTTCGAAGGAGTCCAAATACTTTGTGTTAGGCGGATATACCGCAACTCTTGCCAAGCCGTTCTCAAGCAGCTGTTCATTAAACAACTTTCCGTCTATCCAAATGTACGCGAGCATCCGGCCATACCGGTCCCTTTCTTCTACCCAAGGCTCCAGCTCTACATCCTTACCTTCCAGATGCTTTCGTGTAAAGTCTGATGACTCTTTTCCGAATGGCTGAGGGTTTCCTTCATATTTCCCTCTGCTTTCGGGAGTATCCACAAGGATCAGCCGGACTTTTTCAGAAAGCCCATTTTCAAGCTCTACTTTAATCGTGTCCCCGTCTGTAACGGAAATCACTTTAGCAGGAATAGTTTTGCCTTTTTCTTCAAAATCGGCCACCTGCTGTTTTTCGCTGCCGGGTGCAGGGCCTCTGGCTGATTCAATATCCGCACAGCCGGTTAGCACAGCAGTTGCGAGTAAATGGATAGCAATTATTTTAATTTTCAACTCTATGAAACTCCTTTACAGGGATGGTGCCTTTAATTATAAGGTTTAACACCTTTATATACAAAGAAAGAAAGCAGGTTTTGTCTTTATAGTTTTCCTTCCGGCGCTTGCCATCTATATATAGCCGCTCACCCTAACAGGTTCCACCCTATGCATCAAAAAAAAACACCACAGGAACCCTGTGGAGAATCAGCATTTAACCTGCTGGAGTCTATTCATTCTGACAAGATCTGCAGTCTCTGTAACATTGACTAAAGCCTAACGGAAACAAAGTGCTGCAGACATTTGAACAAAACCTTGAACAATTCCCTGATCTGCAGTGATTGGCAGCACCTTGGACATTTTCTTTTCTCCTTGCATGGCGGCCGCCAGTACCTTGGATTTTTCTGCAGGTGCCGTTATCTGAACTGCCCTGCACTCTGTTTCTGCAGCCGCCGTTATCTGAACTGCCCTGCACTCTGCTGTTTCTGCAGCCGCTATTAGCAGATTTGGCTTGGACGCTGCGGTATCGATGACCGCTGCCGTTTGCAGCCCCCATTGCATCATTCGTTCGATTTCCCCATAAAAAGCTCATGTAGTCCCCTCCTTTCGCTGATAGAGTATGCAGATTCTATCAGCTTGGAAACTTCATTTGCCCCTGATAGAAGAGAAAATTTCTTTTAACGCGGCGCCCATAGAATGACGCCAGCCCCAATCAGACATAATGCCGCTCCTAACGCGTCATAAAAATCAGGTGCCTTTCCATCGATCCCCCATCCCCACAAAAGGGCCAAGACGATAAACAGACCGCCATAAGCAGCATAAACCCTTCCAAAATTAGGGAAATCCTGCAATGCAGGCAGAATTCCATACACGATTAGTACAAGCCCTCCAAGTACCCCATACCAAACCGGCAGGCCATTTTTAATCCAGAGCCAGATTAAATACGCGCCGCCTATTTCGGCCAAGCCTGCCAAGACGAACAGAATAATAGATTTAGACAACACCATCACATGCTTTCTGCTGAATTTACTTACTCCAATAACTAGAATAACATACCAATATTTTATAAACCAAGAGGCTTCAGTGGAACTGAATAACCTCCCTGCCCCCTTCCTCTTAATTCAACAGGAAGGGTTAAGAAATGCATTCGATTAAGTAGATGACTGGACCGGAAGAAAAGAGTATGATAGGTTTATCAAAATATAATATTGCCGCCATCTCTTTAAAAGAAGCAGAATCTTCACAAAGGCAGCTTAAGAAAATGGAGCGAGGGGCCTATTGTTCCCTGAGGTGATAAATCAGATGAATATAATAGAAGAATTAGCAGCAAAAGTGACGGTTAAAAGCATCGATCCTTTTGACCCGGTCCATGTTAAAAACATTCCTGAAGGCTGGAGCTTACTCGGAAGGGGAAATTACGCTGCTGTCTTTGAACACAAGGAACTTCCAGGAAAAATAGTAAAGCTATATGCAGACAACCGGGGAGGTGCTGATAAAGAAAGACGCGTTTATCAGCAGCTTGGGAGTCACCCTTTTTACTCGGAGATGTACAGTTCGGGAGACCGTTATTTAGTTTTAAGAAAATTGGAAGGCCTGACCCTATACGAAGCTTTGCGCAAAGGGAAATTCATCCCCAGACAGGTCATTGAGGATGTGGATTCTGCCATTTCCTTCGCACGCAGTAAAGGTCTCAATCCAACCGATATTCACGGGAAAAATGTCATGATGAAGGGTGGGAGAGGCTACGTTATTGACGTCTCTGACTTTCTGGAGGAATTCAGCTGTCCAAGGTGGAAAGATTTTAAGAAAGCCTATTTCCGGCTGTATCTTCCGCTCACCAGGTATAAAAAGCTGAAGATTCCCCGGTGGATGCTCGAAAGAATTCGCAAAGGCTACCAAAAATATTTAAAAATCAGCGGCTACTATAAAAGAAAGAAAAGAAGCAGAGAAACAAAACGCCTGGCTAAAAAAAGCTAGGCGTTTTGCACTTTACAGCAGGACAGCCCGCTTTAATTCTCTTGCAGCCAGCAAGGGACTTTCAGCCTTGCTGATACTTGATATGACAGATACCCCGTCAGCACCAGCTCTTCTGACAGCCCTTGCGTTTTCAGCTGTTATTCCGCCTATGCCGACCATCGGCACATCTATTCCGGCATTCCGGATTTCTTCCACTATAGCTGTTCCTTTTGCTTCTTTTGCATCTTCTTTTGATGAGGTGGGATAAACGGGACCTACTCCCACATAATCCGCTCCATCTGCAAGCGCCCGCTCTGCTTCCTCTGCACTGTGAACGGAAACACCTAAAATTTTCCCTTTTAAAAGGGTGGTGAGCTCACTTGCCTTTGCATCATCTTGTCCGACATGCACTCCGTCTGCTCCGATTGTGAGAGCGAGCTCCACATCATCGTTGACAATAAAGGGAATTCCTGCGGTTCTGCAAATGCTTTGAAGCCGAACTGCCAGCTTTTCACGTGCTTCGGCGGATTGAAGCGACCCTTTCCCCTTTTCCCTGAATTGAAAGATGGTCACTCCGCCTTCTATTGCTTCCTTAAGAGTTTCTTCTATCCCTTTAGGACAGTCCTGAGTTCCTGCGATGAAATAGAGAGACAGCGCGTTTTTAATCATTGGCTCTGTTCCTTTGCTGGTATGCCCAATGATTTGTCGGCCCATGACCTGCTCCTATTTCCAGCGTTTCTTCAATAGCGGCCTGGATAAATTGTTTTGCTGTATCAGCGGCCGCCTGCAGGGAAACCCCTTTAGCCAGTTCCGCTGCAAGAGCAGCTGAAAATGTGCAGCCTGTCCCGTGAGTGTGTTTTGTATTAATCCGCTTCCCTGTCAGCCTGGTGAAGCTCTCTCCATCATAAAACAGATCAGAAGACTGCTCTTCGTCGCCATCATGGCCGCCTTTAATGAGGCAGGAAGCAGCCCCCATTCCGACTATGGCAAAGCAGGCCTCTTTTTTATCCGCTTCAGAGCGAATCTCCTTTCCTGTTAGCGCCTCTGCTTCCGGAAGGTTCGGGGTGACAATTGAAGCAAGCGGAAGCAAGTCTTTAACCATGGCCTTTATTGCCTCCTTCTGCAGGAGAGTGCTGCCGCCCTTTGCAATCATGACCGGATCAATTACCACGTTGGTCCATCCGAATTTCCTGATTGATTCTGCAGTACTTTTTATGATGTCTGCGCTGAAAAGCATCCCTGTTTTGACAGCATCAGGAGAAAGATCCTCCCCTACAGCCTCCAGCTGCGAGGTTACAGCCTCGGCCGATAATGGATAAACTCCATGCACACCGAGCGTATTTTGAGCTGTTACTGCTGTTAACGCGCTCATTCCATAAACACCAAGCTCTTGAAATGTTTTAAGATCAGCCTGAATCCCGGCACCGCCTCCACTATCGGATCCGGCTATCGTTAATGCTTTTTTCGTCATATTACACCCTTCCCGCTTCAATAGCTGACCGTTCTGACACATCTTTTTCACTGATTAATGAGAGCTGATTAATAAACTCCATCTGAAAGCTTCCCGGTCCCAGGTCCTTCACAGTCCTTACGGCTGCTTCAGCAGCCGTACCATAGAAAGCAAGCGCAGCCGATGCGGCGGAAAGATGATTCTCTTCGACCGCCAGAAAAGCTCCTACAGTTGAGCTTAAGAGACAGCCGGTGCCCGTCACTTTCGTCAAGATTGGGTGACCGTTTGAAACGGAAATAACCTGGGCTCCGTCTGAAATATAATCAACAGGACCGGTAACGGCAACAACTGTATGAAGCTTAGATGCTGCCGAAATGGCAAGCTCCTTGATGTCCCCCTCTGCGTTTCCTGAATCCACGCCTTTAATCGTCCATTTATCACCAGCCACATTGGCAATTTCAGCTGCATTTCCCCTAATGACCGCTATTTCTACCTCTTCTAAAATTCTTTGGGCTGATTTAGTCCTCAGTTCTGTTGCTCCTGCTGCTACTGGGTCCAATACAACCGGCACGCCATGGTTATTTGCCGCTTTTCCCGCAAGAAGCATAGACTCCACTGTCCGGCTATTCAGGGTGCCGATATTCAATACCAGGGCCCCCGCCATTGCAGCCATTTCCTCCACCTCTTCGATTGCATCTGCCATAACCGGGGATGCACCCAGGGCAAGAAGCCCATTGGCTGTAAAATTAGCTACGACAATATTCGTGATATTATGTATAAGCGGATTGGTCTTTCTCACTTTGGTCAGTAAAATCCCAGCATCATTTCCATTCATTTTTATTCATCCTCTCCGGATAAGAGCTGCATCCCGCAAGCACGGCCGAAAGCGCAGGCATGTGGAAAATAACCTACTGCAGGGTTCGCATTGTTCTGCCGCAGCCCTGAACTGCCCCTCCTCTGCCATTTCCCTGCTTCCAGAAAGGGAGGGCGCCTGCCGAAGGATCCTCCACCTGATAAACAGCAAAAAAGACATTTCGCATAGGAGCAAAATGCCTTTTATCATCAGAACATGATAAAGCTGTACATTCTCCCTGCGCTGGCATTATCCAACAGGTTCCTCCGGTCTGCGGCAGATTAGCCCCACTCTCAGCCTGCTTCTGCAAGCTCCCGTTCCCTTATATTTACTAGTAGTGTATCCTTCCATGAGCGATTAAGCAAGCTTTAAACAAGCTTCTCTTCATCCTCATTCCGGTCAGAAGCAATTTTTCCAAGAGACTCATTCATCTTGAACATCACAATAAGGAGTTCACAATAAATCCGAATCGCAAACGGACCGAGCAGCATTGTAAAAAGTCCCATCAATACTTGAAGACCTGGCGTCATTGAATCTGAAGAATTAACCATCATGATGAATCCTGTAAGGACACTGATCCCGCTTCCGATATAAAAAATAATCGTTATAATAGCCGGTGTAATCATCTTATTAAATTGGAAAAATTCCTTCAACTGCACTCATCCTCCCGATTGATTGTACCTTCAAACAAAAGGTATGCATGCTGAAGCTTAGACATTCCCGATAATAGGAAATAAGCTTTACGGGGACCGGTGTGCAGGTACGGATGCTTATACTCAGGGACAGCCTCACGTATCGGAAGTACATCTGCCCAAGACATTCATCTTACAATAATCCCTTTATTTTATATGCTGATGATTCATTAGGAACCCTTTCCTGCCAATAATGAATGGGAAACACATCCATTATCCTCTTTTGTAATTGGTACATAAAAGCGTCATTACTTTCGAATAGATTATGGGTATAGAATATAAATAAAGAATACGTTTTATTTAAGGGGAGCACTGGAAAAAGATAAAGGAGATCATTCATTATGAGGCTGACCTCTAAGATTTGTATGGCGTGCTCAGTATTATCCGTACTATTGTATTTCCTGGCGAAAATTCTTTATTTTACAAAGTATGCCCATTTTATGAATCTATCATCCATTCTTCTAGTTTTCGTTATCATCGTTGCTTTCTTTTTTGATGATCATATAGGGTATTAGAATCTTAGGACTGCCAGGTGACTGCTGGTTCGGAACTCCAATGCGAGTGCACAACATCCTTCACCCTCTCCAGAAGCTAAACCTTCTAATCTGGTGCATTCTATCGAACACTTCTAAATGGAAAAAGCAGCGGCCGGGGAGCCGTTGCTTTTTTACTTTTTATAGTGCGTTCTCATATTTTTTGTTAGTTGCTTCCACCTTGCTTTTTCATCTGCCTGAGCCTTTTAATCCTCTTTACCCGCCATGCAGGCAAGGTCTCGGATAAGCCGCAGGGCTTAATCAAAAAACATCTGCTGGTTACTCTGCCGGCAATAATTATACGGCAATTTTCTTAACAAGTTGCAATGCTGAATCAATAAAGCGCTGTTGACTTTTGCTCCAGGCATTCGCTTTAAAAAACCACGCTTTAACATAGCCAAAACAAAAGAACCGCCCATACCCGCAGCGGCTCTCAAAAGTTTCCACATCAGACAAAGCTTGATCGATTATTTAGAAGCTTCGGCAGACGGCTTTTTCGTATCTGCTCTCTCTTGTTCACTTGCCCTAAGAAATACGAGCCCGTTGCCTTCCGCTTTTTTGGAAAGACCGATCGAGACTGTATTTTTGCAAAGCTGGGCATAGACCTCAGGTTCTGTCAGTGCTCTTCCAAATTCTTTTTCTTCTTTTTGAATAAGAAGAGCTGCTGCTGCAGATGCATGAGGGGTAGACATAGAAGTCCCGGATAGCTTTGCATATTTGCCGCCGGGGTAGGTGGATAAAATATTCACTCCGGGTGCAACGAGATCAATTTCATCGTTCGTATTCGAAAAGTCTGCCAGTTCCTTTTTTTCGTTTATAGCCCCTACCTGAACTACTTCCTTATAAAACCCTGGATAAGCCTGCTCAGATGTTTCTTCCCTTCCGTCGCCCTCATTGCCTGCAGCACAGACGACAAGAATTTGCTTAGCAACAGCGTCGCGGATTGCCTCATGAAGTTCAGGAACATCCTCAGGACCACCAAGTGACATGGAGATTACGCGTACTGTTTCCCCGTTCTCCCCCTTCCATTCGGCTGCATAGCGAATGGCATCGGTGATTCCTTCGTAAGAACCGCTCCCATCGTCTCCAAGAACCTTCAATATCAACAGCTGTGCCTCAGGGGCTGCTCCTGTTACTCCCTGCCCGTTCAGACTTGCTGCCACGGTGCCTGCAACATGTGTCCCATGGAAATGGGAGTCACTGTAATCCCCCTCATCGCCTTCAACAAAGCTTTTGCCGCCGATAATGCGGTCTTTCAAATCCGGGTGGCTTGAATCACAGCCTGTGTCAAGGATTGCGATGACAGCGGCCTTTCCCTTTACTCCCTGTTCCCACAGCTCCGGTGCATTAATCATCTGAATTCCATAAGGGGTTTCTTCCGTAGCCGAATCAAGTACTTCCTCTAATTTAAATGGAATTAATCGAACCCTGCTCATACCCTCGTCCTCCTTTGAAATAGCTGACTATTAGTATCCATGGCAGATAACAGAACGTTTGTTCTTATTCTACCATACTAAAAAAATCAAATCCAGCTATTTTTTACTTCAGCTGTCGAAGATCCTCCATATACCGATAAACCGGAAGCTGTTTCCCCTTTTCAGAAGGAATAAATCCAAAGCTTTCATAGCTGTCCACGGACTCGGGCTCAAGAGATAGAGAGAGCAGATTGGACTGAGGCTGAGCCGTTAAAAAGATGATACTGCCTTTCTTAAGTGTTCGCTTCTGCTTGCTGATTTCAGCTGATATTTCATGAAGCTGAATTCCTTCATAAAGCCGGTCTTCTTTCTTATTGGATACGGTGAACACTTCGAGGGGAAGAGTTTTGTCTTTTCTAAGTGTAAAGCTTTTTAATCCCTGATTTCTAAGCTTTTTTGCAGCTTCTTCCTGCCCGGGCTCCAGGATATACGCCGTCGGTCTTTCTCTTACAAGTGTTGCTTTCGCATCAGAAGCACTCTTATATTTCACAGGAACCTCTTTTACCCTGCCTTCTTCTATGTCGATCATTTCAAGAGTTTTGCCTTGAACAGCCGTGTTTTCACTGTCTATGACAATCTTGTCCCGATCATTTGGGAGAAGTCCTTTTTTTACAAGCTTCAGCCTTTCTCCAGCTACCTGTACTTTTACTTTGCGTGCATTGTCAGCAGTCGTTTTAATCAAGTTTTCATGAGTGGCTATCTGAGCGGCTACCCTTCTTGTAAAATTCTCTCTTCCGATCCCAATGCCCCGGGTCTCTACTAAAAAGGAGATAGCAGGTGACAAACCGAAAGAATTCCGCCCTATTCTCGCTTCCGTACTTCCCTCTTCCAATTCGATTTCATTGCTGCTGCTCAGAACCGCTGTATAGTAGGGTTCATTCGAGAAGCCTTGTTGATCCAATGCCTCTTCTGTGTCCTCAATATAAAGTTCATCTGAAATGTTCCGGATCCGCTCCGGGATATTTAGATTTTTCCCTGACAGCAGCAGGACGTCATGATACTTTAGAAGTCCCAGTTTGCTGAATTCCTGGCCTGCTCCATATTCATGCGCGTCAATTACAACCTCGGGCATGAACTTGTTAAACTCGCTGTGAATAGCCTGAAGCTCTCTTGTCTCAAGCTTCACATGATCCCGGTTTCCATCCAGCCCGTTTTTAAGCTGACGGCTGAACAGATAAGAGCCGTCGGGATTCACTCTCGGTACGATAATGACATTAATATGGTCCAGAACATCATTTCCGAATTTTCCGGATAGCTTTTTTGCCATAGCGAGGACTGCTTCTCCTGCAGCAGGCTCATTCCCGTGAATTTGTCCCTGAAGCCATACTGTAGGCTTTCTTGAAAGAGAGGACGGGTAGATCTTTTTATCTTTAGAAAAATACAGACCTAGAATGGATCGGCCTGACTCAGACTTTCCTATTTCCTTAACCGTAAGATGGCTCGTTCTCTTCTGGAGATCATCTACATATTCTTCCATTTCCTCCTGGGATGTGAATGCCTCACCCTTTCGTGAAAATGCCGGGGTCATAACCTGTGGTTCCAGCTCTGGATACAAGTCCAGTACTTGTTGAGGCTGGCTGTACTCTTTCCCATAGTATGGGGTTTCTGCTGCAGAAGCAGCTTCCGGGTTTCCTCCTGTCAGAATGAGGCTTGCGGCCGCTGCAGAAGCAGCCCATATAATCAAATGCCTTTTCATTCCACCACTCCTTTCCTTGTATAAGTAAAGTATATAGAAATCATTTATTTATCTAAATATTATGAAATATGTGATTTTATGTTGAGGCTTTAGTCATGAGGTGGGATTTTGACGGGTAATGCGGGGCCATCTGCCCGTGCCAGTCGTTATAAACCGGCACGGACTATCTGCTTTGGTTACATAGTGCGGAGGCAATTCAATAACCTATTTGGAGTTAGATCATTGGCAGCTAACTTGAGATTGTATACGCAGTCATTCACTTAAATACCTTTTATAAGCCTCTTCATGAACGTTGATCAGTTTTTCAATCCCCATATCCTGAAGCTTTATTGAGAATTTCTTAAAATCTACTTCTTCTGCACCCATCATCCATTTCTGGATCATTTCATCCCTGTACGCCGTAATCTCCGATTCTATATCATTTTTTATTTTCTCTTCTGCTTCTGTGAAATTCAGAGCCGGAACTTCTTTAATAAAGTAATCATTCTGAACGTAATCTTCTACACCTTCGAGGGCGAGGGGATCCATCCATTGCTTTTCATATTCAAAGTCCTGATGATAAGCGAACATGATCTGGGCACCTATAGAGCGCAGCGCTCCCGGGACATCCGGACTGTTTAACACATCCTTTTTAAATACGGGCTTTCCATTCTCCACCGTATACGTTTCCCCTTCCACGCCGTAGTTCATCAGCCTTCTCCCCTCTTCTGTAAAGAAGTAGTCCAAATATTTTATCGCCGCTTCAGGGTCCTTAACGGAGTGGCCGATTGCGATCCCTGTGTAATTATTAAACGGTGATCGAATGGTCGGTTCTATACGTGTTCCGTTTGAGTTCTCTGGAGGAGCCATGGGGATTAGCAGGAAGTCCTGCGTGTGTTTTTTAGAAATATGATTATACGTTGTGGTACTCGAGAACCAGTCATGAGTTGAACCGCCTCTGTTTTCTCCGAACAATATATCCCGCGACAAGGCACCCCGCGTGAAAATTTCAGGATCTATTAGCCCTTCATCATACCATTTCGCCAGGTTTTGCATCGCGATTCCGAATTCTTTTTGCATCGGACCGTAAACCACTTTACCATCATCGACATAAAAATCACCGAATCCTCCCCAGAGGGTGGCCAAATCAAAGATTCTTGTATTGATTCTCGTAAAAAAAGGAATTTCATCTGCTTTGCCGTTTCCATTCGGATCTTTCTCTTTGAAAGCCTTAAGCACCTTGTAATACTCCTCCACTGTCTGCGGCACCTCAAGTCCAAGGTTATCCAGCCAATCCTTGCGGATAAACCAGCCTTCAGCTGCTTCTCCGTCTGCAATAAAAGGCAGATAATACAGATGGCCATCAGCAGCCTTTGAAACCTTCATGATCTCCGGCATCCTATCGAGATAGCTTTGAATATGGGGAGCATGTTCTTTAATTAAATCTTCAAGCGGGATAAAGGCTCCTTCCTTTCCATATTTATTAAGATTTTCTTTTTTCTCAAAAACAAAATCCGGGATTTTTCCGGAAGCAATCATCAAATTGAATGCCTCTTCGCTTTTAGTTGAGATTTGGGGAGCCACACCTTTGAGGCTTATATTTGTAGCTTCCGCAGCTTTTTTGAATGTGCTCCAATCATCATTAAATATAACCGTTCCGTCATTATAATGAAGATGAATCGTCATTTCCAACGGTTTTTTGCTTGCTCTAAAGCGATGATCCACTTTTTCTTCTTCGTTTTCCGTATTTTCTTTTTTGGGTGCGGCAACTGGATGGCTGCACGCTGATCCTGAATACATCAGCAAACCTGAAGCAAGCATAATCAACAGTTTATTTCTATTTCTCATTTTTTCTCCCCCTCCCCAAAAGCACTCCCATACAGCACGGATTTGCAGGAATAGCGGGTTCCCTTATGGACACCCGCCTAAATTATTATTAAGTGAATAAATGGTTTCAATGAGATGAACGATTTCTTTTGCTTCCTCTATGAACATTGTCCGCTCAGCTGCTGAAGATAACAGCCGTTGAGACTCCTCATATAGCCCATTGAACGGATCAACATTTGAATGGGAAAGCACGGACCAGTTGCCATCTGAAAAAACCCTTGCACCAGCGCCGGTTTCCAATAAAATTTTTCCTTTTGTGAATTGGAGCTCGGTTTGATTTACAAAATCATCGTTTTCGCCGCAAAGCTCAATTTTAACCGGGATTCCCTTCTCCGTTTTAAAGAATGCGCAACCGGAGCTTTCTATGTCCTGGTAGCGGGTGTGCCATTTTAGATCTGAACTGACCGCCTCAAGCCTCTGGTCTGTCAGCCATAGAATCTTATCGAAAGAATGAGCTCCAAGGTTCATAAAAATTCCTCCGCCGCACTGATCTTTCTCAAAAAACCAGCCGGGCCTGGCGGAATGAAAATAGGGCAGATGCCTTTTGTCTAGGATCCCCAAGAGGTTCCCCAGCCTACGGGATACTATGATCTTTTTCACTGCCTGTTTTTCAGGAAAATAGCGCTGAACATGAGCAGTCATTACTTTTATTTCCATTATATCGCAAATATGTTCAATTTCCAGACAATCCTGATAAGTGATTGCAAGCGGTTTTTCAATTAGCAGATGACATTTCTGTCCGGCACACCAGATAGCTGCTTCCTTGTGAAGATGATGTGGAAGCGAAATCACAACTGCATCCGGTTTCTCCAAAAGTGTCATAGTTTTGTAATCTTTATAATAAGCAAGGCCCTGTCCGGTGATTTGCGCTTTTTTCCCTTCATCAAGATCAGCCGCCGCAATGAACTCAAGCCCGGGCACCTGGCTGACTGCCTGTCTATGATTGCTGAATATGGCTCCAGCTCCAATAATGGCCAGCCGAAAATGCTGCATCCGCTTCCTACTTCAGACCGGATGAGCCGGCACCGTGGACAAAGTATTTTTCTGCGAATAAAAACACGATTAATATCGGCAGCAGACTCATTAACGCAGCGGCAACCATATATTGTTCGTTTCCGTAGAACTGGCCTCCAAGCGCGAGAACTCCGAGCGGAAGTGTGTATTTTTCTTCTGTTGAGATAAAGATGGCAGGTGCAAGGATCTCGTTCCACTTTGAAAGGAAAGTAAAAATAGCTAAAGTAGCCAAATAAGGCTTGCACATTGGCAGGAAAATCTTCCAGTACGTTTGAAATGGATTGCAGCCATCGAGTTTTGCGGCTTCTTCATAGTCCACCGGAATATTCATAAATGCCTGCCTCATTAGAAAAATTCCAAATGGCTGGCCGAGCCATTCCAGAATCCATAAAGGGGTGAGGGTGTCCAGCATTCCAAGCTCCTTAAAAATAATAAACTGCGGGATGATCGTTACAACCGGCGGGATCATCATCGTCCCGAGAACAAGCATGAATAATGTATTTTTGAGAGGAAAATCAAGCCTTGCAAATGCATAGGCGATCATGGAACTTGAGAGAACGCTCCCCGTAATCGCCAGGACGGAGACGATCACGCTGTTGAGCGTATATTGTCCGAAGTTCGACAGCTGAAAAACCTCAGGATAATTGCTCCATTGTACTGGATCCGGAATCCACACGGGAGGCACCTTCGTGTATTGGGCATAGGTTTTCAAAGAATTTGAAATTGCTGTTAGGAACGGGACAACCATGATTAGCGAACTGATGGCAATAATCACATAAGCTGTCCATTTTCTCTGACGGGAATGCTGCATATGTCCGAAGCCCCCTTCTTTTTATTTATCGTAATACACCCATTTCTTTTGGACGAAGACTTGAATCATCGTAAAGATAAAGAGGACGGCGAACAATACCCACGCAATAGCAGACGCATAGCCCATCTTAAGAAACGAGAAGCCTTCCCGGTAAAGGTAAAGCATGAGCACAAGACTGGAGTTGTTCGGTCCTCCCATTTGCGCCACATCATGAATTCCCCCTGTCATAACATAAATCTGTTCAAAAGCCTGAAACGTATGAATCGTGCTCAGAATTAATACGAGAAATGTGGTTGCTGATATTAAAGGCATTGTAATTTTAAAGAACTTCCTAAGGGAACTTGCTCCATCAATGTCAGCTGCTTCATAAAGCTCTCCGGGTATATTCTGCAGACCCGCCAGGAAAATGATCATCATATAGCCGACGCCTTTCCACACAGCAATCCCGACCAGCAATGGAATGACCATCGCTTCATCATTCAGCCATTTTTGAGCAGGCAGCCCCAGACTTGTCAGAATATGATTCCCCGCTCCGAAACGGGGATTAAATATAGCATCTGCCACGAAATTGATAACCGCCCAGGAAGATATTACGGGTATAAAATGAGCCATCCTGAAAAGCTTCATTCCTTTTAATTTTTGGTTGAGGGCAACCGCTAAAATTAATGCGAGAATTGTCTGCAAAGGGACAAATAAAACAGTAAAATACAAAGTATTTCCGAATGACTTCCAAAACAAAGGCTCCTCAGCCAGCTTAGAATAATTGTCCAAACCCGCCCACTCAGGGGGAGTGAGGAGATCATAGTTCGTAAAGCTGAAATAAAGGGATGCTGCAAATGTAATCCCAATAAACACAAAATGAATAAGGTAAGGGAGGACCATGATCAGTCCCCACTTCCTCCCTTCATTCCACCAGCTTCTTTTAGGCTCCGGTACAGAAACGATGGTCTCCTGACTGCTTATCTTTATCTCCTTCATAAGGTTGTCTGCACCCTTCCATTACTTCTTATAAAATTGATCCAGCACCTTCTGGATTTCCTGATCTGCATTTTTCAATGCCTGGTCTGAAGTCGTCTCCCCTCTGAAAGCCGGATAAATCGTGTCTGTAAACTTTTGATTCCATTCATTCCACACAGCGTTTGTATAAAGGGTTTCTGCAAACTCAAAGCTGTCGACAAACGCTTGTTTGTTTGCCGGAGTCTCACTGGATTTTAGGAACACATCGGAATCCACGACCGATTTTTTTACAGGAACTGCTGCACCAAGCCTTGCCCATTCTTCCTGGACGTCATCGTTTGTAACCCAGTTTTGAATAAACTTCCACGCAGCCTCAGCCTTCTTGTCATCTGTTTTCGAACTGATTACCCATGAGTTTGCAATAACGGAAGTCGCTCTTTTCCCATCGGGTCCTTTTGGCATCAACGTTACATCGTAATTAAGACCGGCTTCATTTGCTGCCATCGTCCGTGCATAAATTCCAGTCACCATCGCAGCTCCTCCGCTTGGAAAAGGAGAAAATGGACTTTGGAAGCTTTCAAGATCAACCGGATCAATAATGACGCCCTTGTTCATCCCGTCAATGATCCAATCAAGCGCTTTTTTATTTTCCGGAGAATTCACTACAGATTTTTGAAGGGATTCATCCAGGACATCTCCTCCAAATGATTTCAAGATCGGGAACCAGCCCTCCGTAATGTTAAAGAAAGAATAGCCATACTGTGAAACGGAATCCGGATTAAAACCTGACTGAGTCGCGTTTTTACCATTTCCATCCAGCGTCAGCTTCGCAGCAGCTTCCTTAAGATCATCCCATGTCCATTCTTCTGTCGGATAATCGACCCCAGCTTTATCAAACATATCTTTGTTATAAAAAAGAGAAGCAATTTGCACGCCTTCCGGAACGGCCCAGTACTTTCCTTCCGGATCTTTGTTAAAATCAAAACCGTAGTAATCATCCGTATTTAGATTTTTTTCAATCCAAGGTGTTAAATCGCGAATCGCATCACGTTCTGCGAATTTCTGTACAAAAACCCCATCCGAAAGCCAAATATCAGGCTGGCTTCCTGCTGCTATCTGCGTATCAAGCTTTTGAAAGAACTGTCCGTATGGAGCTGTCTGTGTTTTAATTTCGATGTTTGGGTTTTCCTTTTGAAAGTTTTTAATGACTTCACTCATGCTTTTATCCGTTGTCCCGGAAGAGTAGTACCCAAGGGTTAAGGTCATTTTTTCAGTATCTTTTTTACCTTCACCGCTCCCATTACTTGCTGTGCTGCTGCATCCTCCCATCAAAGCCGTTATGATGAGGACCGCGATAAGAAATCCATTCGTCCATTTTCTTTTCATATCCTGTTTTCCCCCTATAGCCTTTTTGAGTTAATAATGGTTTATAAATGCTTGGCAATCCATTCGATTGTAGAGTCAACGTGCTGAGGATGAGCTGCAATATCATGTCCTGAATACGGATAAACGAGCAGTGACTTTTGTGATTGGATTCGATTGTAAACAGCCATGACCGAAAGGGGAGGACAAATGACATCCTTTAATGAGACCGAAATGCGGATATGCCTCTTAATCCGGTCTGCAAAGTTCAAATGGTCAAAGTAGGAGAGAGCTGTTAACACCTTATCCGTTCGATCCGGGTATTTGTTTAAGTAGGATTCAATGTAGGTTAATGAGCCTTCAAGCTTTTGTTCGAGCGCGAGCTCAATGTGGCACATATTCGGAACATCAGCGATGAATAAACATGGCCTCTCGTCAAGGGCTGCGATAGCGAGGCTGATCCCGCCCCCAAAGCTTGCTCCCATAACAGCTACGCGATTAGGGTCAATCGCCGGATGATTCATGATAAAATCAACTGCACGGATAGCATCCGTGTAAACCCGGAAGTAATAATACTCCCTTTTGTTTCCCAAACCCATCGTTGCCCAGGAACCGGCATGGCCTCTAGAATATGAGGCTGAATCACCCGTCTCTCCATGTCCTCTGCAGTCAACTGCCAGAACCGCATAGCCCTGAATAAGCCAATGCATGTATTGAGCCGGAGACCCCTTAGATCCCCCATATCCGTGGAATCGGATAATACACGGGTGAGGCTTGGGTGTATCCGGAAGAAGCAAATACGAGTGGATGGGTGTTCCATCCATCCCTCTATAAATTACTTTGTAAACATTTGCCTGGCGAATTGGATAGTTTATTTTTCCATCTTCTGCCATTAATGGAATCTTTTTGCTCTCTTCCAATGCTTCCTGCCAAAAAAATTCAAAATCATCTTGCTTAGTAAGTGGCGGGAAGTAGGTGTTCCATTCATTCAATTTTTGTTTATAAAGCTCCAAAACTGAACCATCCCCCCTTGACAAGACTTTCAGAACAGATACCTTTTTGCTGGCTGAGGATCCAAGCAGCACATTGAGTTATTGAATCATCCTCCTTGTAAGCGCTTTCTAGTTCCTGTTGTCATCTTATAGGAAAGAAGCAGGATATAACTATCTCAATTTTCTGTACCTTTACACATTTTTTACGAAATTAGAAAGAAATAGAGGTTTATCAAAAGAAATGAATATAAAATGGGGCGTTCACTCGACTTGCAGGGGAGAAAATGCGGGCGTTTTCATTTAAACGAGCAGTCTGAAATCAGCCTGCTGCTTGCACTTGACACCCTTAAAGCAAATTAAAGCAGGGCCTGCCTAGAAGCCCTGAAGAAGGAAAATAGGTAATAAAAAATCCCCCGCATACCGGGGTATTTATTCAAAAAAATCGCTCGATCCAAAGAAGTGGTTAGACTGCATGTAAAAGCAGCGGGGGTGGGTGAGAAATCCCGCTGCCGAGAAGCGAAGACAAGAGCCCGTTAAAAGGGTGCAGCCTGAAGCGGAAATCAGCCAGAACATACCAATCGTAGAAGGGAGAAAGCTTACTGTGCAATCCCTGCTGATACGAATTAATTTTCAATCCATTTTCACATATTGCCCGGGTGATAATCCTACGTATCTTTTGAAAAGACGAATAAAAGTATTTACGTTATTATAGCCGACAAGACTAGCCGCCTCACTGACTTTAATGTTTCTGTCAGAGAGGAGTTCCTTTGCCTTTTGAATTCGGAATCGATTAAGGTACTCCTTATAATTCTCACCTGAATACTCCTTGAAGATGGTGCTGATGTAACTTGGCGTCAGCTGAAAATAATCGGAAAGGTCCTGCAGTGAAAGGTCTTCATTATAATGCTGATGGATATAAGCGACAATCCGTGATGCAGCAGATGAACTTTCTCTTACAGAAGTAATTTCAGCAGATGCCTTGGAGAACGTCCTGACAATTTCTGCTTTCAGGGTCTCACGGTCCCGAATGGCACTAAGCTCAAGGTGAAGCATTTCATCAGGAATTCTTGAAGAAGTTTGAATAATCCGGTTTACCGTCCCAGCCATTGCAAATACGAATTGGGATAAAGCGGTTTTATTCAAGTTCTTTTCATCGAGGTTTTCTTCCAGTATCCGGTTTAATATTTGAAAGGCCTTCTCTTTTTTTCCCTGAATAAAATAATGAATCAGTTCTTTTTCTACTTCAAGCGGATAATAAAAAGTCTGCATTAACTTTACGGAGAGGTCGTCCCAGCATAATATTTGCTTTTTTTCCACTGAAAGCCGGTTTTCAAGCAGTTCGCTAGCCTGCTGGAATGACTGGTCCGAGCTTGCTAAATCATCCGCCTCCTGACCGATTGCAGCCGTGATGTGCCGGCTTATCGAAGAATCCAAAAAATTTATGGCTGCCGTCAGTTTCTTTTTTAACTCTCCAGAAGAAATTCCGGCTGTGATTAAAGCGGATCTTCCAGGAGAAAGCTCTGCAAGCTCAAATGGCACGTCTTCACCAAGAACTTCCTTCAGAAGCTGTACAGCCTGGACATTAAGCTTTGATCTTCCCTCCTGAAGAAGCGGCATACGGCTGTAATCGAATTCAATAATTGATACAGTTGTTTTTCCTTTGTAGCAATCAAGCTGAAACTGTTCCATGCCGCGAAGAATTTGATGTTTAGGCAGAAGACCATGTATGGCATCCCATAAAAATTTCATTTTAAGAGGGACTTGGTTGTCCTTAAGAACTTTTGACAGTTCCCGGTTCGCTTCTCTCATCCGCTTTGCTGTTTCCTGAAAGAGAACAAATTCATCCTCACCAGCCGCCATTGGATCGTCCTCTTCTCTAATTGCAGCTACCATTTCCTGTACAGGACGGTACGTATGACGGATAAGCGGATACGCAATGCCGAATCCGGCAAGCAAAAGGGCAGCAGGAATAAGGGCCGCCGCAAGCCATTGGCTGTTTTGACCGGATTGTTCAGCATTTAAAGGGGCCGCGTATACAAATTGCACATCCTTCAGGCTTTTAGAGCCGATCGTATGAATGATTCGGTTATCCTTTTCTATTTTCCAGTATGAAGGAACTTGTTCGTTTTTCTCAGATATCACAGTTAAAAGCTCCCTGTTTAAAACGCTGTTTTTCTTTTCACCTGAATCAAGCGGAAGAATCTCCTTTCCGGAGATAATCATCAGGTCGGTATTCTTCGTTTTTTCTGTCTCAGGCAGCAGGTTAATTTTATTGAACGAGAGGAAAAACAGAGCCGTTTTTTCATAGCTGATGCGATATTTTTTTACAAAAGAAAAAGTATCACTGTCCTCATTAAATGAGAGGAGGACCGTTTCAAAATAGCTGGACCAGCTTGTGTCCTCCGCAAAATTCTGGAAATTCCTCCTCGCTTCCTTTGTAACGTGAAGCTCATTAAAAAACCGGTCGGCTGGCATGGTGTGTTTTGAGGTGATGACCGTGTCATCATTTTGGAGCATCAAGGAGATATCATAATCATAGTTGGAGAATGCTGTTTTGTTGCGCTGAAGCTCCTGAAGTACCCTGCCCATATGGTAATACTTTAATTCTGTATGGGAAAAACGCGTAAAATCCTTGAAGGCTTCACTTGTTTCCAGCTGAATCATCCCATTCAGGGCTACTTGAATACGCTGATCCATCATTTCCTGCACCTGCTGCAGCAAAAGCTTTTGACTGCTGTTTCTCTCAACACGGCTTATTTCCATATTTTTCATGTAATAAACTGCAAAGACCCCAACTGAGTAAAGAATGATAATGAAACAAAAAGAATAGAAAAGTGTCCGGTAAAATTTATTTTTCCACATTGTAGATGCCCCCTCTGCATCAGACCTTTGTTCTATATGTTCGAGTCCCCCTCTTCCAATTCCTTCTATTCTTACGAAGCAGCTTCGGCTCCAAGTCCCTTTTTGTCATCAAAAAAAGCAGTGCACTGCTGTCCTCCAGATTTGAAATCCAATGGATTGTCTTGTAAAATAAAAAATTGTGTAAGAGTCCGGCTAGAATATTTTTGGGCGATGTTAAAGCTCGATGATGAATGTAAATACGTGTTGATGAGTGCCGGCTGGAACGGCGGGACAAGCGAGATTCTGCAGCAGGCAGCGCAGAGGAAGCTCACCTCACCGCCATGCAGGAAGTGAATACCTGCAGGCTGCAATCATCCCCTAAGTTTAAACAGAGCTTATACTTTATAAATGATAAAAAAACAAAAATGATTGGAGGCGTATAGCAATGCTTCTTGCGGAAACCAGACCTGGGCGGGAAAAGGACGCAGAAGAGCTATTGGAAGAAAAAGAAGACTTGGAAATGCAGCTTTTCAGGATGCAGGCGAACATGAAAGAAATTGCCCAAAATGGAAAAGGGGAAGTGCTGGGGATTGACCAGTCCAAGGAAGACAAATGGGTGATCGTGCACGCGATCGATGATGGGAGCGCCTGCAAAATTATGATCAATGACTGTGAATCTTCCTATCGCGGCATGTGGGATTTTTCCATTCAGGCCACTTACAAAGCAGCAGATACCATCAAGATCGGAGATATTAAAGGACCTGCAAACAAAGGGTACGGCTCCATCTGTATGAACTATTTGAAACAAAAAGCGCGTCAGCACAATATTCCCTATATCGTCGGCGACATTGCTGAGCGGGATTGGGATCATGTTGACCGTCTTATCCATTTTTATAAAAAACATCAGTTTGAAGTAGCGCTTGATAAAGAAAAGAAATGCGGAGAAATTGTCTGGAGCGGATAGGGCTTTTCGGAACAGATACCGCGAACCCTCTGCTCCATGCGCCAGATCATCGGCTGATGAAAACAACAGGCGGTTCAGCCAGAATAAAACAAGAATCTCCTATATACCTCAAAACCCCCCTCCCTCATTCCAGCCTGAGCAGGTATAATGCAGAGTAAGGGGTGAGAGGATGAATTACGGTGCCGGAGACATTCTTATACAGATTTTCAGCTTCAGCCTTCTCTTTTTTGCAGCAGCGGTCATTGTCCGCTTTTTTCCTTCCAGTTCCCGGTCAAAAAGGCAGCTGGACCGATTAGATATGAAATTGGATGAGCAGCATAGACAAAAAGAAAAAAACAGGCAAATCCGGTCCAGCTGAGGCCGGATTTTTATTTGTGCAGGTTTTCGGGTATCACTAATACTATTCTGAACCGAAAGGAGCTGGATAGATTGGAATATGGGAAAGACTATAAACACATTCCGGCTGTTTCTGTTAATAGCGGCTCAGTGGAAGAAGCAGCCCCCGGAGTTTATTGGAAAACTATTCAAATCGTAAATGTGTGCCTCATCCAGGATCAATTTGCCACGGATAACTGGGTGCTAGTGGACGCCGGCATGACAGGTTCAGCGGACTCCATCATTCAATTTACAGAGTCGCTCCTTCCAGACGGCCTTAAGCCAAGAGCTATTCTTTTAACTCATGGCCACTTTGACCATGTTGGAGCCATTATTGAATTAATAAACCACTGGAACATTCCTGTATACGCCCATCCATTTGAAATTCCTTACCTGACAGGGAAAGAAAACTACCCGGAAGGAAGTACGCTTCCGAAAGGTCTTATGGCCAAGCTCTCGCCTTACTATCCGAATGAAGCAATCAACCTTGATAAGCATGTTCAGGAGCTTCCATTGGATGGAGAAGTTCCCTTTCTAAAGGGGTGGAGATGGGTTCATACTCCAGGCCATACGAAAGGCCATGTGTCATTTATAAGAGAAGAGGACCGGGTTCTGATTGCGGGAGATGCTTTTGTAACAGTCAAGCAGGAGTCCCTTTATCACGTTGTGGTTCAGGATCTGGAAATCAGCGGTCCACCGCAGTATTTCACTTTTCATTGGACAGAAGCAAAAGAGAGCGTTTCTAAACTCGAGGAGCTAAAACCTTCTGCAGCTGTGACCGGACATGGGAAGCCTGTTAGAGGCGCCAAGCTTGCCGGCGGTTTGAAGGATCTCGTCACGAATTTTGATAAGGCTGCTGTCCCTTCAAGACATCACTGAAAACGTCCAGCGAATGTGCGTCTGCAAATTCATCTGTAAAAGACGCAGCCATCTATCAGTTCGTTTCACCGTAGAAATGCTTTATTTTCATCAGGGTTTACCGGCCGGTTTCTTATCTGGATCGGCCGGTTTTGGTTATCGGTCAGTTTTGTCTTCTTAACGGCTGATGATGAGTGGCTTAAATCCCCCGCGTTACATCAAGAATTTTAGTTTGCTGTCCTGTACCTTAAATAATTGAAATTAGAGGTTGGAACCTCTTTAATAATTTCGCCATTAGAGTCCGTGTACACTTCATATTCCCGATACGTTTCGACCTTATATTCAATCCCTTTATCTTTCACCTTTTTTGTTCCGACTAGCTTGCTTTCAACTTCAAATGGATTTTGACGGGGAAATTCCCCTGCCTCCCCCTGCACCGAAACAATTTCTTCCCCCCCTATAAGAAGAGGACTGCCGGTCTCTTCAGTTTTTGCATCCCATGAACTCATATACAGCGAAGCTCCTATAATGCATACGGCCATCAGTACCGGCCAAATACTTTTCCTCATATCCATAAGAGGTTCTCTCCTCTTCCTTTTTGTTTCATTTTATTCAAAGGGGGATGCATACATGTCCAAAAAAAAGTCCGTGCAACATGCAGCAGCAGAATATTCACCATTTTAGGTTAAGCTGAGTGTTTCAGAGCTTGTCCCTCTTTCGGCTGCCATGAGGCTTTGCAAAAAAAAAACATGGGAACGCTATGAGTGCATTCCCTTGCTTTGATAAGGAGATTTATCTTTTGAATATTCAGTTTAAAATACTCTCCATGCCTTCTCCATTGCCTTCATCCCGGTATTCAACCGCTTTTCCATCTTCTGTTTTATGATAAACGGTATAGCGTTCCACTGTGTTTTCAGGGGTATACCAGATGAATACCTGGGCTTCCATTTTCCCGGCAATAATCCCTTCAATATCCGGATCTGATACGGCAGGCTTGTATCCGTTCTCAGGCATATAATCATAGCGGTAAGCCGTGGTTCCATCAGCCGTTTTTACTTGCTCAGGCTTTTTATTCTGGAGTACCTCCTCTGCCTCTTCTCTCGTCAGGCTGATTTGGATTTCGTCTCTCAATTCAAAAGGAGAGACATAGCGGGCTGGTTTTTCTTTCTGTTCCTGTTCCGCTTCCGCTTCCCCGCTCTGGCTGGACTCAGCAGATTCTGCGTCCTCTGTCTCAGCACCATCTGTCTCTGCATTCTCTTCCTTGGCCGTTTCGTTTTCAGCCGGTTTTTCCTGCTCGGCTGTTTCTCGTTCATTTGATTCCTTAGTTTCTTTTTTAGGTTCTGTTTCCTGCACGGTTTTTTCTGATTCCTCCGAGCTGCTTCCATTTGTCTCCTGTGATTGGCAGCCTGTGGAAAGAATCAGCGTGAGCGCTGCCGTTAATGCAGTCATCTGTTTGTACATGTTGAATGAGACCTCCCGAATATATTCATAAACTAAATGGTACCACAAAATAGTGAAAAGCAGGAAAATCATTGAAGTTCCTACTGTATATGTCGATTGATGCCAGTGATTGGTTTCATATCCATTAATATCCTGCCGATTTCGCCTGCATGCTCACTTAACTTGCAAAACCATATTTATGTGAGGAATCCCATCCTCCATATAACAGCCCGTTACTGCCCTGAATCCAAAAGATTCATAAAATGCCTTTAAATACTCCTGTGCCTGAATCTTAACCGCTTTTTCTTTTTTTTCTCTCACTATGACATCCAGTGCTTTATCTAGCAATTCTGCAGCAAGTCCCTGCCTCCTATAATCAGCATGCACCAAAACCCTGCCGATTGACGCCTCTTCAAATGACACCCCGGGAGGCAGCAGCCGGGCATAGGCGACTATAACCCCGTCCATTTTCCGGTAAAGGTGTAAGGACACGAAATCCTTTCCATCCGTCTCCAAATATGGACAGTTTTGCCACACGACAAACACGTTCGTTCTTTCTTTAAGAATCTCATAAAGTTCGATTGCAGTTAAGTCAGAAAATGCTTTCAGCTGCCAGCTCATGTACAGCCCCCCATTAAAATTCCCTTTTTGAAAATGGCTGGAACCACTTTACCCCTTTACGGTTTGCCGGCAGCACCTTAAGATCAGCAAACAAATGGCTTGCGTATCCGGCCACACATGTATAAAGCACACCGGAAATCTGTAAATCCTGTTCCAAATAAAAACCGATATACCCGAAGAAGATCAGACCGATCAATGAATGGGTAATGCCGCGATGCGGCTGTGTGGCTGCCGCACAAATATAGATTCCCATTAAAAGAATCCATCGTTCATTAAGCATCATACCTGCTCCGCCAATAACAAATCCGGTTATAAGGAGAATGGTTCTCTTCTTCATGAAAAACCTTGGAAGGGTAATCAGTCCTGCACCAAGAAGAATCCCCAGCCACTGTCCGGTTCCTCTCTCAGAAAACGCACTGTCACTTGCTAAAAGGACACCTATCAGAGCAAGCAAACCATATTTCCATTTTCTTGAGGTTAACGTATTCGAGAGCTTCCCGTTAACATCCAAATCCGGCACAAGGCCGGAGAGTACTCCGATTCCAATTAATGAAGCAGCCGTCGTTGAATCTGTCTGCTGCCAATAAGCAACAGCCATCCCTGCGGCGCCTCCCAAAACTGCATGTGTGCTTCCTCTCATATTCATTCCGCCTGTTCTAGCTGTTATGTATTCTTACTCATTATAGCAAACATACGATCTCTTTAATAAGCTAATTTTTTGACCTTTCTCAGTTTATCGATTATAATGTTATTCTATGTCCCAGTAGCTCAGCTGGATAGAGCGACAGCCTCCTAAGCTGTAGGCCGTGAGTTCGAATCTCGCCTGGGACGTCCTTTAAAAGTCTGCACACCTATTCATACGGGTGTGCAGACTTTTTTTCTTCTGCCTGATCTTTACTGCCCTGCCGACTGATCTGTCATTTCATGGCACTAAAGAGATCCAAGCTTAAAATCCTTCGCATTCCAAGGACAGTTCGCTGTGGTAAACCCCGAATGCCGTGCCATCACTCACTTCCCTTACATAGTAATAGTTTGTACCAATCATAAATGGAGGGAAAAGAAAATGATCGTTCTTTTTCTTGAAAGCCACCCTATGTGGATATATGGATTGCCAAACGGATTTAAGGATGCTGGCCACACCGCTGTCATTTCAGGGCCGATAAGCAGCGAGATACTCACTGGAATGATAGACAAAGTGAAGCCGGATTTAATTGTATCAACCGGCTGGACTGAGGAGCATTGGGAGGCAAAACAGATATGGATCAGGGAAGCTGTTTCCAAAGCCAAGATTCCGCTCGTCTACTGGGCAACTGAGGATCCGCTGCATACTCACAATTTTACACTGCCATTAATCAGAAGGATGAAGCCCGATTTTGTATTCACTGTTTCTTCTTCATTATGCAAAATGTACGAGGATCTCGGGATTAAAGCAGCTCACCTGGATTTCGGCTATCATGAAAGTGTTCACCGCCGGACTCTTCCCCTGCCGGAATACCGGGCGAATATCGCGGTTGTCGCCAATGCTTATCCTGACTATATTAAAGAAAACCCAGATGTGTTTCGTTCCTCCTCATTGCAAACTCTTATCGCACCTCTCATTCAAAATGGCATCCGAGTAGACTTTTGGGGAAAGAACTGGGAGCATATGGGCAAGTATTTAGGCCGCCCCATTCCAAGGGAGTGGATCCATGGATATGTGGATTACAGAGATGCATACAAAATCTACAACTCCGCCAAAATCATCATCGGCTTGCAAAACTGCGAGGATCAGTTAACCCAGCGAACCTATGAAATTCTTGGGTCCGGCGGGTTTCTTCTGACATCTGATACACCGGCTGTCAAAGAAAAATTCGTACCTGGCCGCGATCTGGCTGTCTCATCAAACCCTCTGGAAACCGTTCAAAGGGTTGAATATTTTTTAAAGAACCCGTTAAAAAGAAAGCTGATTCAAAATAGAGGGTTTAAAGCCGTCGAAGATAATTCCTATCACTTCAGGGCTCTTGAGATGCTGAAGATCATAAAGGCCAGAGGCATTTTAAAGGAAACACCGCAATCTCCTGGAGAAGGAAGATGGATCAGCTACGAAACGTGCGAAATCCACCATGTCCAGCAGCATGAGACGTTATGGTCCATTTCAAAGAAAAATAATGTCTTCATTCAGCAGCTAAAAGAATTAAATCAATTATCTGGAAATAAGATCTTTCCGGGCCAAATCCTTATACTACGAAACAGAAAGGCCGCTCCTTTTCCGCGAACAATGAATGTCTGTTTAAGATTTTTATATGACTTATCCATGGAATGGAAGAGAATGAAATCAGCTATATTTGCATAGAGCATGATTCTGTTAACAGCCCCCTGATCCTGCATCTGCATCTGAGGGGCTGTTTAATCATATTACTATGCCAGGTTCTCATATAAAACTAGCGGAAAGCACACCATTCTTATTAGGTTTTTTGAACAACATTGAGCCTGTGTCAAAGTCCGGGCTCACCTCTAAAAAAACCATGCAAAAGTCGGCATTCTCCAGTTCATATGAATCATTTTCCGGTTCTCTTCCCCCCTCGAACCCTTCTTTTTCTGCAGCAGCCTTATTTATTTATAGGCAGTTGGCTACAGCAACCGTTTGCGCTTGGGAATTCTTGCATAAAACAGCCCTCCTAAAGTATGATTGAATATTCTGAAATTTAAGGATAAACTATCCTTAAATTTACATAGGAGGTGTTTTTTGTATGAATTTATCAAAAAAGCTTATATCTTCTGTTTTGCTTTTTTCTGCCTTTACCGGATTGGCCCTCTCTCCTGAAGATTCAATCGTGGCCGCTTCTTCGGCTAAAGAGAATCCTTTAATGATGAAGGATGGAGAAACGGTTTCAGTCGTACAGCTTAGTATTCCGAACAGTCAGGCAATGGACAGGCTGACTGAGCTTGGGATCGATTTAGCACACAGGGTTCATTACCATGGCAAAGAAATTGAAGTGGATGCTGTTGTCACTCCTTCTGAAATTAAGTTGCTGAAAATGCACGGGATTCACGTTAAGGATACGCTCATAACCGAAAAGGAGTGGAAACAGAGGGCTGGAGAACGGAACAAAATGGTTCAGGAGCAAAAACAGCTTGCAGCATCTGAAGACACAGTAAAGATTTTACGGGCCAATTATTTTAAGAATCAGTCTGACATGTTCCTGTATGTAGAAGCCAAGTCATCTGCAGGCATGGCATCCAGTACAATCCTGACAGCGAGCTGGAAGGAGAACGGAGAAGAAAAGACAGCCGTTCTTTCTAAAATTGAGGATGCAGGTGAATACCTTTATCATTCTTTCATGCTCCCGATTACAGACAAACCTAAAAATGTGAGCATTACAAGTTCATTAGGCGGGGAGTCTTCGTTAAAGGTAACAGAATGGCTGGGAGACAAGCCAGACCGTCCGAGCAGGCATTACGTGCAGAATTTTGTGGATCATTATATGGACCCTACCGAAATCAATGCCCGGCTCGAAAATTTGGCGAATACCTACCCTGATATTGCAGAGATCGTAGAAATGCCAAACAAAACGAATGGATACCGGCGTCTGGCGCAAGCAACAATCGGGAAGAATTCAAGCGCAGCCGTTGTGGTTACTTCCAGAGCATGGGGGCATGAGGGCGGCAACGGAATGATCCTTGAAATGAAGAATGGCGGAGCGAATCTCCCTTTACAGGTGGAGTCTGCCCCTCAGAAAGTAACCGTCCAGCTTGCTACAGACAACGAAGCAAAAGTGAAAAGTACAGCCCGTGATGTAGTGAACATTCTGAACAGGGACGCGGGCCATATTTTGTCAGCCAGCACTTATCGCGGGAACAGCGGGACGAGCATTGTTGAACCGGGTTCGGCCAATCTTACAGACAATCTGAAAGCACCGGGCAATGTTTCCAGAGATCCTTTTACGGTCAAAGCGATCCGGATTGGAAAGCACCGCGATGGATCAAAGCCTGGTGTACTCGGGTATTCACAGGAGCATGCCAGGGAATGGGTCACTCCTCTTGTTTCAGTCGAGACAGCGGAACGTCTGCTTCGGAACTATTCTCATGACAGTGAAACAAGAAAGCTTGTCGATCACCTAGATATCTTTATTATTCCAACCATGAACCCGGACGGCGCCCATTACAGTTTTTATGATTTTAACATGCAGCGGAAAAACATGACCAATTATTGCGGTGAGGCTCAATCAGACTCGGGTCTCCGTAACTCCTGGGGAGTCGATCTAAACAGGAATCATGCTGTCGGTTCTGTTTTTGACGGTTACGTTGGCGCCTCTTCTTCAAACTGTTTAAGCAGTCTGTTTGCAGGCCCCAGTGAAACATCAGAACCTGAAAGCCAGAATTTAGTATGGCTGACGGATCAAAATCCGAACATCAAATTCGCTATGAACATTCATAGCTACGGGGGATACTTTATGTGGTCCCCGGGGGCCTATACACCGGAGCGTGAAACGCTTCCCCGCCCTTCTGCAGGAGATGAAGCTTATTACTGGCAGGCTTCTGATCACATTTTAAATAAAATTCAGGAACATCGCGGTACGGTTATTCTGCCTAGCCGAACAGGTCCAATTCCTGATGTGCTCTATTCGGCAGCAGGAAACTCAGCGGACTTTCTCTGGTATGAAAAAGGAATTTACGCTTGGAATTTTGAAGTGGGTGCAGATCTTTGGAACAAAGAGAAGCAGGAATGGGAGCTTGTAGGTTTTCAGCCCCCATTTGAAGAAGGACACGAGGAAGCAATGGAATTTTCAAACGGGCTGCTCGGATTAATGGACGTTGCCTATGAATACTCCATGGATAAGAAAGCTCCAAAATCAAAAATTTCACCTAACGGCCGGCGGTTCAAAAACTCAGTTGAAGCAACCTTCACCACCAATGAACCGGCTACGATTTACTACACCCTTGATGGCACAAGACCAACCTATCGTTCAAAAAAGCTCCAGCTAAGCGGAACGAGAGAACAAGCTGAGTCGCTGGAGATCAACAAGACCACTACCGTCAACTGGTTTGCAGCAGATCCAAGCGGAAATGCCGAGAACAACTATAAACCCGGTAAAAATGTACGCTATAATTCCAGGACCTTCCTAATAAAATAAGCCATTTCTTATCGAATTGTAGTCAAAATGAATGTGCCGTTTCTATTGGACCCTTTTCGCAATAAGAATAAAAAGCTATAACTCCTATTCCAATAAGGGTTATAGCTTTTTTCATTGCATATTTTTCCAATCATGTTTTTCCCGCCTGCTGACAAAATAAGTATTGTCAAATTGGTTTATATAATGGGAGGAAAAGATTGATGAGAAAAACGTACAGGACACTGTTGGCTGTGCCAGTTATCGCAGCCGGTATCCTTGCCGGATGCACTATGAACAATGACACCGCCCGTGAACATGCAGCTGAAAACAGTCAGCAGCAAAAAGTAAAGGTCAGCAGCGGGTATTTAACGGCGGAAAAGACGGCATATCATACTGATACTCCAAGCACGAAAACCAGAAACGTCGATTATTCAAATGTCAATCAGTCACAGCCGAATATGGAAGGACAGCTGCCAAATGGAATGATTCCCGGCGCTCCGATGCCACAGCAGCCTGACACTGGACAGACCCCTCAAGCTCCGGGATACGGTCAGGCACCAGATCAGACACCACCCCCCGAACAGCAGCCAAATCAGGGACAGCAGCCTGACCAAAATCAGCAGCCAGGGAAACCCGAGGCCGAAGACATGACCTCAATCGAAAATCAAGTGGTCCAATTAACAAATAAAGAAAGACAAAAAAATGGGTTAGAGCCGCTTAAAGCAGATAACTCACTGGCAAATGTAGCCCAGGAAAAATCAGATGATATGCAGGAAAACAACTACTTCTCTCATACGAGTCCCACGTACGGTTCCCCATTTGATATGATGAAAAAATTTGGTCAGGAATATCAAACAGCCGGAGAAAACATTGCGCAAGGCCAGCAATCACCGGAAGAAGTGGTAAACGCGTGGATGAATAGCCAAGGTCACAGAGAAAACATTATGAACAGTGAATTTACCAATATAGGCATCGGGTTCAATAAAGAAGGGAATTACTGGACACAGATGTTTACAGGGAAATAACTCTAAGGGCTGTTAAAAAAAGCCTGCTGAGTGAGACGATTCACATCGAAAACCCTCGGGCTGCTTCAAGCATCCCGAGGGTTTTCATGCTGGCTGGAAAGCCTCTTCTTACACCCGCTTGCCAAGGCCGATCTGTAAAAAGGGCACTCGTACAAGCATATAATGTGACCGGTCATATACTATCCTAAAAATTGCTTTTCCATCGTAAAAAAAGAAAAGGAGCAGCACAAGGGAAGGTTGAACCGCATGAGCAAATCTCAACGCTATGTTAGCCTCACTTTTGATGATGGACCCTCTTTATATACTCATCAAATCCTCGACGTATTAAAAAGCTACCAAGTCCAGGCCACATTCTTCCTCATAGGAAATGAAGCAGAGAAATTTCCGGAGCTGACTAAGAGAATAGATAATGAAGGACATATAATCGGCAATCATACTCGGAGACATCCGGACCTTACCCTTCTTTCAAAAAAAGAGCTTAAAGAGGAAATCAGCATTGCTTCAGAGCAAATAAAACACATCATTGGCGCGTCCCCTGCATTGTTTCGCCCCCCTTTCGGCAAGCTCAGCAAACAGGCACTGCAGACAATTAAAGAAATGGGCATGACGAACGTTCTATGGAACGTAAACAGTTTGGATTGGCTCGAATATATGCCTGCTGAACTTGTACACCAGCGAATTTTGGCTACGCTGAGAAAAAACAGCATTATTCTCATGCATGATGGCACCGAGTACGGAAGTGGTGCCAGAAACAATACAGTTGCTGCCCTTCCAAAAGTTATAGGCAGCCTGAAGGAACTGCAATACCGGTTTGTGACAATTCCTGAATTTTATCAGCAAGCTTTCCCTTTAGAAGAATGGGATATATGGCTCTTATCCCGTTTATTAGCAGATCCGATTTATGATGTATTTCGTATGAAAGGGTTGAAGTGATGGAAGATGAATCGATCAAATTTTCGGTAATTATCCCTGCTCATAATGAAGAAAAATTTATTGGCAAGTGCCTTGAATCCATAATAGCAGCAGCAAAGCCTTATAAAGACAGGGTCGAGATCATTGTTGTATTAAACCGCTGTACGGACAGGACAGAAGCGATCGCGAAATCCTACAATTGCATAACCATCAAAAACGATGACAAAAACCTGTCCAAAATCCGAAACGCAGGAGCAAAGCTTGCAAGAGGGGAAATCCTCATTACCATTGATGCGGACACCCGGATGAATCGATACGTGTTAACCATTGCAGACCGATTGCTCTCATCAGGACTGTTCATCGGCGGGGGCGTTACGGGCTGGTTTGACAGGCTGTCCATTGGAATGGCAGCGTCCTTAACCTCACTAGTCATCCCTGTATTAATAAAATACGGGTTCATATCAGTTGGTATATTCTGGTGTTACCGAAAGGACTTTGAAGCCATCAACGGATTCAATGAGGATTTGTTAATGGCGGAAGACTGTGATTTTGCCAAACGCCTTTCAATCTGGGGATTAAAAAATAAGAAGCTGTTCGGTACTATTCCTTTTGCTATGACCACTTCTGCCAGGAAGTTTGACAAGTTCGGAGACTGGGTGCTTATTAAGAGACCTGAGTTAATTCTGGCATTCCTGAAGAAAAACGACCGCAAGCATGCCGATGAGCTATATTATGAGTATGAGGAGTAACATGATGGACTGAATCGTATTGGATTCAGTCCACTTTTTGTTTATCTCCAATTCCCAATCTCTTAATGAAACGCATGCAGGTTTTTAATCGTCTAAATTAAGGTCAAGCTCTGTTAGGAAACTGCTGCCGCCTGGTGCGCTAAATACCCTTTCTCCAACTAATTTAAAACTTTTAAAATATGGGAGCGCTTATCAATCTGTTTTAATGGTGGTATAATGATAAATTGTGATATTAATATGCATGACCAAGGGCTTCACACTAAAGGAGACGATTATGAAAAAAATCAGCATCTTGATTCCTGCTTATAATGAAGAAGAGGTATTATACAGTCTTTATAGCCGTGTAAGCAGCGTAATTGATGAATTAATAGAATATGATTTTGAGATACTGTTTGTGAATGATGGAAGTAAAGACGGCACCCTTTCCATTCTTAAATTTTTGAGGGAAAAGGATCACCGGGTAAACTATCTTGACTTATCCAGAAATTTCGGGAAAGAAGTAGCGATGATTGCGGGTCTGGATTATGTAACAGGTGACGCACTCGTCATTCTTGATGCGGATTTGCAGGATCCGCCTGAACTGATACCGGAGATGATCCGCTATTGGGAAGAAGGCTATGATGATGTTTATGCCAGACGGAGGTCCCGAACGGGTGAAACGCGGGTAAAAAAATGGACCTCCGCTCAGTATTATAAGCTGCTCAGAAAAACGACCAGAATACCGATTCAGGAGGATACCGGTGACTTCCGCCTGCTTGACCGCCGCTGTGTGGAGGCATTAAAGAAACTTAGAGAAACGCAGCGGTATACAAAAGGGATGTTCAGCTGGATCGGATACAACAAAAAAGAAATTCTTTTTGACAGAGATCCGCGCGCTGCCGGCGAGACAAAATGGAATTATCTTAAATTAACCGATCTTGCCATTGAAGGAATCACTTCGTTTACGACCTTTCCGCTGCGGGTCTCTTCCTTCGCAGGAATGATTATATCATTCCTGGCTTTTATCTTTATGATTTGGACCGTGGCTAAAACCTTGCTGTATGGAGACCCTGTGAGCGGATACCCATCCCTTATGGCAGTTATCCTTTTCCTTGGAGGGATCCAGCTCCTGTTTTTAGGTGTTATAGGAGAGTATCTGGGAAGAATCTTCAATGAAACGAAAAAACGTCCCTTGTATTTTGTGAACGAATATAACGACGAAAAAGTGACAAACCGTGCTTCTGAAAAGGAGTATCGTCATGTCCGGTAAATTTAGTCCTGCTCAAAAAGAAGTGGTCATGTATGCCGTTTTTGGTGTACTGACCACTGTTATTAATTTTGCCGTTTATTTTGTCTGCTTGAACGTCTTTCAAATCGATTACCGATTTTCTACAGCTATAGCTTGGATTCTTTCTGTGCTGTTTGCTTTCATTACCAATAAACTTTATGTCTTTTCCAGCAAAGAATTCGATTTCCCAACACTGGTAAAAGAAGCCCTCTCGTTTACAGGATTCCGTCTGGCCTCTTTTGCTATAGATCTTGGGCTGATGATCCTGCTTGTCGAATTGATCAGAGTGAATGACACCTTTTCCAAAATCGCCGTAAACATTGTGGTGATTGTTCTGAATTACACCGTCAGCAAGCTATTTGTCTTTAAAACTAAAAAAGAAACAAGCACTTCTACCGATTGAAGCTGTATAGGAGAGTAGACTGTATATGAAAACGATTTTCAGTAAAAAGGGAGCATTATCCATTTTATTTTTATTTGTGGCTTCCTTTGTGACACACTTTTATTTTTTGCAATCTGATGCCTACTTCACAGTTAATTCAGATGCCCTCTCCCAAATGGCTGTCTTCCACAAATTTCTGGGTGAAAACTTTCGATCCGGCAATATGATGTGGTCATGGAATTACGGGATTGGCGGTGACTTATTCGGTGAGTTTGGTTATTACTACAGCACGTCCCTGTTTTTTTGGGCCTCTGCCTTCTTTAATATGGATACAATCTTCCATGTCGTTCAGCTTAAAATAGGCCTCAGCATCCTAAAATCCTTTAGTTCCATGCTAATCATGTTTATCCTGCTGAAATACCTGAAGCGGACTTATATGGCCTCTATTATTGGAGCGCTTTTATATGGCGGATCGATTTTCTTCCTTAAGCATTCGCTGCTTTGGGATTTTATGGTTGATTCCATGGTATGGCTGCCGCTGATGATTCTTGGGTTTGAAAGATGGATGAAGGAGAAGAAATGGGGGCTGTTTACAGCCGGCCTGTTCCTCATGCTCTCTACAAACTTTTACTTTGCCTTTAAGTCCAGTGTGTTTCTATTGATTTACGCTGTTTTTGCTTTTATCGGTACGAAACAAACTCTTACCATTAAAGGCCTGTTCCGCTTTTTCTTTGGATGGGGGAAATTTTATCTGCTTGCATTTGGGCTTGCTGCTGCAGCGTTCATCCCTTCTATTTATGCGCTCTTTCAAGCAAACCGCGGCGGAAAAGCAAATGAGGTCCCGCTTGCATTCGCTCCGGAGTATTACGCAGGGATTTTGGAAACGACGTTCAACCTGGACGGTACTTATTCCATTCTGGGCCTGCCGGTAGCCATGCTCTTTTTATATACGGTTGGCTTCACATTTTTAAACCGGAGAGAAAAATCGTTTTTGTATATGAGCCTTTTCATGTATGTATTATATTTTATTCCGTTTGCGCACTCGTTTTTTAACGGATTATCAGAAATGCAAAGCCGATGGGTCTACTTGCTCATCTTTTCTGTTTCAATAACATCTGCATTCCTGATAGACAGAATTGCAGAAAACGCTGGGAAAATAAAGGCTTCCAGAGCACTCATTCCATTCCTGGTTTTAGGCTTTGGCTTGTTTGCGCCCATTTACAGCAGAAATGCAGCATTTGCATCCTATGAATGGCTCATATTAGGATTGACGGCCCTATGCTTACCATTATTCCTTCTCGCGGGAAAAATGGGCAAGACAGCCTTCTATCTTTTCCTGTCAGGGATCCTGGCACTGAATACATTTGGAACACAGGCTGTTTTTTCTAAAAAATCGCTCGGAACGTTCTATGGACAGAGCACAATGGACAGCGGGGTCCTCAGCCAGCCGGGACTTGAAAACAAAGCTGAGCTTGAGCTCATCCGGTCTATTCAAAGCAGCGACCAAAGCTTCTATCGAATGATCAACGATGGAAATAAATACCACAACGCTCCGATGTATCAGGATTATCACGGAGCCGGAGCTTACAGCAGTCTTCTCAGCGGCAATCTTCAATACTTTCTGAAGCAGCGCCATAATGTGTTATTCGATCATGACTCCATTAATAAGTTTAACCATTTTAACAATCGGTTTTATTTGGAAAGCTACATGGGTGTCAAATATCATATGGTTCCGAAGGATTCCGCGGCTCCGGTATATAACGCTGACATGGTGGATCAAAATGAATCACTAACGGTATATGAGAACCCTTATGCCCTTCCAATTGGTTTTATGCAGACCCAATATGCTGCTGAAGATGATGTGGAGAAGCTTTCCTTCACTGAGCGGGATCAGCTGCTGCTGCAAGCTGTTTATACCGAAAAACCGGTAAAAGAACTAAACTGGGAAAAATTCAATTTCAAGAACTTGGATTCAGAACGGATTGACCAGCAGAAGCCGTTCACATTGAAAAATGTAAAACAATCCGGAAAAATCTTTATTGTCAATGAAAAAGGAACCATTTCCATTCCTATAGATCAACAGAAGATTGGAACGGATGATGAAGTCTTTGTCGAGGCTGATTTGAAACAGGAACAGGGAGAGCGCTTCAATATGAAGGTTGAAGGCATCCATACTCAAAAGCTCCCTGTTGAAAACAAATATGCCTATCCTACAAAAGGATTTGTCATAAATCTTGGCCATTCCTATGAAAAAGATTCCGTTACCATTAAACTTGACCCAGGTGAATATCGTGTCTCCTCCATTAAAGTGTATCGCCAGAAAATTGACACTGACAAGGCAGAGCAGCTGCAAAAGCAGTCGTTAACCGATATCCATTATGAAAAGAATAGGGTCAAAGGAAAAATTGAAGCAATCCAGGATGGAATGCTGACTACATCCATTCCTTACAGCAAAGGCTGGAAAACATATGTGAATGGAAAAGAAGCAAAGACGCTCACAGTTAACCATGCTTTCGTCGGCACCCCTTTGAAAAAAGGAACCTACGATATAGAATTTGTGTATACGACCCCTCTGCTTAAAGAGAGCTTAATCATTTCAGCAATAGCCCTGCTTATCACCATTTTTTCTATGATTCGAACCAGGAGAAGAAAAAAATAACCAAAAGCCAGCCGCGTGAAAAGCGGCTGGCTAATTTATTGGCCTGAATAAAGCATCCCCGACCGACCCCCGGACACTATCAATAAAGGGTACTGCAGCAGTTTTCTGCGGCCGCGGAAACAAATTATTTCCCTCCCGTGAAAGAAATTCCTTTTACAAAGTATTTATTAAAAAATGCATAAAGAATCAAAATCGGCAGGGTGAAGACCATGGATGCTGCCATAATGTAATTCCAATAGCTGATGTATTGTCCTTTAAATGAGTTTAATCCCAGAGTGAGCGTAAACATTTCCGGGTCCGCCAAAATAACAAGCGGCCTCATAAAATCATTCCAGAAAGCCATGAAGACGAAAATCGTTTGGGCGGCAAGAGCCGGTTTAGCCAATGGAAGGACAATCCTGAAGAACGTTCCGAATTTACCCAAGCCATCAATCGCTGCCGCTTCTTCCACTTCTTTTGGAAAGTTAATAAAGAACTGTCTCATCATAAAAATAAACGTAGCATTAACTGCACCGGGTATTATCATTCCCTGATAGGTATTGAGCCACCCAAGCTCTTTTAAAAGAAGGAAATTAGGGATAAGGGTAACCTGGAAAGGAATCATCAGCACCGCTAAAATAATGATAAATATACTCTTCTTACCTGGAAAGCTTAATCGGGCGAGAGCATATCCCGCCATGGAATTGAACAGTAAATTAAGCAGGGTTCCCAGAACAGCTATTAGGAGGCTGTTGAAAAGCCAGCGCCCGAAAAGAGGCTCGGTCGTAAAAATTTGTTTGTAATTCTCTAATGTAAACGTTTCAGGAAGAAAGTTGATTGAACCGCTTACAATTTCCCCAAGTGTTTTAAAGGAAGAGGAAAGTGCCCACAGGAACGGAATGATGGTAATGATCGCATATCCAATCAGGATCGCGTATAGAGCCCCTCTGCCAAATGATTTCTTTTTCACAGAACCCCTCCTCAGTATAGTGATTCTTCTTTAGAAAACCTGCGCTGCAGCAGGGTTGCTGCCAGGATGATCAATGCGAGCATAAAGGCCAGTGCTGTTGCATAGCCCATTGTTCCAAGTGTTTTAAAGGCATATTGATAGATTAACAGGACGACCGTTAATGTTGAGTTGTTTGGTCCGCCAGAGCCTCCCGAAAAAATATACGACTGGTCAAACAGCTGGAAAGTGCCAATCAGTCCCATGATGACCACAAATGACGTCACCGGACGGAGATGCGGGACTGTAATATGCCAAAACTTTTGGAAGGCATTTGCTCCGTCAAGCTCTGCTGCCTCATAATAGCTCTCCGGCACATCCTGTAAGGCTGCTAAATAGATGACCATATAAAATGGTGCAGTAGCCCATATGTTCATAATCATGATAGCGATTAAAGCCACACTAGGGTCATTAATCCAGTTGTAGGTAGGCAGGTGCAGAAAATCCAGGACTTTATTAATCAGTCCGTTTTGATTGTACATCCACATAAATATAAGGGTAAGAACCGCAGAGGACGTAAGGGTCGGCAAAAAGTAGACGACTCTGAAAAATTTTTGGCCTTTCATGCCTGCATTTAACGATGCAGCCAGCACAAGGGCCAGAACCGTCTGGACCGGTACGACAACTGCCACATAAAAGGCGGTATTCTTAAGTGCGATCATGGCTCTGTCATCCAATGCTATTTTCGCATAATTGTCTAATCCCCGAAATTCAAATGAGGAGGTTCCAATTAGTTCAACTTTATTGAAAGACAGAAATACGGCGTAAAGAATGGGAGCGATTACAAATAACCCGATGATAATCAAAGCAGGAGACATAAACAAATAACCCTGACCTGCTTCTCTTCTTGAACGGCTGGCTTTCAAACAGCATCACCTCTCATTTTCATTATTTATTCTGTAACTTTTATCTCTTTATTCGCTTGTTTTTCAGCGTCTTCCAACGCTTCTTTTAAAGGCCGTTCACCTAAATAAGCACTTAAAAACTGGTTATTGAAATTGTTCATGACAATTGGGAGAAATGGACCGTCCTGCCAGACGGTGGCGTATTCCGCGCCTTTTACAAGCGGCCCCCGCAATTCATCTTTATCAAACCCAAGCTCTGAAGCAACCGATTTACGGGTCGGAAGTGCAAAACCTTTGCTTGTCCACTTTTTCATTCCTTCCTGGCCTGTTAAATAGGAAATTAGCTCCCACGATTCTTCCTTATGATCTGACTCGGCATTCATGGCGTATCCGACTGTAAAGGACATCGTTCCCTTTTTTCCATTTATGGCTGGGATTTCTGCGGTGCCATAATCGATATTAGGAAAGGTTTCATCTAAATAAGGGATGTTCCAATTCCCCTCCATAACCATCGCTGCTTTACCCCGTCCGAACATTTCACCTGCATTGGTGCCCGCCCCTGCTTCAGATGGCTGGGCAGCCGTTTTATCTTTGAGGCGCATATCAAGGATGGGCTGAAGTTCATTTACCACTTTGTCATCGGCAAAGGTTGCCCGATCTTCAGTGATGACCTGTCCGTCTCCTGATTCAGCCATGTAATACATCCTTTCAATATTAGGAAGGACTCCAAGTCCATAAACATCGCCCTCCTTTGTAAGCTTTTTCGCTGCAGCCTCCATCTCTTCCCACGTTTTTGGAGGTTCACTGATTCCAGCCTCTTTAAACAGATCCTTGTTATAAAACAATGCGAGCGTCGAATAATCCTTCGGGACTCCATAAAGGGTTTCGCCTTGTTTGAAAGCTTCCAGCATGGGTTTTTCAAAGTCTTCCAGATCAAAATCTTCTGTTACATATTTATTAAGCGGTTCTACAGCTCCAGTTTCCATTAGCGCTGGAGCTTCAAATGCATCCAGATAAAATACATCTGCGGCTGTGCCGCCGATAAGCCGGGTTTTTAATACATCCATATACTGATCATTTATTACATTGAATTTAACATCAATATGCGGATGCAGTTCCTCAAAATCAGCAATCACTTCTTCGAGAAGCTTCTTTTCTACTGGATTGCCTCCCCAGCCGCTCATAACGAGTTCTGTTTTCTTCAATCCGCTATCCGCTTCCTGGCTGCTGCAGCCGGAAGCGATCGCTAATCCTAATAGAGCCGTAATGCCAAGCATGGATATCCACTTTTTTTGTTTCATCCGTTTAGCACTCCTCCCTTTTACTTTTGAATAATTTCAAAGCCTGTTGTATTTTCAATTATGGCTGTTTTTGTTTTTCCTTCTTCCTTAACCAGTCTGATGGATACATGCCCCTTTCCTACTCTGATGCGGGAAACAAGCAGCTCATTCATTTCCTCCAAAAGAACGGGGTTTAAATAGATTCTTTTGTTCAGACTATCCGGAAATAATCCCAGAAGGGACTGGATGATGATGAGCGGTGTGCCAGCTGCCCAAGCCTGAGGTGAACAGGCAACGGGGTACTTGACTGCTTTTCCGATAGAAGATGAATAGCCGCAGAAAAGCTCCGGCAAGCGCTCATATTCAAACTGGCTGGCTGCTTTTATTAAACCGGATATAACTGTTTTTGCCTGTTCATGCTGGTTAAGCTTGCTCATTCCAATCAAGGTCATGCTGTTATCATGTGGCCATATGCTTCCATCATGGTAGCTCATCGGATTGTAGCCTGCTTCTCCTTCTCCCATTGTCCGGATTCCAAATCCTGAAAACATTTTTTCCGAGGTCAGCATGTCAGCAACCGCTTTTGCCCTTTCTTCTTCCAGCATGCCTGAAAAAAGAACATGCCCAGGGTTGGAAGTGATGGTTCCAACTTGTTTTTTATCCCGATCAAGCGCTATCGCATAGAATTGGTGCTCTTCCATCCAGAATTTATTTTCAAATTCCTGTTTTAATTCTTCCGCCTGCGTTCTAAGCGCGGCTGCTTTATCCTTTAGATCCAGTGCTTCAAATAGATCGGCAACTCCCGTTTTTGCCTGATAGACATATCCTTGAACCTCCGCCAGGGCAATGGGGGTCTCCGCGTATTCTCCACTCCTGTGGACAATGGAGTCACCTGAATCCTTCCATCCCTGATTGGCGATCCCATTGCTTGATTCCTGATGATACTCCACGAACAAATCCCCATCCCTGTCCCCAAACTCATCAATCCAGGTAAGGGCTTTGACCACACTGTCCATCAGTTCTTCAGCAAGCTGTAAATCTCCAGTCCATCTTACATATTCAGTCAGGAGGATCAGGTAAAGCGGTGTCGCATCAATGGTACCGTAATAAGGTGTGAAAGGAACCTGATCTGTGTTTGCAAGCTCTCCAAACCTCATCTCATGCATGATTTTCCCCGGCTGTTCATCCCTCCACGGATCAACTTTTGTCCCTTGGGTACTGGCCATCGTTTTTAACGTACCTTTAGCCGCCTCAGGATTAAATGACAGCATTTGCAAAGCTGCAATCAGGCTGTCCCTGCCAAAAGGAACGCCGAACCACGGAAGACCTGCAACCGGGAAACCTCCATGTCCGATATCTGTCATTAAGACACGCAGATCGGACCATCCCCGGTCCACCAGCTGCTGCAATGGAGTCAAATCTGTCTTCATAAGCGGCGCTTGCCGGTTCCATTCTGAATACGAGTCTGTTAATTTTTCAAGCGCCTCATTCGCTGGAATCGGGATGCCAATTTCGTATGAACCATTAATGACGGGCTGTACCATGATGGTGAAAGCCTGCTCCTGGCTGTGTTCCAATTCGAAGTTGTACGTGAAATCTCCATTTTCCTTTACTTCATCCGGTGACTTGTCCCATGATATTCTGGTTGTCCGCTCCAAATCGTCGGACCCGGAATAATTTAGTTCATATGAATTTTCATCATATACTTGACCGGTTTTTGCCCCGACATTTCCTTTTTGGAACCCCCGGACGATAAACATATCCTTAAAATCCGCATCAAAAGCCAAATCAATCGTGAATTTCACAGCTTTAGGATAGTAGTTTGTCAGATAGATGGTTTCATATAAAACACCTTCATATATAAAACGTTCTCTTTCGATTTGAACTGATTCTCTCCACAAGATCAGCTCGCCATCCCTTTCCATGTGCGGATTTGTAAGCAGCACACGCGATACCTGATTCGCTGAACCATCAGAGGAAAGGAGGACAGGTTTTTCCCCATTGATTTTAAGCTCCATTTTGCTGAGAAACCTTGTGTCCTTAGTGTATAGGCCCAGGCCGTAGGAATGGTTTTGGGTAATGTCCCCGTTAGGCTCTGATAGTAAAAATAAATCATTTTCTTTTATAACTAAATAGTCCATGTCTGCCTCCTGGTTATCCGAAACGTTTCGGAAAATGTATAAAACGCCTCGATAGCTTCTTTAGTATGAAAATTGAAATCCTTCCTGCTCTTTAGTCCTTGCCGTTTATATCGTCCTGTATCTCAGGCAGCTTAATCTCCATGTTTGACTGGTGCAGTTGACTTTCGTACTTTAAGCTCGGTTTCCAAAAGAAGGTGAGCTGGCTGACTGTCTTTATTAAGCATGTCCATAAGCAGTCTGGCTGCATGAAATCCAAGCATTTCGCGGTTTTGAGCGATTGTGGTCAAACTCGGGGACACATAGCCTGCCAGCAGAATATCATCATATCCAACTACCGATAAATCCTCTGGCACAGAAAGGTTTAGCCTTGCCGCTGCTTTAATTGCCCCAAAAGCCATTAGATCGCTTGCACAGAAAATGGCTGTTATGCAAGGGTGAATTTTAAGCAATTCAAAGACCGCTTTTTCTGCTTCATATTCCTTAAAATCACCATTGACAATCCATTCTTCCCTCCCCGGAATTCCCGCATCAGATACGGCTTTTTTAAAGCCCTTCAGACGTTCTTCGCTAACATAGGCAAAGTCATGTCCATTAACCATGGCAATGTTGCGATGCCCGAGCTCCAGTAAGTGCCTGACAGCCTTTTCGGCACCTAATGAATTGTCTGTGGAAACATACCCTACATGTTCTGTCTGAATAGGGATGTCGATTAACACACATGGAATGCTGCTCTCTACTACCTCCTGCAAATATGGATCGTCAGTTTTAATCCCCTGCAGGATTACACCATCTACCCTTCTCTCCCGGCATAGCTGAGCATAAGTCTTTTCTCTCTGTTTTGTAGAATTAGTATTGAATAACACGAGGTCATAGTCTGTTTCTGCAGCACATTGGTTAATGCCGGAAAGAACTTCAAACGTGAAATTATCCTTTACGCTTTCTTTATTAAACCCGGAAACAAGCAATCCAATCGTTTTGGATTTATTCATGACGAGACCCCTGGCTAGAATGTTCGGACTGTAATTAAGTTCTTTAGAAATCTCAATAATTTTTTTCCTGGTCTTTTCGCTGACATCAGAATATCCATTTAATGCTCTGGACACCGTGGTTACAGATACCCCTGCCACTTTGGCAATATCCTTAATTGTAGTCATCCATAAAACCTCCAAAACGTTTCGGGTCCAGTATATGAGTCCATTCTACATTCACCTGCAAGCGATTGCAATCTTTAATTGGTTTAAAATTTTGATTAGGCTAATCCGTTTTTAGGTTAAATCATTTGCTAGTCTTTTAGAAATAAGATTCATTTTTATCCGAGAGGGTAACGGATAACTAAACGGTTATGAGGAGGAGAGAGTTATGGCTGTATTGGAATTAACCATCACCCCTGTAGGTACAGATGATACAAGTATGAGGAAAAATGTGGAACTTGCCGTTTCAATTATCAGAGAAAAAGGCTTTAACTGTGATGTGACGCCTTTATCGACAGTGATAGAAGGGAATGCGGATGAATTATTTGATCTTGCAAAGCTTGTCCACAGCGAATTACTGACTCAGGATGGAACGGATCGGCTTATCACTTCTATTAAACTGGATGACCGCAACGATAAAAAACTGAATCTGGATAATCAAGAGAAGGTCTGAGAATGGAGTTCAAGGGAGCCTGCATCATGCAGCGGCATAAGTTGTAACCCGCTCCAGACAGCACAAAATAAATAAAATGGCAGCCCTTGCAAAAAGGCTGCCATTTCAGCGTGTTGCTTTCGTAAATGCACTATACAAATGTACTGTTCCCATTCAAAGCTCGACCATGCTCTTTAAAGCCGGGCTCTTACTGGGCTTTCTTATGTGAAGCTGTTTCTTCAACGTTCTCCTTCTCTTTTTTGGCGGAAGAAAGCTCGCTCTGGAAAGATTTAAATAGAGCGGCCGTCATAAAGATTAGAATAATCCCGAGCGGGAGCGCGGAAATAATCGTGGCTGCCTGCAGCCCTTCTACACCACCCGTTCCCATTAATATCGCTGCAATAGCGGCCATAATCAGTCCCCAGCTGACTTTCACCAGGGTTGGAGGATTCAAACTTCCATTTGAGGTCTGCATACCAAGTACATAAGTAGCAGAGTCAGCGGATGTTACAAAAAAGGTGGTGATGAGCAAAAGGGAAATAATAGTCAGGACCGTTCCAAATGGCATCAGCTTGTATACATAAAACAACGCCGTTTCCAGACTTTGACCTGATACATCCGCACCTTGAATGAGTTCAAAATAGAGGCCTGTCCCTCCGAAGACCCCAAACCACAAAGAGCACACAAGAGTTGGAGCGATGATGACCGCAAGGATAAATTCCCGGACCGTCCTTCCTTTCGAAACTCTTGCAATGAACGTTCCGACAAATGGCGTCCACGAAATCCACCATGCCCAGTAAAAAATGGTCCAGTCTTTTACCCATTGATTATCCTCTTGGTTGAAAGGCGAAAAACGCAATCCCATACTCGGCAGGTTTTGTACGTATGACCCAAATGTCGTAGAAAACAGCTCAAGCACAAACTGTGTAGGACCAAGAAATAGAAAAGCAAAGAATAAAAGAACGGCCAGGAACATATTTGTATTGCTTAAATATTTAATTCCTTTAGATAATCCGCTTGCTGCGGAATAAATAAATAATATGGTTGTAAAACCCATAATGATCAGCTGGGTGGTAAAGTTAACAGGCCAGCCGAATAAATAATTGAAACCGCTGTTAATCTGCTGTGCTCCTATACCAAGGGAAATGGCCACTCCAAACAGAGTAGCAAAGACAGCAATTATATCAACTGCGTATCCAATTGGCCCTTTCGTCTTTTCCCCTATTAACGGATACAATGTGGCGCTCATTAAACCAGGAAGCCCTTTACGAAACTTATAGTAGGCAAGCGCCAGCGCTACAACCGCATAAATCGCCCAGGCATGAAAGCCCCAATGAAGGTATGTATACCGCAAGGAAACTCTGGCTGATTCTTCCGTTCCTCCATCTCCGAACGGCGGAGTCGAAAAGTGAGAAGCGGGCTCTGAAACTCCATAAAAAAGGAGTCCAATACCCATACCTGCACTGAACAGCATAGCAAACCAGGTCGGGGTGCTGTATTCGGGACGATCCTCATCTTTTCCTAATCGTATTTTCCCATACCTGCTGGAAGCGATGATGATGGCAGCAATAATAAAGAAAGAAGCTGAGAACTGGTAGAACCATCCGAACTTATCCAAGAACAACGTTTTAATACCGGTCATAACTTCTAATAAATTGTTCGGGAACAGGGCTCCCCATCCTACAAAAAGCGCCCCCATGCTGATTGCAATCCAGAACATCGGTGTAAATTTCCTCAAATGCATTCCTCCTCATAATGGTTAAAAAGCTGAGCAATCATACTTTTTGCTCTTTATAAGACTCTCATAATGCTTTAGTTATTTGAGACTCCCACGGCTAAAGCCGCAAGCCCTACCTTACGGTGTGACGGGTGGGATTCTTGAATGACTAAACGTTCGCAGTCCATTTCTGTTTTGAACAGCCTTCAAGACAGGGGCATCTCATTGCCCCTCCTAAGACAGTGCATATAGCATCTTAGGC